>JAGOIG010000098.1 GCA_017995735.1 Candidatus Kapaibacterium sp. | reverse complement strand
TGGTAGTGCTGGCAGTTCCTATGGGTGTGCTTTTTTCGGTGGTTTTGACTTTTGGCAATTTATCATCTAATTCAGAAATTACAGTAATTAAGGCAAGCGGAGCGGGGCTTATCAGAATGATGAGAGTGATCATAATAGCGGGTTTAATACTTTCCTATTTATTATATTTATTTAATGATTATGTTTTACCCGAAGCAAATCATCAGGCAAAAATCTTGATGGCAGATATTAATCGTAAGAAACCTACTTTTGCTCTTGAATCAGGACAATTTTCTCAAGCAATAAGTGGATATACAATACTTGCACGAAAGGTAGATTCTATATCCGGGAAACTCACGGGGGTGACAATTTACGACAATACTAAAATGTTTACACAAAATATAATTTCCGCAGATAGCGGCTATATCAAAAGCAGCCCAACATATGCCAAGATGGTTATAAGGTTGTATAGTGGGGAGATGCATCAAATATTTAAAAATCGCGATGATATTTATCGCGTAATCAATTTCCAGGAAGGTGAGATTTATGCTGATGCATCTGATTTCTTTTTTAGTCGCTCTAATGCAGATGTATTTTCACGTGGTGACCGTGAAATGCGGATCTCTGATATGCAAAAAATTATTGATGGAATCGCAAAAAATCAATCGGAAAAAATCAAGGATTTTGATTCTCTGCTCATAAATCATTTAAATTATTTACTTTATGGTACTCAACCTAACATAACGCAGAAGTTTGTATCACACTACTTAAAAAATGTTGATGATGAAACACGTTCTAAAATTGAAGCATTGAAAACAGCAGAGATACAATTAAATCATTTTCGTGTAAATTTATATGCTGTATCAAGCAATATCGAAGGTTATAAAGATCGTATTGACCAATACAGTGTGGAAATACAGAAGAAATACTCAATTCCATTTGCCTGCCTTGTATTTGTGTTGATTGCTGCTCCACTTGGGGTAATAATACGTCGAGGTAATTTCGGTGTGGCGGCGGGCATTAGTCTTTTATTTTATGTATTTAATTGGGTATCACTCATTGGCGGAGAAAAGCTTGCAGATAGAGGGATTATTTCTCCTGTGTTAAGTATGTGGGGAGGTGATATACTTGTAGCAATTGCAGGTATTATACTAATGATTCGCGTAAATAATGAAAGTTTTCAACGCAAATTCACTGATTTTTTCAAAAAACTACGGAAAAAGGAATAAATCATTAATGCTTTAAATCTATGAGTTACGATTTAATAATATGTGCAATGAAATCAGGAATAAAATTTTTAAGAAATAATATTTTTGTTAATTAAAATTTTTCAAAATATCAATGCGGAAATTACTTCACGATGAAATATTATCTCAACGTTTAACTAAAGAGGAGGCATTGCAAGCCCAACGTCATCCGATAAGCCTGATGCTTTATAATATACGGAGTCTTTATAATGTTGGGTCAATATTTCGCACTGCTGATTCTGCCTTGCTTGATAGCTTAATACTTTGCGGATTCACACCTTATCCTCCAAGAGAGGAAATATCGAAAACTGCGCTTGGGGCTAATGAAACTGTTCCGTGGTATTATGAAAAAAATATTTTTGACGCAATTGAAAAAGAAAAATCAAAAGGCAAAGTCATTATTGCAGTTGAATTGACTAATTCAAGTCGCAATTATGACCAATTGCAAATAAATGATTTTCCGCTCGTCTTAATACTTGGAAATGAGATAACGGGTATAGATGACCCTGTGCTTGCAAAATGTGATAATGCAATCGAAATTCCGATGTATGGAATGAAGCATTCATTAAATGTAAGTGTTGCAGCGGGAATTGTAGCATATGAATCAGTCAAAATATGGAAAAAATTAATAAATGATAAAAATTGAAATTTGAATAATTTATGACAATAAAAATAGCAGTCCCAAAAGGCAAATTTATCAATAACTTAATTGAGAATTTAGAACAAACAAAAGAACATTATAGCATCGAACTGATTTATTCAAAAGAAACGGACCTCCCAAATCTTATACTAAATAATGATGTAGATATTGCTCTAATGAATCCTCTGAACTATGGGAAAATTTTGGAATTAAATCCATTTAAAATTATTCCCTCTACTTGTATTGCTGCAGAAGGCTATTCCAAACTTGCAACAATCATATTTGAAGATAACTTAGCAAAAATAAAAAGTATAGCTGTACCAGAAAAGGATTCTTTTTTGGCAATTGCTACCAAAATCATTTATGATGAAAAATATGATTTTAATATAAATCTTATTGAGCAGGATAGTAGCGCATCCAAAAGCTTAACGACTTACGATGCTGAACTTTCATACGAAAAAGATATAGAAAAAACAGGCACAATGGATTTAACAGAAGAATGGACCGATTATTATGAATCGGCTTTGCCCATCGCATTTTGGGTAGCGTCTGAAAAATCAAATATAGAGCAAATGATGCAAATAACTCGGCATTTAGTCAAAGAAGACATTAGCGATCCTGAGATAATTAGCGAGCAATATCAAGGCAAAGAAATCTCATTTGAGCGGCGGGGTATTATTCATTGGAATTTCCATTACGAATTAGAAAAATCCATTGATGATACATTAGAATTATTATATCAATTAAATTATCTCAATTTACTTTCTGATAGCCATATTGCATAATAAATTTGCCCTTATCAATTCATTTTCAAAGAATCATAAGGGCAATATTACTCATTATCTGCGATGTAGAAAGAATACTTTATGAGTATTTTTCTACCCAAATTTGTGCAAGTTGCAGAAGTGTATCAACCGTTTTTTCTAGAGCATTTACTGAAAGCCATTCTGTACGGCTATGAAAATTTTGACCACCATTGTAAATATTTGGTGTAGGCAATCCCATTTCTGATAGACGTGAGCCATCTGTGCCGCCACGAATGGGATTCCAATATGGTTCAACACCCGCTCGTTTTGCTGCTTCCCATAATGTATCAAGCACGATAGGATGCTTTTCAAGAACTTCAAGCATATTGCGGTATTGCACTTTCACATCAAATTTAATTGATGATTTTGGATAAATCTTTTGCACTTCATCAATAATATTTTCAACAATCTTTTTTTGGAGATCAAGTCCTTCAGTTTTGAAATCACGGAATAAAATATGAATTTCTGCATTTGCAACATCGCCTTTCATATTATGTGGATGAATATATGGTTCATAGCCTTCGGTTGTTTCAGGGGACATATATTTCGGGAAACGTGCAACAATTTCCGACGCTACACGTGCAGCATTAACCATAATATTCTTTGCTGATCCTGGATGAATATCACGTCCCTTGATTTTAATTAAGCCTGAATTTGCGGAAAAAGTTTCTTTATTCAGTTCCCCTGGCATTTCACCATCCACAGTATAAGCATATTTACATCCGAATTTCATCAAATCGAAAAATAGCGTACCTTGTCCGATTTCTTCATCGGGAGTAAAAGCAATACGAATATCACCGTGAAGAATTTCGGGATTATTAGTTAAAATATCAGCAAGTTCCATAATTGCAGCGATACCAGCTTTATCATCGGCACCTAAAAGGGTTGTGCCATCTGATGTGACAATCTTGTGTCCAAGGCAATAACCTTGCAAAGCTGGATTTTCGGATTGACGGATGACAACTGATGAGTCGCCGGGCAAAGTTATATCACCACCTTGATAATTATCAATAATTTGCGGTTTTACATTAGCACCTGAAACATCGGGAGATGTATCTAAATGGGCAATTATTCCTATTCGAGGCACTTTGTTATAAGCGGGATGATTGCTTGGAAGATTTGAAGGAATTGTAGCCATAACATAGCAATGCTCATCAACTTCGGCATCGATTATACCTATTTCCTTCAATTCCTGAACTAATAAATTAGCTAAATCAAATTGCTTCTGAGTGCTTGGAGTCGTATCGGATTCCTCGCTGGATTGGGTATCAATCTTTACATACCTTAGAAACTTATCGAGAACATTTTCTTTCATAATACCATCTATAATTAACTATTTAATAATTTTTCTATTTCTTTAAAAACTGTACTTGGATAAATATAATCCATACAAAAATAATCAGAATTAATGCATTTTGGTTGATAATAGCATCTGCATTCACGTTCGGGTTGCACTATAACTCCCCGACCATATAATTCGAACTCGTTTGGATTAAAAATATTATTTAATAAAACAATTTTCTTTTTCAATCCAATTCCCAAATGCAGTGCCATTGTGACCCCCGTCACAAGAACATCAATATTAGAAAGTAATGAAATAAATTTTTGAAGTGAGAAGAAGCCAAGATATAAGGCGCCAGTTTGTTTTTGCAATGACAAATTTCTTTCATTTTCAGCTTCTCCGCCTAATAGTAATGGATAATATCCATTATTTTGAAGCAATCTGATTAACTCTATCCATTTTTCTTCTGCCCAAAGTCGTGATGACCAGCGTGCGCCGCAACCTGTATTTAAACCAATTATTTTTGCTCCATTATTAGGGATTTCAAATGAATATTCATTTCTAATTTCCAATATATATTCCTCACCCTGGAATTGCCAACCAAGGATCTCAAAAATCTCTTCAAGATACGATTTTGTATTATTCTTACTATAATTATCAAAAATTCCAGTATAGAATTTATGTTCAGCTAGTTGATCGATGGGGGCAGGTTTGCCATTCATTAAAATAAAACCCGATTTCCTATCTGCAGAAATAATCGAAGCAAGCGTGCAAGCTTGAGGATCTTTATCGAGGTTTATTAACCAATTAAAATGAATTTTATTTAGCCATAATATATTTTCGAGATTGAATTGTAAAATATTATCAATGGAAGATGGTAATACGTCGGGAGTATATGTGAGCCACCAAATTTCATAATTCGGATAAACTTTAGTAAGGCGATGAAGTAAAGGGGTTGTGCGTATTACATCTCCGATAGCGCCCAGTTTTATGATTAATATTTTTCCTTCAGATTTTTTGTAATATTGACAATTATCGCATTCAGCTGAATAAAGCTTATTAGGATTGCAGGGAATATCTCCACGGAAAAAGCGGCAATCTACTCTATAAATCATTGATTAAAATGTATATTGGAACATAATAGAAAAATTAAGGTTCCATACAAAAGATTCTTTTACTTCCATAAAACTAATAGGAGTTAAAAGTTCATAGCGTTTGTCATCGCGACCGATAAGATTCATAAGTGAAGCGCCAACGCTTGCGTTAATCTGAATTGGGTAAAATAAATATGATTCAACACCAATACGAGCCATACCGCCTAATCTTGTCGCATTACCTTTAGTTCGAGGATAACGTGTAGTATCCAATGAATGATCTAAAAGATACTGATATGTAATTTTATAATCAAGTTGATTTATAAATGATGCACGCGCTTCAAGGCTTGCATAAGTTTTGGATTTTATCATATAGAGATCTTGCAGAACGTAGCTAACTCCAATATATGGAGAAATTATATTAAAAGAATAATTAAGTTTAATCTCGATATATTTTCGTGGTACTCTTTCCTTTGCAGAAAAGAATTGATAATCCACACCCACTGGGATTCGCCAACGTTGTTTATTATCTACGGGGATAGTCATTCTAAAATCGATACCCGGTTGTGCGCCTAAGAAACCACCTCCTGAAATCGCAGGATCTGCATCGCTTGAGGGCAACATTGGCTTACCTCCAGGATTATTGCCAAGAATTTGTGAAGTTGATAATCCAAGTGCAATCGATGTATTCTTAAAGAATTGTGCATTCGCCAGACTATTTACAATAATAAGACAAAGTAAGATTGAAAAGTATTTTTTCATATTAAAATTTTTCCGATATTGAATATTGATCTTTATTAATTTCTATATAATGTTTTGTTATTAACTCCGCTATTAAACCTAATGAAATGAACTGAACACCAACCACTATTAGCGCAATACCAAACCATAGCAATGGTCGATTGCTTAAATTTTTTGCTCCCGCCATCCATTGTATGGATAAAACCAAATCGATAATGAAACCCGCAAGAAATGAAATAGTTCCGATTGTACCAAAGAAGTGCAATGGTCTTTTCATATACTTAGTTGTAAAAAGAACTGTCAATAAGTCTAAGAACCCATTTATGAAACGTCTTATACCATATTTTGATTTTCCGTATTTTCTTCTGTGGTGCTGAACTGGTATTTCTGTAATTTTAAATCCCTCCCAATGCGCAAGAGCAGGAATATAACGATGCATTTCGCCATAAATATGCAATGTTTTTACTACGTCAGATTTGTAAGCTTTTAATCCACAGTTAAAATCGTGCAATTTAATTCCGCTTGTTATTGATGTGACTGTATTGAATAATTTAGATGGCAATGTTTTACTTATTGGATCATATCTCTGTTTTTTCCAACCTGAAACCAGGTCATATCCTTCGTTTAATTTCTCAATCAAATTAGGAATCTCGGCAGGATCATCTTGCAAATCTGCATCCATAGTAATTATGTATTTCCCACGGGCGCGTTTGAATCCTATTGCTAATGCAGCTGATTTTCCATAATTCCTTCTAAAACTTATGCAATGCACCTTCGGGTTTTCATTATGCATTTGTCTAATAATTTCCATTGAATTATCTGTAGATCCATCATCGACAAATATAATCTCATAATTCGATATATTTATTTTGCTTAACTGGTCGATTATTATCTGATATAATTCTTTGAGTGAATCCTCCTCATTTAATAAAGGAATCACTATTGAAAGTTCAATTTCATTCTTATTTTGGTTTTTATAATTTTGATTAGAATTCTTTTTAGATGGATATTTTGCAGAATTATTATTTATCTTATTAATCTTAATATGTTTGGGTTGGTTTTCTTGCATTGTATTATTGAATTATTATTTTATCAAAATAGTTAGTGCCTAAATTATCATAAATTCTTACAAAATAAATACCCGAATTTAAATTTGGCAAATTAATTAAATTTGAAGGATTATTTGATACAATTTTAAATATTTCAAGTCCAGATAAATCATATAATGTTAA
>JAGOIG010000097.1 GCA_017995735.1 Candidatus Kapaibacterium sp. | reverse complement strand
CAAACAAGTATTGTAAGTCTTTTCAACGAGAGAGTATCAGGCTTATTATCTACAAAACCAGGTATTGAACCTATAACGGGTGAGTCTACACCAGGGAGATTGAATTCATTTAAAAATGCAGTCGATATATTTTTTACATCTCCAATAGTTGGAATTGGATTAGGAAATACATATTATCATCCTTTATCTAATATGCGATTTGCTGATTCTTCATTATTTGCAATAATTGCAGAAATGGGACTATTTGGTACAATAATCTTTTTAGGTCTTGTTTTTTATGGTACCAAAATTTCTTTGTTTCTTAGAAAACCTGAAATTATTAGCAATGTTCATAATAATAAATTGAATACTTTACAATCAATAGCCGTCTATAGTTGGATTTTAATTATATTCAATAGTTTTTTCCTTGCAAATATTCATATAACAGCTTCTTTATGGATGCCTTTAGCTATTATTCTGGCTACTTATAAATCTGTTCTAAAAAATTTGAGGCAAAATAATTTTGATTTCGATAAATATAATTTTTCAGATTATAATGTTTAGCAATTTATTTGGAACAAATATTACTTTTTTAATCTGCTTACCCTCAATATATTTACGGACATTTTCTTCTTGTATAGCAACTGAATAAATTTCATCCTGCGTGGAATTCAATGGAATTGTGAGCTTATGTCTAATTTTAGAATTCACCTGAATAACAATTTCAATTTCGTCGAGTATTGTCTTTTCTTCAATATATTCAGGAAAATTAGAAAAGAATATAGAATTACTATTGCCCAATTTTGACCATATTTCCTCAGCAAAATGTGGTGCAAAAGGAGCAAGGCATTTAATAAAATTTTCCGCTGATTGCAATGGGAAGATATCGTATTTAAAATATATATTTATGAATATCATCATTTGCGAAATTGCTGTATTAAATCGCAAATGCTCAATATCATCGCCAACTTTTTTGATTGTTATATGCAAATAATATTCTTGTTCTTTATTCAATTGAATATCTTGAATATTTGAAGATAATCTACCATCTTCATCAATATAAAGTCGCCATATTTTATTTAAAAATCTCGAAATTCCTTCGATTCCTGTTTCTGACCAGGGTTTTGATTGTTCTAAAGGACCTAAAAACATTTCAAACAAACGCAGAGCATCAGCACCATATTCAGCCACGACTTGGTCTGGATTAATAACATTATTTAAAGATTTGCTCATCTTGCGTCCATCAGCTCCAAGTATTAAGCCTTGATGAAATAGCTTATGGAAAGGCTCTGGAGTTGAAACATAGCCGTAATCATAAAGCAATTTATGCCAAAACCGCGCGTAAAGCAAATGCAAGACAGCATGCTCAGCGCCTCCCACATATAAGTCGACGCCATTTGGTGTCATCCAATATTGCTCGCTTTCTTTTGAAGTAAAGAACTCATTATTGTGCGGATCCAAATATCTCAAATAATACCAACAAGAGCCAGCCCACTGTGGCATTGTATTAGTTTCATAACGCCCGTGCTTGCCTGTCTTTTTATCAATAAAGGATACCCATTCGGGAACTTTTGCAAGTGGGGATTCGCCTGTGCCCGCAGGTTGAAAATCTGTTATTTTTGGTAATTTTAACGGTAATTCATCCGGATCCAATGCTCGCTTTGTGCCGTCATCGAAAAATATTATAGGAATTGGCTCCCCCCAATATCTTTGACGAGAAAAAAGCCAATCGCGCAGCTTATATTGGATTTTTGCTTTTCCTATTTTCTTTGCTTCAAGCCATTGCGTAATCTTTTCTTTTGCTTGTGGGGTTGGTAATCCATTCAGTGAGATTTCGTCATTTTCAGAATTGATGCTAACCCCTTCATAAGAAGAATATGCAGCAATTTCAAAATTCCATTCTGAATTATCGGCGGGAGCGACAACAGGGGAAATTGGCAAACCAAATTGCTTTGCAAATTCGTGATCTCGTTCATCGTGAGCGGGTACTGCCATTATTGCTCCCGTTCCATAATGACCAAGCACATAGTCAGCAATCCATATTGGAATAGGTTTCTTATTTGCAGGATTTATTGCGTAGCATCCAGTGAATACTCCTGATTTTTCTTTTGAAAGCTCAGTACGTTCAAGGTCGGATTTCTTGGAAGATTCCTCAATATATTTTTTTACTTGTTCATATCGGTCCTTAGTTGTAATTTGCATTACAAGTGGATGCTCGGGAGCCAACACAAGATAAGTGGCACCAAAAAGCGTATCAGGTCGTGTTGTGAATACTTTTATAATATCTTTTGAATTCACAATTTCAAAATTGATTTCTGCTCCCTCGCTTCTACCAATCCAATTTCTTTGCATTTCAAGAGTAGATTGAGGCCAGTCAAGATCATCTAATCCATTCAATAAGCGTTGAGCATACTTTGTAATGCGTATCATCCATTGACGCATTGGGCGACGCTCAACGGTATAGCCTTTCTCCCGCCATTCATCCACCTCTTCATTCGCAAGGACAGTGCCAAGTTGCTCGCACCAATTTACAGGAATTTCGGCTATATATGCTAATCGATTATTATCAATATATTCATTTATTTCTCTATCATCTTTCAAATTTTCGGGTATTTGTAATTCTGATATCGGACGGGCTTTTTGCTGGACATCATCGAACCAAGAATTATAAATCAGCAAAAACATCCATTGTGTCCATTTATAATAATTCGGGTCAGTTGTATTTATTTCACGGGACCAATCAAAGCTAAATCCAAGCATTTTCAATTGTCTGCGGAAATTGGCGATATTTGTTTTTGTCGCCTCTTCAGGATGTATTCCTGTTACCATCGAGTATCTTTCAGTTGGAAGTCCAAATGCATCAAAACCAATGGGATGCAAAACATTATATCCTTTCATTCGCTTATATCGAGCAACAATATCAGTAGCAGTGTATCCTTCCGGATGACCTATATGCAACCCTGCACCACTTGGATACGGAAACATATCTAATATATAATATTTTGGCTTATTTTTGTCAATTTCAGTTTTATAAATTTGTTTTTCTTCCCAAATCTTTTGCCATTTAACTTCAGTATTACTAAAATTATAATTTCCCATAAATTGTATTTTTCAAAATTTGTTAAATTTCAAAATTAGTAATTTAAAAATACTTATTTTAGAATTAATTAAAAATTATGAATATGAAAAACAAGATTTCTTTTATATTTATAAATCTTGGAACATTATATTTACTATTTTCTTTAACAGGATGCGTAAGCATAACTCGCGAAGTAAAAGATACTTATACTATAACGGACCGTGATACAATTTATCAGCATTTTGTTCGCAATTCTCCTGTAAATCAAAATCAAGGCACAGTTTTCCCATCAAGTCGCGAAATTCTATCAGAACGTAATACAATACAGCGGGACAGCGTAGTCACACGCTATTATCCCAATTTTATTAGATTGGGTCTGCTAGAAACAATTGGAACAATTGGTGGAGATTTTAATCATGGGATAGGAACAGGACTATTTGGAGTTTTCATTAACAAAGATGCTTCATCATATTATCGGGGAAATAGTGGCCACGTATTTAATGGTGGAATATATCGTTTTGGAATTAGCGAGTGGCGATTACGATGGTTCCAAGATGCAAAAAATTGGACCATTGGTACATCAATTTTTGAAGCTATTCTACCCGATGCTCGCTCAGAAAAATATTTGATGAGTACTGTACCTATTTACATCCGTAAGCGATATTTTTTGCGCGAAGAAATCCCATATATTGCATTTACCCCTGCTGCTGGAATTGGATTGTTACCCTCCCAATATATTAATTTATCAGGTTCTTTGGATATTGGTTCAATTGGTGGATTAAATGTCCGAGCTTATTTAGGATACGCTTTTGGATACAATGGTAAATGGGTGCCGCAAGTTGCTAATAATGATTATACTCATAACGAGCAAACAGTATATTTTCCATATTTCGGCATTGGTATGTCTATGCTGGATTTTCTCAACCGTGTTCCCGAAACATATATTGAATGGAAAGACCACGAACATTCAAGCTGGGAAATAGGATTACTTAACCTTAGCCTCCTGACTTCAAATGCAAGCAAATCAATTTTTACAGGGTCTAGTAAAACATTTTTCAAAGGCATTGATTTTGAATTTGCCCGAGCAAATATAGCTATTCCAATACTTAATAATTCATTTTATGCGGGTACATCTTTATTAACTTTAAAGTATCTAAGTGAAAACGAATGGGCAATTTCTGCTCTTCCTTTAAGAGTTGGATATTGGGCAACTTTATTGAGAGATGAACTTTCTGCAACGCCTTATATAGAAGTTGGTTATTATCCATATTATTATTTCAACATTGCAGGGGAGATAAATTTACGGATTTCTGAATTGATTAATTTTGGTTTAAAAGGAGGCTTTATTACAGGCGAATCTGAAACATCCGAAATTTTCTCTTCTAATACCAATAAATCTTCATATTCAAAGTTCTATTTGGGAATAACATTTAGAATCTTAGACCGTATTTTCTATTCAAAAGAATTAAGATATAACCGACCCGATTTGCCAAAACAACCAAAGCAATATGAATAATTTATGGATATTATTATGAAGATTATATCGCCTGCAGCAGCTTTGATTATACTTGCTCTAATTTCTTGTACATCTGATCAAATATTATTGAACCAATATAATCTCAATGAATATTTAATTTATGTAAATCTTTTGAATGGAATTGAAAAAGCTGAAAAAATCAATGATAATTCTCTGAAAGTTAATAAAGATGCTATTATATCTCTAAAAATTGACAATGTAACTCAATATCAAATGGAATTTGATTTGTCTTTGCTTGAAGGTAATCAAATAACAATTTTATTAAAAACAACAAATTATGATTATAGGGAGCGACCAGATTTGGAAATTATATTATCTGATAAAGGTTATAAAATCATAAATGGAGATAAGATTCTTGCAGAAAGCGATACAATCCGCATATTACCTTACGAAAATCATCGAGTTAAATTTGCTCCTGATGGAAATCAATTTCGATTTGCTATTGATTGCACGGAATTTCAATTTGGAATACCACACCAGATTTCGACTGAGTACATATTTTTCAAGACAAATCGGGAAACAAGGGGTTTGATAAAAGGTATAAAGCTGATAAATTTGCGGGATAGGGATAGTTCCTCACTGCATTCTGAATGACCCGTTATCTAATGTAGAGACGCCATTTATAGCGTCGCTACTGTTATAATGCCAGCACTACCTTGGTGCAGAATATATCGGCAGATGGCTAAAGCCCTCTGTTGTAATTGTAGAGGCAGGGTGCACGTATCTCCGTAGGGGTTCAAAATTTTAAACTCCTACAAATTAGATGTATTTTTATAATTTTGTTAAAAATAAAAATAATAAAATGGAAGAAATTGAAATTGAGAGAATAATAGAAGAAAATGAAGTTCCATATATAGATAAAGATAACTTGAACAATAGCATCATTCATGGGGATTGTACCAATGTTATGAAAAATATGCCCGAAAACTTTGTCCATCTTATCATTACATCTCCACCTTACAATGTTGGAATTCCGTATGATAATCATAATGATTTAATGCCATATAATGAATACTTGCAATTTTTGGAAAATACATGGCGTGAATGTTATAGAGTTTTGGTGAAAGGGGGCAGGATATGCATAAATGTTCCAAGCGTAACCGCAGATGGTGAGTATCAACCTTTATTTGTAGATGTTGTAAATCAAATGCGGAATTTAGGATTTATTATGAGAGGGGATATTATTTGGTACAAGCAATCTATATCGAAAAGAACTGCTTGGGGAAGTTGGAAAAGCCCGAGCAATCCTTATGTCGTTCAACCGTATGAGTTTATACTGGTTTTTTCAAAAGAAACACGTAAGCTTGAAGGGGAAAAGGATAAGATTGATATAACAAAAGAAGAATTTATCGAAGCATCTAATTCTCTATGGGATATAAAGCCACAAACACAATCCAAAGGACACCCTGTTCCATTTCCTGAAAAATTAGTTTATCGATTAATAAAATTCTATTCCTACCAAGATAATATTGTTATGGATCCTTTTGGAGGGAGTGGCACTGCTGCTGTTGTTGCATTAAAAACTAATAGAAAATTTATTTATATAGATAAGTCAATGGAATATTGCAAGTTAGCCGAAAACTTTATTTCTCAAGAAAAATCAAAATTATTTTAATTATATAATGACACATCTTAACTTTATAGAGTCTAAACTTAAAGCCAGTATTGAAAATGATGGCATTTTGAAAGTTGGGGTTAACTTAAATAATTACTTATCTTTTGAAGATGCTAACATTTATGCAAAAGAATATGTTAAGAACTTCACAAAACGGATAACTAATGACAAGGCAAGACAAGAGAAATCTAGTAAGGACTCTGTCCTGGGCAAACTTGTCGAGGAAATAATAGTTTATTTACTTATTAATTATTTTTCGCAAAATGGTTGTAATTATCTGGTCACAAATAATAAAAATGAAAGTGAATTAGTAAAAAATCTTGTAAAATCATTAAGAATAGAACGTAAAAATTCTTCTCATCAAAAGAATTTTGATAGCGATATTATTATTTATAATCAAAAGAAAATCGAAAATGAAAAGAAAATTTTTATTTTATCAGCAAAAGGAACTACACGTGAACGTATTGGACAATTTCTTTCCCATTTGTTTTTAATGGACCAAGATGTTTTAAATGCTAAATACGGTAAAGATAGATATGAAGTCGTTTTTGCAAAAGAGAAAATAAAATTAAAATATGCCTTTGTTACATTTGATTGGGCGAGGGATAAGGATTTCTTGAAACATAGTAGAACGGGGAAAGTGAGGGAAGGTGTTAAAACTACCGAAATTCAATTAATTTTGGATGATGTCAAAATGGGTGGCGGTATATATGTGCTAAATAATTATGATAATATGGACGGTATTGGCAATTTCGGCAGTTTAGTCGGGAAAATTTGCGATTATTTGAAATAATTTTATAGGAAAATTCGATTATAGACACAATCATTCA
>JAGOIG010000003.1 GCA_017995735.1 Candidatus Kapaibacterium sp. | reverse complement strand
AATTAATATTCTATTGGAAGCAAATCAAAAAATTAAAGTTCTTATAATCGATGACCAACCGCTTGTGCTTGATATATTATCAAAGGGACTTGTAAGGGATCCAATGATTGAAGTAATAGGAACAGCAACAGATGGACAAATTGGATTGAATTTAGTAAAACGCAATAAACCTGATGTGATAGTGCTTGATTTGGAAATGCCAAAGATGAACGGTATTGATTTTTTATTGAAATTGAATTCAATAAATCCAATTCCTACGATAGTATTGAGCGCACTTACAGATAAAGACTCAAAATTAACACGAGATGCGTTCGAAGCGGGTGCTGTGGATTTCATTAAAAAACCCTCGGGGGGTTCGCAAGGATTGCTTGATGTAATATCTCAGTTGTGGATAAAAATAAAAATAGCAGTTAATGATGATGTGCATTATTTGAAGACAGAGGAACAACACTATGAATTACCTCAAACTGTAATAGATCGTCAGACAAAGACAGATACAGTGATTTTGGGAATGGGGGCAATGGAATTTGCGAGCGATTCACAAAAGATATTAAAGATATATGCACTTGGGTCGTGTGTTAGTCTTGCAATGTTTTGTCCATCAAAAAATATTTATGGCTTATCGCATATAGCATTACCATATTCAGGAACAAATTTGGAGAAATCAGAGGAATTGCCGGGATATTTCTGCGATACAGCGCCAGCAGAGATGCTAAAGCAGATGATGAAGATGGGATGCAATCGAAATGAAATATTTGCAAAGATAGCAGGAGGGGCAAAAACAAGAGCTGAGATTGGTAATTTTTTCAATATTGGGCAGAAAAATATTATTGCCTTAAAAGCAAACCTGTTAAAAAATAACATAGATTTAGTTGCGCAAGACGTTGGAGGAGATATTTCAAGAACAGTATTTATCAAATCAAACGAGACGAATCTATATATCCACCATCCAATGCAAGGAACTTGGAAAATTTAAAGGGACAACTTCAATAAAAAAGAGAGTGTCCCTCTCCTCGATATAAAATTCAAATTATTTTGTAGTAATTTGCAACTTTTTTTAACTTTTTCAGTCTTATATATATGAAAAATAACTTTTTATGAACGATATTGAAAAATATAACGATTCTGAATTGAGTGCTATGCTGAATTCCGATAATAAATCGATATCGCGGCAAGCATTCGAGGAGATTTATAATCGTTATTCAAAGCTCATTTATACTTATTGTGTAAAAATCTTGCGCGATGAGGAAAATGCTAAGGATGCTTTTCAAGATACTTTCGTAAAATTTTTAAATGTCGTTTCAAAAAAAGATAAATTTGACAATATTAAGGCATATTTAATGAAAATTGCTCATAATGTTTGCATTGATAGAGTAAATGAGATTAAGAAAGCGCCTGGTCCGTTGGACAAGTCGGTAGGAAGATACTATCAGCTAAGATATGAACAAAAAGAAGAAAAAGATATTATTGATTCAGCAATAGATAAATTGCCGTTTAATTTAAAAGAGACATTAATGTTAAAAGAATCACTTAACTATTCGTATGATGAAATTGCTGAAATAATGGGAATATCACGAACAATGGTAGCTTCGAATATATATAGAGCAAAAGAAAAATTAAGGGAAATGCTTGCACCTTATTTTAAAGAATATATAAAAAAAGAAAAGGAGAGAAAGAATGGATAGATTAAATCGAGATAATGATTATATAAGTAAAATTAATCAATTTGTGGATGGGGAGCTCCCCCCGGATGAAACGACAGAGCTCTTTTATGCAATTGCCGACGACCCCGCATTGCAAGAAGAATTCACACAATCATTAGTTTTGCAAAATATGTTAAAACAGGATATGATTGCCCCACCGGCATATTTAAAAGATAAGTTGATAGTAAAATTCAATTTGAAGAAGACTGCTTTTTTGGGTACAATTTCTTTTGCAATTCTTGCATTTTTGCGGAGATATTTGATGAATCCAATTGCGGGGGGAATAGTATTTGGTGGATTGATGTTTTTAATTGGCTATTTTATTAATCCAGAGCGAGAAAATAACCAAATCAGTAAAATTGCAAATCAGACACAAATAATACAGAACTCAACAGCACCAATAGTAAGTTCAATTGCAAGCGAAAATACAAATACAATTTCTACGCATAAGTCAATTGCATTATTGAACAAAGTACAATCAAAAAATCGCTTGGGAGAACCTTTTGATATTGGTGGAGATGATGATAGGAGTGATTATCTTTTTAATGAAGATACTACACCTGATGAATTTGTTCCATTACCTAGGGCAATATATAGCTCTCAAGGCGATTTTAACAAATCCAATATATTACTTAATAATAATCCTGATTTTATAGGGAATAGAAAGAACCCGTATAATTTCTATAATTTTTTGGAAAATATAAGTATTTCGTTTAATAAGAATTTTATAAGTCCTAATATAAAATCAAATCTTGACCCATTAAGTAATCCGATGCTGAATAATTTCTCGTTAAATATTGCTTATAATATTAATCCGATGAACTCTTTATCAATTGAATATGGACAAGAGAATTTCACACAAAAGTTTTCAGGAAAAATTGATGGAAATGATGCTAAGATAATTCAGGTCTATACTGCTCAATATGCAGGAATTGGTTACTATCATTATTTTGCACATATCCCATCTATTTACAAAGCTAATCCCTATACAAAAATATTTGCAGGAGCAACTCAAGTTGGAGGGCTTGGGAAAGTTGAGGCAGGTTTGAATTATAGTCTGAATGAAAAGATGGCGATACGAGGAGGATTTGAAACATCATTGTTATTATATAAATTCCAAAGCCAAATTTTTAATTCGCTGAACTATGGATTTACCGGAGGATTATCTATTAGTTTTAGATAAAATGAAGAATTTCAGATACATATTATTGATATTCCTATTAATAGGACTTGCTTCGTGCGAATCTCCACTTAATGTGCCAGCAAATAGAAATGTGGATATAACAACGGATCCATTTCTTAATCCTCCAATCAGTGCAACTCCTTCTTATATTAATCTTGGATTTGTTCATCCAGATTCGCAAGTGGTTATTTTTATCAACGTTGCAAATAATCTTGATAAGGTATATATAATTTGGGATTATAATTTATATTTTAATAAAAATGGATTTTCAGTTAATAATAAAATTGTCCCAATAATATTAGAACCTAAGGACAACGAAAGTTCCAAGGCACAGATAAATATATTATTTACGGCTAAAAATTCGGGTTATTATTTAGATACGCTTCTTTTTGCAGATTTGCTTTATCCATTTTGTCTGCTGGAAGCTAAGGTGCCAAATTTATATTTTGATAATGTAGTATTTGAATCGAATAATCCGAGCACAAAGGATATTATAGTTCATAACACAAGCGAGTCAAATATAACTATTACAAATGCATATTTTACAAATGAAACTAAAAGTTTTTCAATTCTTACTCCATTTCCAATCCAGGTCAATCGCAATTCTGTATATAATTTGCAAATATCCTATACTCCAATTTCTGAAGATAGTGAGAAAAATAAACTTATATTTCAATTTAATGGAGCAAGTGATAGAAAACTTGCAGATAGTATATGCAATATTACTATAGTTAAATAAAAGAAATCATATAATACTTTATCATTCCACATTATGCATTCGGATGATTTTTCACCTTCTTAAATGATTAGAATGTTTATATTCTTTAACAATTCGTTTTGCATATTTTCGTATTTTATATTATTAATAATTGCGCTCTTTATAATGTATGTCCAAGAAGTATTAAAAATGATTGAGGGGGGTGAGGGAACCTCAATTGAATTCAAGCGAAAACTAAAAACTCCCGAAAAAATAGCAAAGGAAATTTGCGCATTTGCAAATACAAAAGGCGGGTACATATTTGTAGGAGTTGATGATGATAAATCGATTGTAGGTATAAAAAGTGAAAAGAGCGAAGCTGATATTGTAGAAAGAGCGTGCAAATTTTCAGTTGAACCCGAGATAAAACCGGAAATTGAAATAATTGAGATACAGGGAAAAGATGTAATGGTTGTTGCAATCAAGGAAGGAAACCGTAAGCCATATCAAGCTATATTAATAGATGAAACAGATGGGAAAGAATATCGACAAGTATTTATACGTGTTGGGGAAAATTCAATGCCCGCAAGTAGTGAAATGAAACGATTGATGAAAGCTCAAACAGATGGAAAGCCTTTGCGTTTGGGAATTGGCGAAAAGGAGCAACGCCTGTTTCAATATTTAGAGATGAATGATAGAATTTCTGTGCAAGAATATGCTGAGTTGGTAAATATATCTAGAAGACGAGCGGGAAGGTTGCTAATTAGATTAGTTAGGGCAGGTGTAATACAAATGACAACAGATACTCATCATGATTATTATTCGTTAATAAGATAAATATTTGTGAAAAAATTCATAATTTTGTAAGTTATATAAAGATAAAAAAGGAAATTTAGATGGCACATCATAAGTCAGCGAAAAAGAGAATTCGCCAATCTCAGAAAGCGAGAATCTACAATAGAAAAAATAAAAGAATTATGAAAATGGCAATCCGTTCAGTGCGTGAATCAAAAAATTATGAGGAGGCACAAGAAAATATGCGTAAAGCAATGAGCATTATTGATAAGACAGCAAGACGAGGCATAATTCATAAAAATAATGCTTCAAATAAAAAATCCAAGCTTGCACACTACGTTAAGAAATTGTCTCCAAGCCTGAATTAATAAAAAGAAATATATCTTTTCGATGCACCCGTGGCTCAATTGGATAGAGTACTTGACTACGGATCAAGTGGTTGGGGGTTCGAATCCCTCCGGGTGTACTTTTGGTATTTATTGAAATCTATTGATAGGGTTATATTTTAATCTAAATTAGTATCTTAAAAATTACTTTATTATAGCAATCTTGCCAATTTTTTGCTCCCCATTTGCTTCAATTTCATAAATGTAAACTCCTGTTTCAAGGTTCAATCTAGGTACTGTATTTTTAATGTCGAGAGCAATGATTCTATTTTTATTAATAGATGATATTGAAATATCATTATTATAAATTTCTTTCATTGCTGAATTGTATATTTTAATATTTGCTTTTTTCCCAATTTCAATGTTCTCAGGGGCAGGGAAATAAATTATATCATCATCATTATATCGGAAAGGACTTGGGAATGCGTAATCAATTGCATTTGTTTCCTCACCGATTATCTCAATCAATTCTGCTTCTATAGTATTATGAATACTCGATAAGAAAAAATACTTTTTACGAGATGAATTATCAAAAATTAGTATTGCATCTTGCACATTATCATTGCAAATTGATGCATTAAAATCATCATAATATGTATTTTGATTGAAAAGTGCAGTTGTATCAAAACTTGATGAAATTGCAATCAATGTGTCATTGCTAAGTGGAAGCTGATTATTTATAATTGTTCTATCCATTCGTATTTCATATTGCAATAATTCGCCTGAATAGGATGCAGATGGAGGCGAAAAAATCATTTCATTGTGTATTGAAAATTCGGGCATTTGCCAAGCATTTTCAAAATATGGGTTGCTTTTGCCTCGAGAATTAGTATAATAAATGGTTTTAATAAATTCTTTCCATCCTTGGTTCAATGATGAATTATAACTTTGAAGTGCTAAATTTATTGCTCTGTATGTAGGTGTACCATTCCCAATTACCTCCCAAATTTTTTTGATTGCATCCATCCCATATCTTTTTTGCAAAAAATACGCAAAAATGCCGTAGCGATAGCCCACATTTGCATCAGGTTTGCTAAATGGATATTTTGAGGGATTTTTGAACAAACTGCGTACATATTGCATATAATCTAGGATTTCAGGGTATAGAGTCATTTCCATCATTACACTTGACATTTCTGCAATTATTGCCCCCGTATAATCATCAAATCCATAACGCATCTGTATTGCATGGTGGAATTCGTGGGCAATTGTAACCTTTGCACCATCGTAGCCAAAAACCTTAAATGATTGGACTAACTGGTTGTCAGCTGTTAGCATCGAATCCTTTGGAGAAAAATCATTGTCGATTATAATAAATGACGTGTTTTTTGCGTAACCTGTTCCTGAGTTAATTTGAAGCTCAGCTTGTGTAAACCCATACGCTCCGCCATTATCTTTGACGCCGTTAGAATTTGGATAAAGATCTCTATCACCAATATTTAAAAGATAAATATCATAAGCATCACTTCCACCCATAGAACTATCTCCAAGAGGGGAGCGGAAACCGAACTCTACAACTTCTTTTTGATATGTATAATCGCAGTAATAAGCAACAGAATCAACGTAATCAGGGATGCCATTGTGAGCATTGTCAGTTAAATCCACTGAATGAACTCCTGATGTATCATAATGTATCAAAAATAATCCCGAAGGAGATAAAAATATCTTTTGATTGATTGGACGTCCCGTTGAATCATAATACAATGTTTTTAGAATTTTATTTTTTTGATTGGAATTATGGAAGGTTAAGCATTTATTATCATTTGCGAGTGTATCGAAATCCTGTACCTTTGCATTTACAACTAGTGGGATAATAAATAAAAAAAGAGAAATTTGATAGAATTTCATTTTAAGTAAAAAGTAATAAAGCAAAAATAATAAAAAAGGTAGAAAAATAATAATTATCTGAAAAGTTCTTTAATCATACCCCAAGTTCGGCGAATTCCACTTGTTTGATGAGTCACAGAAATTTGCTCTGAATAACTTCCATTTCCATCAGTGAAGTTAATTTTCAATCTATAAGAATATATTTTGGCACTTTGGATTGTGGAGTTATCACCATTTTTTAAGAAAGCCTCTTCATCAACAAAGCGATAGGAACTTGGTTTTCCTTTTGAATCAAGAGTTTTAATTTTCTGGAAATTTTGATTATTTGAGGTTCGCTCGATGTCGAAATTTTTAATTTGAGATTCATCAGTTGTTTCCCATTCGACAATTATGTCTGTGTTTTGAGATGAAGCTCGAAAGGACCTCAAATAACTATCAGTAGCAAATAAAACAACTACTGTCGATAAAAGTAAAATGGAAAATATAAAAATTGCCTTTTTCATAATATCAAAATTAATAAAAATTATATAAATATAATAATTTCATTAGTAATTTTTTTAATAATAAAGAAATAATAAAATAAATATTGTATTTTTTAGAAAAAAAATAACTAAATTTGTAATAAATCAAGTTGCGAAATTGTATATATATTTGAGATAAAGTTCGAGAATGAAAAAAGGCGATGAAAATAGCGAGCAAGAGAAAATCATAGAAGCAACCAAAAGGTTTAAGGAAGGAGATGCCGAAGCTTTTGAATTTTTATATAATCGATTTAAAAATATGATCTACAGATTATGCTTTAAATTGCTTGGAGATGAAGAACTAGCCAAGGATTGCTTTCATGAGACATTTTTGAAAGCTTATGAACACAGAATGGATATTAAGCCCGAGACTTTTCATAATTGGCTATATACGATTGCGCATAATACTTGCATTAATTATCTCCGCAAGCAGAAAAGACAAGTTAAAATTGGTAACGATGATTATGGATTTAAACCACGAAGTTATTTGAACATTGGAATGAAAGAAGCTATAAACGAAAAAATCCAATTATTACCAATCTTGCTCAGAGAAGCCTTAATTCTTAGAGATTATGAAGATTTGACTTATGAGAGTATTGCAGAAATTTTGAAAATTGATAAAAATACTGCCCTCGTCAGAGTTCATCGCGCTCGACTTAAATTAAAAGAATTATTGGCACCACTTGTGAAAGAATTAAATGAATCTAACTGAATTAATATTTAAATATATTGATGGCACAATAACTCGAGAAGAAAATGCCATATTGCTGAAAATGATTGAGGAAGATCCATCATTAAAGCAAGAATATAATGCTTTGCTCAATTTTGATTTTGAAATTAAAAAAGATGCAAATGAAGTCGATTTTCCAGAGGAATTCTTTGATAATGTCAAAGAGGAAATCAAAAATAAAATTATTGCAGATAATAATAAAAAAATTGCGCGAAAGAAAAAATCGAACCAATTTAAATTTGCATCAGTGCTCGCTATTATGCTATTTCTTGTCTTTTCAAATATTGATAATCCCATTCATTATCTCATAAAAGAACACAATGATGAGAAATTGACAGAATCAATAAATAATGAAAAAGTCACAATATCGAATTTGCTTTCTGATAATAATTCTAAAATTAAAAAGAAGTCGATAATTAAAAAGAATCAAAGAAATAAACAAATAACAATATATTCAAAAGTAGATGGAATTGCAAAGCTCAGTGAAAATCCCGAGCCCACTCCTGACAAATCAAATAAAATGTCCTTATCGTCAAATCCTTATATGACCGAAGCCCAATTTGCACAAAATATTCAGAGAAATAACTTGAAAATGGATAATTCATTTTTCGTAAAAAATATGATAACCCAAAATGAAATCTTAATTTTCAATAAGCAGCAAATAAAGAATTTTAACGGAGAACTTTTAAATGCAATCTCTACTATTGCAAAATCGGAACAAGTAGAACTTAATTCATTTTTAGGCACTGATATTGCCATATTTGGTGTAAATAAATCGCATTCTACAATTTCATCATTCACTCAAAGTGTTGCATACAATTTAAATCCAGATTCAAAAATCGGTATTGAAACGGGATATTTTCAAATTGGAGTGGATAGGGCGAACTTTCTTGATATTAAATCAGGTTCCCGAGATGTGTTTGGCTCTTTAGTAAATAGTGGAGGAACTGAATTTTTAATACGAACACCAGGTAAAGTGAATTATGAACAAAAAATAATTTGGGCGGGCCTGTTTTATGAAAAAAACTTATTGGATTTTTATGATTTTACTTTATCATCAAGGATAGGTGCGGGATTTAGTGGTAGTGGAATGATAGGGAACTTGAAAGTGTTGGCTAATTATAAAATTTCTAACTCTATAGACTTTACAGTGGGAAGCGAATCAAAACTTTTATTAGGACAAAGCTTTAATCCCGAAGCGAAAAGTAAAATTAGTTCTACAATTTCATTAATATATGGATTTCATTTTGAATTTTGAAATTAGTAATATTTGTTAAATAATTGTTAATTTGAAAATCTTAAAAATACGTATTTAATAATTTATGGAGTTTTTATGAAATTTTACAAAAACTTGATTGTTGCATTCTTTTTAATAGGATGCACAAATTTATTGTTCTCTGAGGAAGTGCCTATTATTAAACATCTTCCTCAAGATGCGCGGCAGGCAAAAGAAATTGATCTTAAGGATTATGATTGGCAAAAGATATTTGCAAAGCCAGTGGACCGTTTACAAGAAACAAGTTTTACAGTTTTTGATAGTATTGCAAATTCTCTTTCTTATTGCGGTTCTTCAGCAGAAACCCCATTTGTTTTTGACCCTATTAATAATTATTTGGTGACTATAAAGAGAGGGTCAAAAGAGGTTACTGATGCAGGTTGGACTAAATTAAATTCAAAGAATAATCTATTTCTAAGAATTTCAAAAGATAATGGTTATACCTGGGAACCGAGAATTTTAGTTTATGACGAAATTGAAAGCCAAATAGGAAGTGGAAGATACCCAACATGTTCAACTTTTCTGTATGATGATGTGTTTGCAGTTGCATTCAGTGGATCTTTAGTTAATGAAGCGTCAGGAAGCTGGCTGGGTCAAGTAACAGGTTTATGGTCTGCTGAGGGTGATATAAATAGCCTTGGCTCACAAAAATGTGTAGCAAATGGTGCGGTATATGATTGGGGAATAAGTGATGCTGTCGTCCATGGATATACTAATGGTTCAGGCCAATTAGTAATTATTGCAGCGAATGGTATCACTCCATTATCAAAAGATTTATCAGATTATGGAAATTTCGGATTGCGAAAGATTGTGGAAATGGAAAGTGTCGAGACCTCTATACCCGATGCTTGGAAATCTTCTTTCTTTTATCCCGTTACAGACACATCCTCTCGTCCTAATGAAATTATAGGCTTAC
This sequence comes from Candidatus Kapaibacterium sp., assembly GCA_017995735.1. Taxonomy (GTDB): domain Bacteria; phylum Bacteroidota; class Ignavibacteria; order Kapaibacteriales; family UBA2268; genus UBA2268. The sequence continues at coordinate 23,817 of JAGOIG010000003.1, read as the reverse complement.
GTCCACTTAATTCAAATCCGAACTCTCCACTTTACCTCGGTGTTTTAGGCAATTTTAAAGTAACACCTGATGTTCAAAAAGCAAAATTTGGTTTTTCTATATCGACAGATAATGGTGATACCTGGCAACCTTATGTAATAATGCCCGCGAGTATTATACAAGATTATACAGAGTCTCTTGGTATCGAACGGGATAGTGCAGGAATTCTTTATGATGCAGAAGGATTTACGGTTCTCTCGAATGGCGATGTGTATTTTATTGGACATTTTAGAGAATTTAATTCCTATAAAGCATTTTATGAATTAATTAATCAACTAGTTGAAGTAAAATATACAGCATCAAGTCAAAGTTGGTCTATTTCAAAAATTGCTGATTGTACTGGTCTCTATGTAAATGTAGTAGATGAAAATCTCAATCCTTTCGCTAATCCAACTTATAATGAACTCCAGCTTGCAAAAACAGTTGATGAATCAAAATTATTCCTTAAATGGGTTGATTTAATAGATGTGAATTGGGTCACTGACAGTACTTATCAATTTGGTACAAGTGATGTGTTTTATTCTGTTAAAGATCTCACACAAGGAACAGGATGGCAAACCCCTAGAAATTTGACTGAAAGTGATGAATATGATAGACAAACTCATATTGCACCAATTGTTCCAAATAATTTAGTTGATATACCAATTCTAAAAATTCAAACAATTTTTGATCCAGCTAATAATGAAGTTCCTGGCACAAGTGAATATATTCTTGCTATGAGACAATATCTGCGTAAACAAGAAGTCCAGATTGCTCATTTTAATGCAATACTCGGTGTTGATGATTATCCAATAGCACAATCTGAAACTAATTTAAATCGAGTTTATCCAAATCCTGCTCAGAATTCTGCTTCACTCGATTATTCAATAAAAGGCGTTGCAAATATTGATATTTCAATATATGATTTACTTGGAAAGAAATTGCAAAATGTGTTTTCAGGTGTTCAATCTGAGGGGGTCTATTCATATAATATTGATACAAAAGATCTCCAATCAGGAACATACTATATTACTTTAAAAAGCGGAAATAAATCCACAACAAAGATGTTAAGTATTATTAAATAAATAGGATTAATTAATAATGACAAAAAAAATCATACTATTAAGCTTATTTCTATCATTATTTTTCCCGATCTTGAGTTATGCAAGTATCTATGGAGTACTTCATGGCAAGGTTGTTGATTCCGAAGGTAAAGGAGTCGTCGGCGCAACTGTACTTGTCAAAGGTACAACACGGGGAGTGAATGTCCGCGATAAGAATGGGGAATTTACGATAGCAAATATAGTTGCAGGCGAGTACGAAATTGAATTTCGTGCTGTTGGGAAAAGGACGGTTATTAAAAAAGTCAGAATATCTGCTGATGAGACAACAGAAGTCTCAGCTGTTCTCGAAGATGAAGCAATTATGAAGGAAACTGTGGTCATAACAGCTGAACGACCGCTAGTGAGTAAAGATGCTGTGGGTAAACAAACAACCTTTACAGGTGATGAAATTACAACCACATCACGAGAAGGTATCAATTCGATTGTGAGTCTTAGCGCAGGCGTCCGTGATGCAGGTGATGGATTTAATATTAGAGGTACTAGATCATCAGAGACACAAATTAGAGTAGATGGTTTGGATATAACAAACCGTTTTACTGGTGATATGGGACTTGGCGGGACACGATTTTATCCAATGGTATCAGCTTATGCTGTTGAGGAAGTTCAAGTGCTCACAGGTGGCTTTTCAGCAGAATATGGAGAATCCCAAGGCGGTGTTGTTAATAATGTTTTAAAGACAGGAAGGACGGACCGTTATGAAGGTTTGTTTAGATACCGTACAGATGTACCTGGACTTTGGGGAAGGCAAGCACACGGTTTGCAAATTATAAAACAAGATACAAAATTAGTTCCTGTATTAACGGGCGAGGGCGCAAAATTGCAGGGACCCGGTCAGAATACCTTTGATTTTGGTATCGGGGGACCATTGAAAATACCTTTCTTAAAGAATTCTACTTTTTATATTGCCGCACGCAGTGAAACCGATAAATATAGGAACTCAAGTTACGAAATTTATGACCCTGCAGGAAATAATCTAGGGCAATTTGATAATCAAAGATCGTGGGTTAAAAATATCTCCCTCAGGTTAAGATTCCAATTATCAAGCGATATCGGTTTAATACTTGGTACTGAATATGGTATAGGTTCCCACGAACTTGGTGGTTGGGGCTGGTTGTATGATACTACTCAGGGTGTTAAATCTGACGGAACACTAAATGGCGTACCTGAAAATTTTGCAAAACAATATGTTGGAAACCAATATAATTATAAATTTTTGGGGCGTATAAACCATACATTAACAGCTTCAAGCTTCTATGATTTTACTGTTTCGTATAATGTTAATACTGACCAAGTAGGACGTAGAGGGAACTTTGATGATCCTAATTTCTTTACAGGATTTGAAATAATGGAACCGCAAGATAAATATGTTTTTGATGGTAAAACATTAGTTCCCGGAACAATGCAAGATGGACGTATTGTAGGAGATAAAATTCTTGATCAATTTACATCTTGGACAGCTTTGCAATATACTAGCGATGGCTATTTACTTGGCGATTTCCCTGTAAGAAATAGTTTAACCGGATATTATGAAGGAGCAGCTTACGCCGGCACGGATAATCCGTATGGGGTTCAAGGGCTATTCGCAACTCATGGAAATCAAGGCGGATTAGAATTTCGTGACCAATATTATTGGCAAATAGATGGTAATTACACAAATTCCTTCAAAACGGGGAGTGATTTTTCACACTTGTTCAAAACAGGATTTCAATTACAGCTCTTTGAATTGCATAGACATTATAACGGTATGCCATGGGATGGAAACCCCTTCTTTGATTTATTTACAGATAAATATGGCGGAAACATCTATGCTGATAATAAAGCAATTTATGATAAAACAAGCAAACCTTTCAAGCCAACACAATTTGCTATGTATGTACAGGACAAAATTTCTTATAAGGGGATTATATTTACTCCAGGTTTACGTTTAGATTTATTTGCACCTAATTCTCAATATAGATTGCCTTCTAATACATTTGTATCCATACGTTCGGATACAGGTTTTGCAGATGCAAGTGTGAAGTATCAAATAAGCCCACGAATTAATATTGCTTATCCTATTACTGACAAATCTGTATTGTCGCTATCTTATGGATTATATTTCAAAACTCCATCGTATCAGTATCTATATGATAATTTTGCTGTCGACATTCTACGAGGAAATAATTTACTTGGCAATCCAAATATGGAATCACAGCGAACTAATGAATATCAAGTAAGCTATAATCAACAAATTGGTGATAATATGGCACTTGGTGTGACTACATATTATAAAGATATGTACAATCAACTTGGTCTTGCGTATGTTCCATCTATTCCTACACCTTATTATCAATATTCTGTAGCAGAATTTGGCAATTCTCGAGGTGTAGAGGTAGAATTTAGGAAGAATCCGACAAACGATCATATTGCTTTAGTGTTAAATTATACTTTATCTTATGTAACGGGTACAGCACCTGATCCAAGTTCTAATTATATGGTATCCTATGATCCTTATTCGGGTAGAATGGCATTCCCATTAGCACCATTTCCACAACCGTGGGATGTCCGCCATTATGTAAAAGGTTATTTAACATTTGTTTGGGGCAATGATGAGGGACCATCAATATTTAAGGTGAAACCTTTACAAAATGCTCAGATAAATTTCACGGGTGTATATAGAAGCGGCTACCCGTATACAAAAACAGATAAAAATGGTAATATCATTGGTGAAATTAATGCAGAACGCCAACCTTCATACTGGACAGTAGATTCTCGAATTTCTAAAGAAATCTATCTACGTAATATCTTTGGAAAATCATTAGGAAATACTTCTATCGAAATCTTCTTTGATATTTATAATATCCTTAACAGGAGAGCTGTGGTTGGAGTTTATTCCACAACAGGAGATGCAGTTGATAATGGTGTTACACTTCAACGCCAGATTGGCGATTTTAGTAGTGTTACTTGGTATAAGGATGCAAGCTTTGATAATGCAGCTTCTTTCAGGTCGGACCAATATGATATTTATGGAAATAGATTCTATAATGCAAATGCAGATCTTGATCAAAATGGAACCGTTACCCAAGCTGAAAAATATGAAGCATATATGCGTTATGCAAAAGATGCTTTGTCATTCCTTGGCAATTATATGGCTCCTCGTACTATTTATTTTGGTTTTATGATTAAATTTTAATTTGAATAGGTATAGTATATGAAAAAAACAAATATATTAACATTAACAATTTTGTTTATTCTTGTAAGTTGTTTAAATATAAAGGCTGATATTTTGCCTGAATATAAACAAAATAAAAAAGAAAGCAATACTAATCAAATACTTACAAAATCTTACACAAGTGTGTTTGATGTACAAAAAAATACAGTAAGTAATATTGACTTTTATACATCGAATTATGGGATATTTGGTTTAGATATTGCTCATAATACAGGTGGTGGTTTTTGGCCACGCGGTTCAACAAATCAATATATTTTCGGTGGTGGTATTTGGATTGGGGCAAAAAAGGTAAGGCCAGGATCCACTGACCCCAACGATTTAAAAAAATATGTAGAGGTTTCTTATAATCCAAATTCAGGAAAATCTTGGTTTGTTCCTGGTAGTATCAATGATGGAGATTTAGTTGATCAAACAGATATTTATCGCTATCGTACTTTCTTTTCTGTTGATTTTCGGACAGATGGAACACCGCTATCTGTTAATGACAAAGGTAATTGGCCTATCTGGGATGATTCACAAAATGATACACTAAAGCAAAACAGGTATTTTGGCCATTTTATTTATGATTCAACAACTAGATATAAATCAATTTTCCCAAAAGGCCCTGCATTTATATCAGGCGAAGATATTTTTGCAACATATAAAGATACGGACCTGAACTTCTTTGAACCAGGTGCAGGAAAAATGAAGAGTGAGGGTTATCCACTTCGTCTTCAAGTCGAGCAAACTATTTATTCTTGGGGCTTTGGTGATTATAGAGATTTTATTTTCTTATCATTTAATATAATTAATAAATCATCAGATATTCTGCAAGAAGTCTGGGTTGCTCCTGTTATGGACATAGATATTGCTGCTTATCCAAATTATTCATTGGGTGCGACAAATGATAGAGTGCGATTCTATGATAAAGAGGACACACTTAATCTTGCAGCACAATGGTCAAACTCCGATAGAGGCGAAGCCAATCAAGGTTTTGGTTATTTAGGATTTGATTTTCTTGAATCACCCGCAATTGATTCATCGAGATATATTCGGCACGATAAGCGAGTATTTTTAAACTCAGAACAAATTGGTTTGGTGACTTTTAGAAACTGGCCAATTTCTGAAGATAAAATCGAAGCAGAAGATAGATACAATTTTATGTCTGCTGCTGTTAAAGATGGCGATACAGGTCCTGGTGACAAACGGCTTCTAATGGCTACAGGTCCTTTCAATATGAAACCAAATGATACAGCTCGAGTAGTTGTGGGAATGGTCCTTGCTGTGCCAACAAAAGGTGCCAATGCTGATGGATCTTATGAAGATATGCAGGAACTTGTTTTCAAAGATAAATTTGCTCAGGAGGTTTACGATAACAATTTCCGAACTCCTACACCCCCTGATAGAAGTATTATTTATCGTCAAAATGGTTATAATCATGCTGTCGCTATTCAATGGGATAGTACTGCTGAACTTTCAAAAGATGTATACGAGAAGGGCCTCGATTTTATGGGCTTGAAGATTTATAGAGCACGCCGTGTTGACTTAGATACTTTTGATGTCAATAATATAAAAGGTGGAGGTCTTTATCCTGGTGGTAAAGGTCCTTTTGGATGGAAATTAATATCTCAATATCAAATTCCAACACCATTCTTCAAATCAGTAAATAAAGCTGGAACCGATCCTAATAATGCTTTAATGCCCTACATTGATTCCTTGAGGATTGTAGGACCTGTTATGAACTCTGTTGGTAAGATACTTGATTCTCTCGCATTACGTGTTGTCCGTATTCCTCGAGGTATATCAATAGCAAATCTTTTAACTTCCGATGGAAATATACTTACTGCCACACCATTTATTGTTGGCATTGATACTTCTTTATATAGTAAACCATGGGGTCCTTACTATTATAAATTATTAAAAGAAAGCGGAGTTGATATCCCAACAATGCAAATTCTTCCCGATGTCGGAACAAATAATAAACTTATCGATAGTGTTATGTTGGGAGTTGTTCATCTCAAAAAAGCATTTATGCCTTATAATAGGATATTCTATAAAGAAAATACAATTTCAATTGATCCTAACTATATTAAAAATCTTATGTTCAAAGATGGAATGGTTGGACAATGGCATGTTGAAGAGAATTTTGGAAAACTTGATACTGTCAGAACCTCAATTGACACAGTTTATCAATTATCTACACTTCGGAAATCAACCTTATCATCAACAGGTTACATAATTGACATTTTGACTTATGACAATCTTAATAGCACATTAAAAGATACTATAAAATATCAAATTGTATTAGAGGAATTGTATAAGTATATTCAAAATGGATGGGTTACAATTGACTTCCCAGATTTTGAACAATCTGATGCTGCTCAAAAAGAAGTTATAATTCCATATGTAAAGGAACTTACAAATAATCGAACGTTTACTGATATTGGTGATGATAAAGTTGTAGATGGATATATTCAGGTTGATGCTGACCCAACAAAATCCGAGCAATTAGTTAATAATATCGATTATTATTATAAAATACTTGCTTTTGATGAAGGGGATTATGTTCAACGAACACCATCTAAGGTTAATGATGCATTTATTGGCTTACCAAATATAACTAGCGTAAAACCATCGGCAAATACTGTCTCAGAAGAGCCCATTTTCGAAACTATAATTTCACCTGAAGATTCTCTGAAACTTGGTGGATTATTTAATTTTAAAATGTATGCTATTGATAGAGATAGAGCTTTGCAGAATTTTGCAGGACACGACCTTGAACTTACTTTCAATCCATATTGGAATCAATATGCTTTTAATTTCCAAGGTAGAACAGATACAATTAAATTTGGATTATACCAACGTAGAGCGGTCTTAAAAGATTTAACAACAGATAAGGTCCTCTATGATGGGCTTATGAATTTTGAAATTGTACCTTGCAGCGGAGAATTCCGTGGCTTATTTACCGAGAATAGTTGTTCATATGTGGTTTCTGATACTGTTATTACTGATACAGTTACAAACGAGCAAATTACCTTTGGATTGAAGTATAATAGAGATATTATTACACGATCAGGTTCATTTATGTCAGGTGATTTCCGCGACCCAGGTTATTGCTATGCATTGGCAACCCTACCACCAGCTTATGGGACAATTGGATTTAGCTATGATTTTACAATGCAGCAATGGGGTGGTCGCTATCGGCCTGATTCAATAACAATAACAACAGCAAAACCGGAAGGAATGGACGTTTCCACACCTGTTACATTTATTGATGATACTGGACCAATTTCAAATACAGACAATATAATGTCAACACAACCTGTTGGTTTGGATTTTGATTCATATTTACCAGGATATGGTAGCTTCAATAACGGTCCAGGTATCTATGAAGTTGAATTCCTGCCCGGTGGTACTGATACTCTTGATGTAGTTTGGGGAGCAAATCCTCCAGATTATTCATTTAATAATAAATTCATTGTGAATTATTTGAATGTAAAAGTAAAAAATACATTAACATATAAGAGGCCAGTAGTATTAGATGCGTATGATTCTGTTGTCGTTAATGGAATTACTAACCTTGAACCAATGTATTTGCCGATAGGAACCGGAGACAATTATGGATATTCAAATTATAATACAGTAATTAAGAATATGTTTCCGCAGAGATATTATCCAGATCCACGTAATTTAGGTTATCAAGGTGTAGATAGATTAAATCCTAAGACTAATCAATTCATTGGAAAATACAACATTGGTGTATATGGTTGGGTAAATATGAGGCATGTGACAGAGATTAAATTGCAAAAACAAGCTGCACGTCCAAATTACGAACCTTTTATAAGTTCTGCAAATGATGGTGGTGCAAAGTTTTATATGGATAGGCAAAATAGATATTACTTATCTGGATATTCTATAGATGGCAAAGATACTCTTGATTTCACACATATACTAAATATTGGAGGTATTCAATTCGCTCTTGATTATGCAAATTCGGGACGTATGTTCAATACTGGCCCAAAATGGCAAAGAACACAAAATTATGTTTATGGAAATGATTTCAAACCAGGCGATAAAATTACTCTTCGCACATTAGGTGGAGCACTTGGTATGCCTATGCCCGATGCAAAAGTAATATTCCGTTTAAATAACCCGAAAGGTAACAATGGTACTTATACAGACCAGTTACTTCAAAATGTGCAGGTTGTACCAAATCCATATTTCATAGCGCACGAAGGTACACGCTCTCCGTATGATTCTAAGATTTACTTTACTAAATTGCCAAAGAAATGCACAATTAATATTTATACAATTGCTGGCGATTTGGTTAGAACAATTAATCACGATGAGACAACATCATCAATGAAAGATAGTGAATTTATGGAGGTGTGGGATTTGTTAACTACTAACGGGATCAGGGTGCAAAGTCAAGCATTTGTAGCATTAATTACTTCAGCAGATGGTGCCCAAGCAGTTAGGAATTTCTCAGTTGTAGTAGGTGGTTTTAGATTAATACCTCAAGAATAAACTAAAGGAAAAACAATATGAAAAAAATAATAAATTTAATAGTAGTTTTTGGTTTAATTATAGGTTCTACAAATTTTGCTTTAGCAATAGGAGAGACATCCACTGCTACATCGAGCGGTGGCAATAATAAAGTTGGAATTACAGGCTCTCAATTTTTGAAAATACCTATTGGTGCCCGTGGAAGTGGGATGACAGCTTTTAGCTCTGTCGCAAATGACCTAAGCTCGATTTACTGGAACCCTGCAGGGCTTGCATATCAACGCGGTTTAGCGGCTGAATTCTCATATTTGCAGTGGTTTGCTGGATACACTCATAATTTCGCTGCCGTTTCTTTTGGATTAGGAAATGATTTTACTATCGCTGCTCATTTAATTTCATTATCCAGCGGAGATATACAAGTTACGACTACTGCCTATCCCGAAGGATTGAGCACCAAATATCAAAATTCTGATATTGCAGCAGGATTGTCATTTAGCGGTTTCTTGACTGAGCAATTCTCCTTTGGGGTGACTGCAAAATATATTAGTAATTCAATCTATAATGTCTCATCAACAGGATTTGCATTCGATATTGGAACTCTTTATGATACAAGATTCCTAGGCCTTAAAATTGGCTTTTCGATACATAATTTAGGCTCGGAAGCCACATTTAGCGGACAATCTCTAAGAGATGTCAAGAAATTATATACCGCAATGGATGCTAACCCATTAGAAGTTGAGTATATTTCAAATGGTTATTCATATCCTTTAATATTTAGAGCTGGATTGTCTTCTACAGTTTGGAAGGCCAATAAGCATGCTCTTACAGCTGCATTTGATTTTACTACATATTCTGATGTTCCTGAGCAATATGGATTAGGTATCGAATATACATATGGCGATATTGTATCATTAAGAGGTGGCTATTTATTTGGCCATGACGAGACAGGTTTTTCTGCGGGTATTGGTATCAAATACGATGGCCCAGGATTTATTGGCAGATTTGATTATGCAATTTCCCCAACATTTGATCTAGGACTTGTCAACCGCTTTACAATAGGCTTGTCATTATAATTTTGATTATTCGTTTAGGGGAGGTTTGTGCCTCCCCTTTTTATTTTTTTATTTAAAATAATTATTCCTTTCTTTCGATTATTAAATTGTTTTTATTATTTATAAATGAAAAAATTATATACTTTTTTAATTGCGGTTCTCTTTTCAACCGTTCCTCTATTTTCAAGCAATATCAATATTAATTATGATTTTGCTTTATTTAAATATAGTAAAGATACACTTCTGTTGGAAATTTACTATACATTTATAGATTCTAATCTAACATATCAACGTGTGGATTCTCAACAAGTTGGCATTCTTGATATTTCGATTTTATTTGAAAATCTAAATAATGGTCAAAAAAAAGAATTGAGTTGGAAACATACAAATATAAAGCCTCTCTCCGATACATTCAATATCTATAATTTATATGGTGTAAAAAAGATTCTTCTCAAACCTGCTGAATATAGCATTTTAACAACTGCTTATGACGACAAAAATCTCGATAATCATTCAAATGATAAAGCATCAGTTGTGATTAAAAATTTCTCTGAAAAATCGATTACACTATCTTCAATAGAACTTGCTCAAGTAATTGAGGATGCCTCTAAAGTTAATCAAAATTCAGGACATTTTTTTATCAAGGGTAATTATTATGTACTACCAAATGTCATAGGTGAATATAATTCCGATGAACCAAATTTACATTTGTATTTTGAAATTTATAATGCAAAAACGATTTCTCCAAATTCGGTTAAAATAACTTTCTCAATCCTTGACGGTGCTCAACGGGAAGTAAATAAATCTTCAATTAATATTATTCCAAAAAGTGATGCAATATCTGAAATTTTCTCGATTCCGCTCGACCTTTTATCGACAGGCATATATTATTTAAAAGTTTCTTTACTTGATACAAAAGATGATAATATAATTTATGATAATCATGTCAAAAAATTCTATTATTTTAATAAAAATTCTAAGTTAGTAAATTATTCTGGGTTTACCGAAGATCAATTGTTTGAAATGAGCGAATTTGCAGCATTATCTTATGACCAAACAGAATTAGAATTTAAGAAATCGAAAGCAATTGCGACTAATTTTGAAGTCGATCAATGGAAAAAATTGACTGATCTCAAAGCAAGACAACGTTTTTTATATCGTTTTTGGAAAATACGAGATTCTGATACATCTACATTTTATAATGAAGACCGCGGGGAGTATCTTGAAAGAATAAAATATGCAGAAACGTACTTTACTTTTACAGAGAAAAATCCAGGCTGGAACACAGACCGTGGACGTATTTATTTGAAATATGGCGAACCAACCCAACGGGATAGATATTCTGCAGGGGCAGAAAATCGTCCGTATGAGGATTGGTTCTATGGCGAGATTCAAGGTGGTGTTCATTTCATTTTTGTTGATATGGTCGGATATGGTAATTATATCCTCGTTCACTCAGATCTCAAAGGTGAGCCAAATGACCCCGATTGGTATAATAATTACGTCAAAGAGAGAAACTTCTTGGAATCAAATGGATTAGAAAACAATCAACTTCGATGAAGTTTATACTTAACACTATTTCCACAATTTTCATTTTATTTCTTAGCCTTATTTCTGCTATACTCCCTCGAAAAGCAAGAGGATACTTTGGAAAAATGCTGGGATATTCAATAATGATAATATCTCCTTCCCGAAAGCAAATTACTCTTGATAATCTCACTTATGCTTTTCCCGATAAATCAAAAGAATGGATTGAAAAAACATTCAAGCAAAGCTTTGCTAATCTTGGAATTGTGTTCGCCGAAATGTTTGCCTTTATTTTTATTTCCAAAAAATCAATTTATAATTATTTAATATCAATTGAAAATGCTGATTTGACAAAATCTTTAATTAATCAAAATAAAGGACTTATTTTCCTTTCTGCCCACTTTGGCAATTGGGAACTTCTTGCTCTGTCTGTAGCATTGCATCTCGATATTAAACCCACCATTATTGTAAAACCTCAATCGAATGCTCAACTTGATAAAATTTTGAATAAAATGCGGATGCGTTTTGGGAATAAACTAATATCGTCATACAATTCTGCGTTTGAAATTGTTAAAAGTTTGCAAAATAAAGAAATCCTTGCAATTCTTGCCGACCAAAGCGCGTCAAAAGATAAAGATGTCTACGTCCCATTCTTTGGCAGATATACTTCAACTTATGAAGCACCTGCACGTCTAGCTTTGCGGTACAACGTTCCAATTATTATGCCTTTTATGATTCGCCAAAAAGATTTTACCTATAAAGTTGAAATGTATGAATTGAAACACGATGATTTGCAAAACTCAAAGGAAGGCATTTATGAACTTACACGAAGATATGCGGATTTCCTCGAACAGAAAATAAGACAATATCCCGACCACTGGGTTTGGCAACATCGCCGTTGGAAACATATAATAGAATATGTAGATGCAGAAAATAATTGATATTTCAAATGTTAATCGTATCCTTCTCATTCAAACTGCGTTTCTTGGTGATGTAACCCTTACGCTTTATCTTGTTGAAGCTATCAAACAGATTTTACCAAAAACTGATATATATTTCGTCACAACTCCAAATGCTTCTTCAATTGCACATCTTTCAGAATCAATTACGCAGGTTCTTGAATTCGATAAACGAGATGCACACAAGGGATTGAAAGGTATAAATCAAATTTCAAAGCAAATTAATAAGCTTGATATAGATTGTACTATAGCTCCTCATCGATCATTTCGTACAAGCTTGCTTGCAAGCAAAATTAAATCACCTATTAAAATTGGTTATAATATTAATTCAAATAGCATTCTTGCTTATAATTATCGTGTGGTTTATCACCCCGCACTACACGAAGTGGATCGTTTGCTTTCTTTACTTGAACCTTTTGGATTAACTTTTTCAAATTTTCATAAAGAAGATATATACCCAAATCTAATTTTTTCTGATAAAGATATAATTACTTTGCAATCGATTTTAAATGAGAATGATATTAACATTGAACTCATTGATCAAAATTCTTCATCTCTAAAATTAGAACATAAAAATTTCTCTCAAAATAGAAAACCAATTATAGCAGTCGCCCCTGGGTCTGTCTGGAAAACAAAACGCTGGAATGCAGAATATTTTTCAGAGCTTATCTCAATTTTACAAGATAAAAATTGTGATCCTGTATTGATTGGAGGCAAAGAAGATTTAGAAATATGTAATGAAATTCATAATTCTACAAATTGCAAATCAATAGCAGGGATAACAAATTTATCTCAATCAATTCTATTTTTAAAATATGCTAATTTGACTATTACGAATGATTCAGCACCCACTCATTTTTCTGATTTAGTTGGAACACCCGTTATGACAATTTTCGGTCCTACATCGCCGATTTTTGGTTTTGCACCTTTTAGGGAAAAAGATATAATTATTGAAAATGAATCATTGGGGTGTAGGCCTTGTAAGATTCACGGTAGCAACCACTGCCCTCTAAAAACACTCGAATGTATGAACTCGATTATTCCCGAATTTGTTGCAAATAAGGCGCTTGCTAAATTAGATGAAATGAAAAATTGTGAAAGTAATTAATTACTGCGTTTTCTTATCTAATTGCTCAAAATAACTTTTGATTAGGTTTCGATAATCGATTGTATAATCTTTTTCAGATTGTTTCATAATGTCGTCTATAATAGCTTTGCGAGTTTCTTGATTGCTAAAATCAATTTCATCGGGGCTTTGCAAATTAAATACACCGCCTGAACGTGATTCACGCCTATTCTCAAAATCCCTTTCATTTGTTGAATTATATAAATCAAGCAATCGCACCATAATCCTTTCTTGCCGCTTTAGAGCCTCGGGACGCACCCCATATTGCTTCACATCCTCTATATTTTCCCTCATTTCCTTTTGCAAATCCAAGAGTTCGCTCTTTAATTTTTGTCCCTCAGGAGTTGAGAATTGCTTTTGTTCCTGTAACATTTGATCTATTGTTTTTTGTGCTTGTGTCTGGTCCATTTGCAATCTTTGATATTGCGACTGTGCTTCAGGTGATATATTACCATTTTGTCCATTTTTTCCATTTCCCTCCATCATTTGACGCATCATTTCATTTATGGCTTGTTGTTGAGCAGCTAACTGTTGCAAGCGTTGAGAAAAGCCACTGTTTCCGCCTGAACCTTGCTGTGGTTGCCCGCTTCCACCAGGATTAGGACAGCTTCCATTTGATTTTTTCATTTGTGAAAGCATCTCTTGCATCTGAGCAAGGGCAGAATTGATATCTCCGAGCGCTTGTTTCTGACTTTTGGTTATATTTGGAATTTTTCTATCAGTAAAATTTTCCATTGCTTCATTCATATTTTGCAATGCTGATGAAATTTCTTCTGCCATTTGTGGAGTCACGCCAAATGATTTTTCGCTTAATTCTGATAATCTCTGAGCTATACGCATTAAATTTTCAAAGTTCTTCTGTTGTGCTTGCCCCAATTGTGGCAATAAAGCAGAATTATAATCGATTTTTGATAATTTTTCAAGCAATTGCTCTTGGTCCTTTGATACTTCCATCATATCAGATACCGCCTTTTGCATTTGACGAATTGCTTCCTCTGACGACCGTTTTGCCATTTCATCACGAAGCTTTTGCATCTTTTGTCTAAAATCGGCAAGATTTTTAGAAGCTTTTTGCATTGAATTTGATGCTTTGTTTTGATTTCCTTTTTGCATTTGCTCTGATGCTTCCTGCATCTGTTCCTGAGTGTTCTCAGATTGTAAAGCTTGCTCGGCATCTTTTAATTCTGCTTTTGGCATATCTTCGTCTTGAACTTTATTCATCAATTTCTCAATTTCCTGAAGCTCTTTATCGATTGATTGAACTTCTTTTTGCAACTGCTCTTGTTTTTTTGCAATATCTTGTTGTTGTTCTTTTGAAAGATTTTTCTGATTTGCTTGATTTTTCAATTCCTCTTGAGATTCTTGCAATTTTTCCGCTCGGCGATTGAGAGCATCTATTTTTTGCTCCAATTGAAGCCGTTGCAGTATTTTCATTGTTCTTTCGATGCTTTGTTTGAATTGTTCTTCATTAAAAGTAAAATTCTTTAAAGCCTTTTCCATATCTTCTTTTGAGATATTTTTCAAAGCTTCTTGGATTTTGTTTTGCAATTTTTGTAATTCAGGTGAATTTATTTCTTTCATAAGCTTTTGCAATTCCAAATACTTTTGCAATGTCTCTTGCGATATTAATTTGTTTTGATTCATTTCCTGCGTTGATTGGCTTAATTGCTTTTGCAAATCCTCCATCTTTTGCATTACCTTTTCTTGTCTCTTAAGTATATCCTCTGCTTTTTTCTGCTGCTCCCAATTTAATTGCTTTTGATTTGGATTTTTTTGCAAATCACGTTGCAAATTTTCGGCATCCTTTTTAATATCGGATACTTCTTGAGTTAATTTGTTTATATCTTGTTGAATATTTTCTTGCTTTGACTCGTTTTCTGTTAATACATCTTCAAGGGATGGCAAAATTGCTGTCAATATTTGCGAGCGTGCAGTCTTAGGTCCTGATATTATATCATTATCTGCGACTTCTACAAAAAATTCATATCGATCATTTGGTACAATATCCAGTTGCTTCAAATTCCAAACAAATGGTATTTCTACACTCAAACCATTATAAATTATTGGAATTTTAACCGAACGAAATTCCTTATCTGGCTCTGAGAATTCAGAATATGCTAATCTATAATATAATTTTAGATACGAAAATCCATAATCATCAGTTATACCAATTTGCATTGGTAGAATTGCATCATCGGTTAATTTTACGTTATACATTGGTTGAATTAATCGCACTGCGGGATACTCATCTTGCATCACAATTACGCCATATTGAACAGGTTGCTCATTTTCTTCATTATTTTTATCATAGACTTTGAAATAATAGCTTCCCGAATTTATTATACTCATTGAACCTGACGCAGTATTTTTATTTACCGCAAGCGAAATAACAGATGTATCTTTCTTTGTAGTGGAATCTTTAGTACTATTCAAAAAGTATATTTTTGCGGAACGCAATTCTTTATTTGCCGATATTTGAAAATTGACTTGCGAGCCACGCAATGCTGTAATGTCGCCATTTTGTTCATTAATTGGACGCGGACTTATATGTGTATATAATGGAAAATGTACCTCTCCATTGATTGAGCGTATCTCAGGTTTATCATAAACTACTATTTTGCCTGTATCTGTTCGCACAGGTTTGCCAAGCCAATCAGCTTCTGCATAAAATTCAAACGTGGATTTAATGTTTGTAAAATAATAATTGTATGTATTGGATGTATCTAATTGTAATGTATATGAATCATATTCATTGCTTGCTTCTTCCTTCACATATAATTTGATTGATTCAGGTGGAACGCCATCCGCTTTTACTGTAATGCGTAGATTTGAGTTCTTCAATATCTTTTGATATTTTGGTTGTATTTTCAATGTGTATGGTGCAGGTGGAGTGTATGATGTGTTCCAGTTTTGTATGCGGTTCATTGCTGAAAATAATGAATTTGATGATGTTGCAAAAATCACAACTGTCAATAATAATGCACCAATCATATAAAACAATGACCGCTGGAATTTCTTTTTATCTATTATAACGTTGAAATCCTTGCCTTCTGATGCTTTATACGCTTCTTGAAATGATGCTTCTATCAAGCTTCGTGAAATTCCCTGTAATGATTTGCTTCTGGATACTAATTGCAATGAATTTGATAATCTGTCTTGTACATCGGGATAATACCAACCAATCCGCAAAGCAAGCTCGTCAAATTGAATGCTTTTTGAGATACCTAATAATTTTAATAATGATGGAACGCTAAAAATCCCGAAAGGTACAATTGCACTGAGCCAAATTAACCCATAAAAAACCAATCTCACTGCTGATGAAAAATTTCCGAAATGTTCAAGAACGGAAAATATGGTAGTTGCTAATGCAAAAGTTCCAATTGCAATAAACAAACCCGCTAATGCATCAAGCAGATACATTTTTCTTTTTGTAGCACTTAGCTTCTTTTCTGTTTTTTTATAATAACTTATATCTTCCATAATTATTAACTATTAATGAGTTAATGCCCAAACTACAATATTTGTCCCGAACCGTAGAGCTTCTTCACGTTTTGCAGGTGGATCGTTATGTACCTCAGGATCAGCCCATCCATCGCTTGGATTGCTCTCTAATGTATAATAAACGCATAACCTGCCATTATAAAATAACCCAAATCCTTTAGGTGGTTTATTATCGTGTTCGTGCGTTTTAGGAGGTCCTTGAGGGAATTTGTAATGTATTGAATATAATCCATAAGAAAAAGGCAATTCCCTAAAATCTTGGTCGGGAAATACTTTTTTCATTTCGCTCCGTACAGATTGGTCCAAACCGTAGTCATCATCTATATAAAGAAATCCTCCATTTTGCAAATATGCACGTAAATTGCGCACTTCCACATCAGAAAATTTCATATTCCCGTGTCCCGTGATAAATAAAAAAGGATATTCGAAAATTTTATCACTTGCCAAATCGACATACTGATAACCGGGATTTGTGTAGATATTTGTGTTTTGTGCTATATATTTCAATAAATTATAATCAGCAGATTGATCATTATACCAATCACCACCGCCCGAGTATTTCACTCGCCCAATTACAAAATCGCTTGTCTGCTTTTGTGCAAATACAGTATTTCCAATTGATAAAATGAAAAAAAATGCAGTGATTATAAATTTATATTGATTCTTTATCATTTTTCATATTTAATATCAATAATAAACGATTATAATCCTATAGAATTATAAATTCAAACAATACGTATTGACCGCTCCTTTTTGCCTTATTCCTGTCCAATTATTATCAACTTTTTCTTTTCTTTTTCAAAATAATCGAATCCCTTCAATTTAATAGGAATTTCCTCTATTGTTATTGATTTTGAAATACGTTGAGCGTCCGCAATTTCTTTTGACAAATCTCCACCTTTGAGCAACGCAATTCTTCCGTTATTTTTGATTAGTGGAAAACTCCATTTCAAAATTAAATCTGTACTGGCTACAGCTCGAGCGAAAATAAAATTTATTGAATTTTTGAAATTCTTGTTTTTTGCCAGATTCTCGATTCTATCATTGATTATTTCGACATTTATAAGGTCTAATTTTTCAATAATTTGCCGTATTATATTTACTTTTTTTGCAATCGAATCAATCATTATTAATTTAATATTAGGTTTTGCAATCTTTATAGGAATTCCCGGTAATCCACCACCTGAACCTATATCTAAACAAATTGCATTATCAAAAATTGACACATATTTCAATATGGTCAATGAATGCAGTATATGCCTATCCAAAATATTATCAATGTCCTTTCGCGAAATTAAATTGACATTTTCATTCCACTTCTTCAATTCCTCCATATAATCTTCAATGCGAGCGATTTGCTTATCATCAAGTATTATATTGTTTCTGTTGCATATTTCAACAAATTCATTTATTTGCATTTAATTTATTTTTATAATTTTGTTATTTACAAAATTATAATGATTGTATGATACAAATTTATCGCGATTGGACCCCTTTTTTTTCAGTGATAATTTGTACATATAATCGAGCTAATCTTTTGTGTCGTGCTTTGGATTCTCTTTTAACTCAAACATATCGCAATTTTGAAGTGCTAATTATAGATGACGGCAGCACCGATGATACATATACAATTATAAAAGAATACTTCAATAATGATTTTTCTATCCGTTATTTTTATCATAAAAATCGCGGATTGCCTTTTTCCCGCAATGCAGGTATTCTTGCTGCAGCAGGTAATTTTATTTCTTTCCTTGATTCCGATGACGAATATGCACCAAATCATTTAGAATTACATAAAAACATTATTGTTCATAATCCCGATATTGACTTTATTTATGGATATGTCCAAGTAATTGGCAGTCCGTATGTTCCCGATTTGAATGATAGGAATAAACTTGTAAATATTGATGATTGCGCAGTTGGTGGCTCTTTCTTTATAAAAAAAGAATTGGCGATTGCCTTGAATGGCTTTAAAAATCTTGATTATGGCGACGATAGCGAATTTTATTCACGTGTTAAAGAATCTAAAGCTAATATTTTTAAATCTGAAAATCGAACCTATATATATCATAGAGAATTAAAAGATTCAATGACATTTAATTATAAAAAAAATTATGAAAAAATATAATTATAATAACGAAACTCTTGAAAATAAAAGAAAACGAATGGCAAATATTATTGCTATTCTTGAAAAAGAATATCCAAATGCCCATACTGTTTTGAAATATAATACACCGTTTGAATTGCTTGTTGCTACTGTGCTTTCTGCACAATGTACAGATGACCGGGTTAATAAAGTGACCGAAAAGCTTTTCAAAAAATATATCACTATCGATGATTATTTGAAAGTGCCACAAGAAGAATTGGAACAGGATATTTATTCCACAGGCTTCTATAAATCAAAAGCAAGCAAAATCAGGGAATCTGCCCGCATTCTGCTTGAACAATATAACGGCGAAATGCCAAATACAATGGAAGAATTAACGAAATTGCCCGGCGTTGGTCGTAAAACAGCAAATGTGTTGCTTGCAAATTTATTCAATACACCAGGGATTGTGGTTGATACACACGTAATACGTTTATCAAATCGCCTTGGTTTTGTTGATACTGATAATCCCGAAAAAATTGAATATGAATTGAATGAAATTGTGCCTAAAGATCAATGGATTAACTTTACATATATTATCATTGAACACGGACGAAAAATTTGCACTGCTCGCAGTCCAAAATGCAATGTATGTTCCATCAGCCAATATTGCAAATATTACGCAGAATTAGAAGGGGAGAAGTAACGCCTTTATAAAATAACTTGAAAATTAATGAATTGTAGATAAGATTTTTGCCTATTTTATTAAGCTTATTTAATCTTGTGACGGGGAGTGAAAATTCTTAAGTTTTTTCTTATGGCTTATAATTTCATTCTCAGTCAAAAATATAACATCTTCAGCAATATTAGTTGCGTGGTCTGCTAATCTTTCGATGTGCCTCAGTAGTACTATCAAGTGTGCGCAAGGCTCAGTAATGTCAGGATTCTTTTTTATTTTTTCAACAATTTGGTTAAAGATTGATTTATTAAAAGCATCGACAATATTATCTTTTTCATAAGTTGCTTCTGCAAGCTTTGTATCTTGGTTCACAAAAGCGGTTATTGCATCCTTAACCATCATACGAGCAATATCTGCCATCTTAAGAATATCGAGGTCCGAAACTAATTCATAAAAATTCTCAATTTTGTCGATTCTCTGGACAATATTCACTGCAATATCTCCACAGCGCTCGAGTTGATTGCCGACCTTAATTGCTGCGAGAATAAAACGCAAATCTCCTGCGACCGGTTGAAATAATGCTAACAAATTTTCACACTTTGCCATTACTAAATTATCAAGAGCATCTACTTCTCTATCTTTCTGTTTTATTCTTTTGAATTCAGTGCTCCCATCTTCTAAAATCTTGAAGCTACTATCGACTTGTTCGTCAACTAACGATGCCATCTTATTGATTGCGACTTTCAATTCATCAAGTTCATTTAAAAAACGTCTTTCCATATCGATCTTATTTTTAATTATTTTATTCTCCTTAAGCAAATACTTATGGAAAAGAATCTCATTTTTTTAATTATGTAATAAATTTATTCTAATTTCTCTTTTGGTTATATCACATATTATGCATCAACCGAATCTACCTGTAATATAATCTTCAGTTTGCTTTTTATCGGGAGCAAGAAATATTTTTTTGGTCAAATTATATTCTATTAGCTCCCCAAGATACATAAGAGCAGTATAATCGCTAATCCTTGCAGCTTGCTGCATATTATGTGTCACGATTACTATGGTATATTTTTCTTTTAGCCCTATTAACATTTCTTCGATTTTAGCCGTAGAAATAGGATCTAATGCACTTGTTGGTTCGTCTAAAAGAATAACTTCGGGATTGACAGCCAGAGTTCTTGCGATACAAAGACGTTGTTGTTGGCCACCGGATAAACTAGCGCCCGACGATTTTAAATTATCCTTAACTTCATCCCATAAAAATGCCTGTCTTAATGAAGACTCCACAACCTCAGTTAATTTTCGCTTTGAATGCCTTCCATTTAATCGCAACCCAATTGTAACATTGTCAGCTATTGACATTGTTGGAAACGGATTAGGTTTTTGAAATACCATTCCAATTTTTTTCCTCAACCATACTGGATCGTGATTAAATATATTTTCACCGTCCAATAAAATTTCACCTTTCATAGTCCCTCCAACCTCTTCATGCATTCTATTAAGACAACGTAATAAAGTGGATTTACCACACCCAGATGGACCGATAATAGCTGTAATTTTATTTTCAGAAAAATTCAATGTAATATTTTTTATAGCTTCAAATTTTCCAAAAAATGCTCTTAGAGAATTGACATTTATTTTATCATTAGTTTTATCATTTAAATCAGCCGTTTCAATTTCCGAATTTTTTAATATTTCGGGCACATTACCTCCATTAAAATAGATGTTCATCTTTTCCTTGAAATTATACGGAATATAATATTTATAAATAAAATTATAACAACTAAAACAAGAGCAGCCGCCCACGCTTGACGGTTCCAATCGTCAAAAGGAGCTTTCGCATAATCATATATGAATACAGTGAGTGAAGCAATTGGTTGGTCAAGTTGTGTTGACCAAAATCTATTTCCTAATGATGTGAACAAAAGGGGAGCAGTTTCGCCTGCTGCTCTCGCTATTGATAACAGAATTCCTGTGAATACACCTTTCATTGCTGTTGGAAATATTACAAATAAAGTAGTTTTCCATCTGGAGATTCCCAATGCAAGCGATGCTTCTCTGAAAGATGCTGGAACAAGATTTAGCATTTCTTCGGTAGTCCTTGTGACAATAGGTAACATCAAAATGGCAAGTGCAAAACCTCCTGCAATAGCAGAAAATCTGTGCATTGGGACAACAATTACTCCATACGCAAAAACACCAACTACAATTGATGGGATACCGTTTAATACCTCAGTAAGGAAACGAACAATACTTGCAAACATACTGTTCCTATTTTCAGAAAGGTAAATACCCGATAAAATTCCCACTGGTAAGCCTACAATACTACCTAATCCTAATAAAATGCCACTACCGACTAAAGCATTTGCCATTCCTCCACCAGCTTCACCCGCAGGTTTTGGCATTTTTGTGAAAAAATCCCATGAGATAGCGTCTACTCCTTTTGATATTGTGTAAAGTAGTATCACAAATAATGGAACAATGGCAATAAGCACACTTATAAAGCATAATGTTATCATTGCACTACTTTTAAATTTGCGCCATTTATAGTAGCTCATCATACTTCGACTCCTTTACTGTATTTTTTTGTAATACTCCATACAATAAGCCTTGCAATAGAATTGAGGATTATTGTTAAAATAAACAGCAAAAATGCAATTTCAATGAGTGAGCTTAAATAGAGGTCGGAAGTTGCTTCAGTAAATTCGTTAGCAATCACGCTTGGCATTGTATAACCTGGTGCAAATAGTGAAGTTGATATTTGAGGATTATTTCCAATAACCATCGTAACAGCCATTGTCTCACCAACCGCACGTCCTAACCCCAAAAGAGCTGCTCCTAATATCCCCGATTTTCCACTAGCAAGAATAATCTTAACTGTTTCCCATTTTGTTGCACCCAGTGCAAATGAAGCTTCTCTTTGTGAATCGGGAATAGCTTTTAAAACATCCCGTGATATAGAAGTTATAATTGGAAGAATCATAATTGTCAAAATTAAAACCCCTGCAAGCATCCCCAGACCGTATGGTGGTCCTTTAAATAAAAAAATATTCCCTAATTTATCCCCTAAAAAAGGTTCAATAGTTTGGCGTAGCCAAGGAGCAATTACAAACATTCCAAAAAGCCCATATACTATACTTGGTATTGCAGCGAGAAGTTCAACTAACATTGATAATGGACCTTCGAGCCACTTTGGTGAAAATTCTGATAGAAAAATTGCTATTCCTACACTTAATGGAAGTGCAATGAGTATTGCAAGTAAGGATGAATACAAGGTTCCAAAAATAAAAGGAAGCGCACCATAATTTTCTTGTACCGGATCCCATTCCATACTGGTTAAGAACCCCCATCCGAACTTCTGGATTGATGGTAACGCTTGCAGATACATCATAAATCCCATCAGAATAACAAGAAGAAGCAATAAAGAAGCAAAGAACTTTGTAAGATTATTGAAAATAAAATCCCCAAGGTTCCTACTTTTTCGAATCTTGTCCTTTCTTTTTATAAAATCAGTAGTTGGTTGCAATTTCTCGCTATTTTCCTGATCCTGATTTAGTTCTTTACTGTTTTGCAATATTATCCCTTAATAATTGTATTCATATTTGATTAATTCAAAATTGAAGAATTAATGTTAAAATAAAGTTGAGCAAATATTAAGATTGTTAAGAATATGTTAAAAAGACTTAACAAATGATAATCGAAATCTATATAGAAATAACTCGAAATATTTCAACCTTTGCTCAATAATATTGCAGAATCAATACTATTAAAAGATGAAAAAAACAGAATATAAATCTTCGCGAAACAATGATGGGGACCACAGTGTTGTGAGTTATTTATTTATATAATCTTAGAGAGAGATTTTAATAATTTATTTGTTCCATTCATTAACAATTCTAATTTGTTGAATTAATTTCTTAAAATCCATTTGACATAGTTCTTGCTTTATGATACATCAGTACTCTAAACAAAAAAATCCTCTTTCGTAAAGAGAAAGAGGATTTTTCTAGAACTCACCCTTTTTAATATATAAAAGGGCTATGACG
>JAGOIG010000002.1 GCA_017995735.1 Candidatus Kapaibacterium sp. | reverse complement strand
GGATCCTCTAATTTCCCATATTGTATACCCAATAATGTATCATACATTTGCTGCGAAATTGGGCCAATCTCAAAATTATTTATAGTGTAATCTTTCCCACGGTAACTTAAAAGGCCTACAGGTGAGATAGCCGCAGCAGTGCCTGTTCCAAAGGATTCAGTCAATCTGCCTGATTCAATTCCTTCAATAACTTCATTAATGGAAATTGTCCGTTCTGTTGCTTTATAACCAAGACGTCCTGCAAGTTTCAATACAGAATCGCGTGTTATTCCAGGTAGTATTGTACCCGATTCAAGTGATGGTGTAACAATTTCTCCATCAATTACAAACATAATATTCATCGAACCAACTTCATCGACAAATGTCAAATGAACTCCATCAAGCCACAACACCTGTGAATAACCTTCTTTTTCGGCAATATCTGATGCTTTCAAGGAAGCTGCATAATTTGCACCTGCTTTTACTGAGCCAAGTCCACCGCGTACTGCACGAACATACCCATCTGATACTTTAATTTTTACAGGTCGAAGAATATCTTTGTAATATGGACCTACAGGCGACATAATAATTATCATTGTATATTCTTTTGAAGGATGCACACCAATTAAATTTGACGAACCAAAAATAAATGGGCGTATATACATAGTTTCTCCTTCACCTGAGGGAATAAATTCTCTATTGTAGTATATGAGTTCTTTTATGGCTTCCACAAATCTATCCTCAGGAAATTGAGGTATTACAACTGCATCTGCAGACCTATTAATACGCTTTGCATTCATTTCTGGACGGAATAAATTTGCACCACCATTTGGATTTTTGTATGCTTTTAAACCTTCAAATATAGTTTGTGCATAATGCAAAGTCATCATCGCGGGTTCAATTGGCAAGGCTTGATAAGGTACTATTTCCCCCTCTTCCCAGCTACCATCTTTATAATGAGATATATACATATAATCAGCAAAGTACCGACCAAAACCTAATTTTGACCAGTTAATTGAATTTTTCAGTGTATCATTTCTTGGATTAAATTTAAATTTTGACATATTATAACTCCCAATTAAAATATTAAAAACACAAATTTATTAAATATTTATTAATTAATGTATATTATTTCTATATTTATTAAAATATATTCATTTATTTGAATAAATATTATATTTTATAATAATTATTTTATTAACTTATTTTTTTTTAAATTAATTTTTCTTCTTTTAGATACTTCCTTATCAATGGCATTAATTTATCCTTATTGCGAGATTCTACTTTAATTTGCAAATGTGTGCCCTCGTTATCGTCATTACGTTCCAATATTTCGGCATTTTCATATAATTTGTTCATGTCCGCACCCGCTGAATATGGAATAAGCAATGAAAATGTCGAATTGTATTTTTCGTATTCATTTTGCATTCGCTCAAGCAATGTTGTAACATTTAGCCCCCGTTCAGCAGAAATAAATACAGATTGAGGATATTCACTTTGCAATTGATGAAGCAAATCAAGCGAATCGAGTTTATCAATTTTATTAAATACATAAATCATTGGTTTATCTTTGATTCCGATATCCTCAAGAGTTTCATTAACTGTATTAATCATAACTCTAAAATTCTGATTGGTAATATCAATAACTTGCAATAAAACATCTGATTCATTTGCTTCAGCAAGTGTTGTACGGAATGATGCAATCAAATGGTGCGGCAATTTTCTGATAAAACCAATTGTATCCGAAAGTAAAGCGGGTTTATTATTTGGCAAAGTAAATTGGCGTACAGTTGTCGATAGCGTTGCAAATAATTTATTTTCCACAAGCACATTAGCATCTGTTATTGTATTCATAAGCGTGGATTTTCCCGAGTTAGTATATCCCACAAGAGCAAATCGTGGCATTTTTTTACGTTGCTTGCGTTGTTCTTTATTTTGTTTATCAATTTGTTGGAGCTTTTCTTTCAAAATTTGAATATGATGACGGACCACTCTCCTGTCCGATTCGAGTTGGGTCTCGCCTGGTCCTCGTGTACCAATCCCTCCATATTGTTCCGAAATATGTGCCCACATTCTTGAAAGTCGCGGTAGTAAGTATTGCATTTGGGCAAGTTGCACTTCTAATTGTGCTTCTGTCGTCCTGGCATTTTTCGAAAAAATATCAAGTATCAGTCCGCTTCTATCAAGCACTTTAATTTGCAATTCATTGCTTAAATTACGCATCTGAATTGGGGACAATTCATTATCGAAAATTATAAGATGAACATCCTCTAGTTCTGCTAATTCTTTTATTTCTTGCAATTTACCTTTTCCCAATAAAGTTGCAGGATTAAACGCAGGCAATTCCTGATAAATTTTCTCGATAACTTCTGCGCCCGCTGTATTGGCAAGTTGCTCCAATTCATCAAGCAATTCCAATGCTTCATCTCTATCCTCTCCTTTGAGGAAAACACCCACGAGTATCGCTTTCTCTGCTTCAGGAGATGTGTCGTATAATTTTGCCATCGAATAAAATAAAAAATTTAAATAAAAAGAAAATTAAAATTTGAGAGATGAATGATGATAATTTCATAGATTTAATAATTCTTTGATAAAATTTCCGTTTAAAAGATTGTAATTTAAAATCTCCATCTCATTCTTTAAAAAGTTTTGTTTAATATTATTATATAATTTTTCACCTGTGCTAGTTAGCCAAAAATTTCCATCCGTAATCCAAGAGAACATTAATGGATATTTCAAAATGGTATTTGATCTTGAAATATCTTCATATAAGTCGATATACTCGTCTAAATTGATGTTAATTTTTGTTCCGGAAGTTGAGTAGAAATTTGTTTCGATTAATATTCGAGGTATTCCATCTTTTAGAATTATAAAATCAAACTTTTTCAACTTATTGGTTTTTCTAATCTTTATCGGTTCAATATATTTTTCACTAACAAATGCTAATTCAGATTTTGATTTTGGAATATATGCGGTCTCATCAACTTTGAGCACACTATTAATTTTTAAGTGTGAAATATTACATAGTCCGAGTGCTTCCAATTTTTTTCTAACTTTCGTTGTACCAAAATTCCCATGGATACTCTTAATGTCTTTTGGAATTCGTTTTAATTTAAGAAATTTCTCCAGTTCAATTGCTGAAAGTAGTTCATCTGCTTTTAAGTTATTAAATAAGTAGTTCGAAATGCGAAGCCTAGTATTTATTGAGTTAATTATATGTGTATGAAAAATTTCGGGTTCTTTTATACACTTCTCAACATATTTCAGAATTGATCTTTTCAATATAAATAGTGTGGGAATTGTATGATTATCACAATAATATTCATTATAAATTTTATTAAACAAAACGTTATTATTACCATTTTCAAAATTAAAGATGCAATTTTTTGCATATTGTATTATTAGTTCTTCTTGCGAATTATTTAAGGTGTTTACATCAAAACAGAAATGAATATATTGAGTGTTTGTGAACCTTTTCATTTGGAACAATTGTTCGAATATATCAAATGTTTTAGGATATGTTGCTAAAAGATTTGTTAAATATTCAATAGAAACTTGCTTTTTAAGAGACTGGATTTCATATTGGTATTCATCGATGTTGAACGAAGGTGAATAGAATTCATTCTGGTCAAATTCAAAAAAACTTATATTACTTGCAAATTCCTCATAAATCATTTTTAACTCTGATTTTTGTTATTATATTAAATGAAATCATTCAAATTTAATTTAGTAGTTCATTATTAATAATTCATTAATTTTTCCACGGTTATTACCATTAGAATTGATCATTCTATTAGCCTTGACTCTGACAATATTAAAGTTTGAATATAATTTTTCAAAAAATTCATCCTTAGGGTCTTCATTTTTAGGGTCAGAATTACTGAGCATTAGTTTATTACTTGTATTACTAAGTTCTTCAAATATCTTTGCTAATCTGATTTGATCTTTATCAGAGAAGTCAAATTTGCTGTAAGAAGTAAAACTTGAAGTAAGACTGATGGGTCTATATGGAGGATCAAAATATATAAAAGTCTGTCCATTGATTTTATTTATAATATCTTCGAAATCTGTAATCGAAATATCCGCAATTTTTAAAACCTGGCTTGAATTTATTAAATTATTTTTATCCAATATTTTAGGGCTTTTATATCCACCAAAGGGGACATTAAATTCTCCTTTTTTATTTAATCGAAATAAGCCATTGAAACAAGTTTTATTTAAAAATATCATTTTTGCAGCATGTGGAATATAATCTTTCTTATAATTGTTAAAATTTATCTTAACTTTTTCAGTATTAAACTGTTGACGAATTTTATAAAAATATTGCCTTCTCATTTCATCATTTTTATTGTAATATTGTTCTTGCAATATTGTTAATTCATCAATAAGCTCATAAACATTATTTTGAACAACTAAATAAGTTAGCACTAAATCTTCATTTATATCTGATAATAATGCATTATTAATTTGAAAGTGTTGAGCAATGAGGAAAAAGACTGCACCACTGCCTAAGAATGGCTCGCAATAATTTTTGATTGTTCCATTTTTTAATTCAAAAGGAAAATACTTAATTAGTTGCCCTAAAAGTTGGGTCTTCCCACCTGCCCACTTTAGAAAAGGCTTTGCTCCAAAAGAATATTGATTGAATATATCTTGTGGAATGACTATTTCTTCATTATTTTTTTCAATAATATATTGCATATACAAAAATAATGAATTGTTATATTTTTTGAATATAATTTCTCTCTATTCTATCAAATCCACAATACTCTTGCAATGCCCCAGGAATCAGAATGCTCCCATCTTCTTGAATATTATTTTCAATAATTGAAACATAAAGACGTGAAGTTGCAACACCGCTCCCGTTCAATGTATGTACAAATTCTGGCTTAGAATTCGGAGTTCGTTTAAATCTAATATTTGCCCGTCGAGCTTGGAAATCTTCAAAATTTGAGCAACTTGATACTTCGAGCCATTTTTGCTCGCCCGCCGCCCATATTTCCAAATCATACGTCATAGCACTTGCAAATGATGTATCGCCTGAGCATAGCAACACAACGCGATATGGTATTTCCAATGCTTGCAAAATATCCTCCGCTTCGCTTACTATCACCTCCAATTGTGCATAAGAATTCTCAGGCAATGTGAAATTTACCATTTCTACTTTATTGAATTGATGAACACGCAAAAACCCGTGGACTTCTTTGCCATAACTTCCCGACTCGCGTCTAAAACAAGGAGAGTATCCACAAATTTTCTTTGGTAGCTCATTAATTTGCAATATATCATCACGATGATAATTTGTGAGCGGGACTTCTGCCGTTGGAATTAAATATAAATCATCCACAGGCGTATAGTACATATCATCAGCCATTTTTGGCAATTGCCCCGTGCCGAACATACTCGCCGAATTAACTAAAAATGGCGACCAAAGCTCCGTATATCCATGCTTCGTAGTGTGAAAATCAATCATAAATTGATGCAATGCTCGCTCAAGTTTTGCTCCCTTACCAATATAAAATGCAAATCCTGAACCCGATACTTTTGCACCACGTTCGAAATCGATGATACCTAAATCATTTGCAATTTCGATATGGTTCTTTTTTAGCTTTTGCTCTTGCGGTTCTCCCCAATAACGAATTACTTTATTATCACGTTCATCATATCCGATTGGTACTTTTGGTGATAACATATTTGGGATACGATAAACAATTTGATTCAATTGCTCTTCTAAATTGCGTAATTGTTCATCATATTCCTTGATTTTATCAGAAACCAATTTCATTTGTGCGATAATATCATCAACGGGTTTGCCTTCCTTTTTTAATTCTGCAATACGACGTGATTCTTGATTCCGCTCATTTTTTAATTTATCTGATTCCTGAATTAATATTCTACGTTTCTCTTCAATATCCAAAAAATCTTGGAAATCGACTTTCTCATTCTTATTTTTAATATTTTCTACAACAGCATCAAAATTTTCTCTGATAAATTTTATATCTAACATAATTTTTAAGTTTTATAATTTTTCACGAACAACATAAGCAATTGCTAAATCATTTATATGCGATAACGATATATGGAATACTTCGTCTGAATACTTTTCTAAAGTGTTGCCACGCAGAATTAATTGAGGCTCGCCGTTTGGTTTGTTTTCAATGCTAATTTCTTTAAAATGGAATCCTTGTGATATGCCTGTGCCTATAGATTTACTGAATGCTTCCTTTGCAGCAAATCTTGCGCTATAATGCAAAAATTTTTTTTCTTTAAATGAGTCTGAATAATTGATTTCTTCTTGTGTATAAATGCGATTTAAAAATTTGTCTCCATAATTTTCAATTGATTGCTTTATTCTGCTTACTTCAATTATATCAACGCCTATGCCTAATATCATAAATTTGTTAAGTGGTAAATAATAAAAAAACAAAATTAAGCAAAATCCAATAACTTATAATTTCAAATATGTTTTGTGCGCTGCCCGAAAATTGCTGTTCCAATTCGCAATATTGTGCTACCTTCTTCTATGGCAATTTTATAATCGCCCGACATACCCATCGAAAGCTCGGTTAGCTGATGTGTGCCAAGCTTTTTATTTATTTCATCTTTCAAATTCCTTAATAATGAAAATTCGCCTCTAATTAATTTCTCATCTCCCGATAACGAACCAATTGTCATAAGCCCAATTAAATTTAAATTATTAAATTTTATTATTGATTTTGCAAGTTCTAAAGCCATTTCAGGTTCGCAACCCGATTTTGAAGCTTCTCCTGATGTATTAACCTGCATCAATATATTTTGTTTAATATTATATTTTTCTACCCGCTTATTGACTTCATCTGCAACTTCAATCGAATCTATTGAATGAATAAGTTTTGTAAACGGTATTAAATATTTAACCTTATTAGCTTGTAAATGACCTATAAAATGCCAATCAATTTGATAAGGCTTTCCCGCGAAATATTTCAATTTATCCCGCAATTCTTGTGCATAATTTTCACCGAAACTTCTTATTCCTGCTAAAATTCCCGCTTCTATAGTTTCAGGAGGGAATGTCTTTGATACTGCAACTATTGTAATCTCCCCTGGATTTCGATATTGTTTATCAGCTGCATTTGCAACTTCTTTACAAATTTTTGTATAATTTCTCTTTATTCTTTTTATTTCTTCAGCATTTTCCATTATTCTATAATTATTTTCTTTGTATAAAGCAAACGGTTATCATTAAAAATCACTAAATTATAAAATCCACGTGATAAATTGCTCAAATCGTACGTTTGCATCCCAAAGTTGTTCTTGTCATTTTCGAATACTATTTTGCCTAAAAGGTCATAAATTTTGAAATTAGCTTTAGGAAATTGGCCAAAATCAATATTTAGTATATTATTTTTTATGCTAATAAATTTGGATAAGTTACCATTCTCCTGGACATCAGATTCAGGAGAAAGTTTAACATCAATAATATTGACAAGCGAAACGACACCATCGGGATAATCAAATCTAACCGAATCGCATTCAATAGTTGGATACAGAGATATTTCAGTTATCGCTCCGCTGAACCTTACAATTTTTGTATTCACTGGCGAGCCTTTCTTAATAAATGTTATGGCAAATGGGACATTTTCGAATACATTCCAAGTCAAAAAATTATTCTGTGCAATTGAAATATGAGATATGTTATATTTTGCATCGCCAGATGGTGGTCTGTAAGTAAAATTAATAGTTATTTGCGGCACACCGATTCCATAAACCCATTGGTTAAAAAACCACCAATAATCTTTTCCCATTTGCTTATTGAAAAATTCAATAAATCCTTCTGTGCTTATATTTTTATATTTATACGATTCATAATAATTTTTTAGAAAATTCAAAAATTTATCCATCCCCACTTCATAGCGAAGCATTTCTAAAATTATTGCCCCTTTAAAGTAAATTGTTTGAGGATAATTTGACACTTTTCCGCCACGTGGAAAATTATAGAGCGGTATTGCACCCTCAGACTTAAGTGAGATTTTGTTATAATAATCTCGTTTTCTCATTAAATCCAAAAAATATTCTACATCGCTATATCTATGCCTAAGCCAAAGTGATTCGCAATAGGTTGCAAATGATTCATTCAGCCATACATCTCTAAAATCCCAGGGTGTGACAGCATCGCCAAACCATTGGTGAGATAACTCGTGAGCTGCCGTTAGATTGGCTGTATCTTTATTATTGAACACATTGTATAGCTCGGTTCGCGAATAATTAATCATTGTCTGGGATTCCATCGAACCGCAATCTGTGATAACATATCCAACTCTACTAAACGGATAAGGTCCGAATGCTTCAGAAAAATATGAAACCATTTCAGGCACAAGCTGAAATGCAAACCACGCTATTGATGTATCCTTTGCTTGAGCATAAACATAAGCTGGTACTATAGAATCGCCCAATTTATGCTCTATGAATTTCCCCACATTGAATGTTAAAAGCGATGTTGCGATTGGATAATTGTGTGTATATTCAAAAATATCAGTGCCGTCATCTAAATTATGAATAACATATTCTCCATTTGATGCAACGAAATATCCCGTAGGCACTTTATATCTACAATGAAATATTGCCTTATCAGATGGGTGGTCATAGCAAGCGAGCCAATGCTGTGTTGTAGAAACATAGTTATTCATAAATCCTACACCTAACGAATACAGCACGTTATCATCGTAATGAACACCACCCCATTGGAAACTATTATTTTCAAAAGTCATATTTCCATGATAATAAATTGATACAAGTGCAGTATCTCCCGAATTATTTCCGATTGGTGTAATTTCAAAATGATAAAGTGAATCACTTGGCGTTCCGATTGCTATGGCTGTTGTTAATTTATTATTATAAGAAACCGAATCTATAATTAGATCTCGAAGATGAAAATAGAATTTGCTGGAGTCTTTTATATTTCGCCAGTATATCTTTATAGTATTATTTGCAATAATTCCTTTTTTTGGAATATCATTAAAATAAATATTTGCATCATAAGAAATCACATCGAAATCCTGCTCACGGTATTGCAGAGGTCCCGAAATTTCGGCAAAACAATTCGTTGCAGCTAATAGAAGGATAAAAAATAAAAAGGTTTTAATTTTTTTCATATCTTAATTATTTTTTCAAAATTAACATATTTTAAATAAAAACCTCCCTTTTTCAAGGGAGGTTAGAGAATGTTTATGCAATTATTAAAGAATTATTTATTTATTTGAAATGTCTTTGTAATTGCAGCATCGCCTGATGTTAATATTAATGAATATGTGCCGTTAGCAAGTTGTTTGCAATCAATATTAATTGGATATCGTCCTGCATTTTGGTTGCCTGATAGCAATGTTTCCACTCTGCGTCCGCTCATATCATATAATGCAAGATCAATACTCGCTCCATTTTCTATAACAAGTTCAAATTTTGCAATGTCAGTTGCAGGATTTGGCAATATATCTGTAATATTGATGCCATTTACTTGTCCTTCAATCGTAACCTTCTTTGCGTCGCTATATAATGACTTGCCGTCTCTGTCGATCATCCTCAATCGATATGAGTAAGTATGACCAAAAATAACATCATAATCATTCACCGGACCATATTTCTTTGTATCAATTGATAATCCTGATGCGGGCATTTCGCTGAATTTCACATAATCTGCTAGTGATGTATTCGTAATATCTGCTTTTTCAAGTTCAAATTTCAATGAATTTGTCTCGCTTGCTGTTGCCCAATTCAAATCCACTCGATTGCCTGCTTGAATTGCATCAAACGATAGCAATTCAATTGGAACAAGATTGCCGCCATTGCTTTCAATAAAGTCGCTTACAGCTCTTAATGCGAATTCTGGCTTCTCGAAATGCCTCCAATCAACGCCTAAATATATTGCATTATATTGTAGTGTTGTAGTTGCAATCGACATAATTCTTTCAGAATTTGGATATGGGTCAGTATCGTTTTCACCATTCTTACCCTGTTCCAATGTGTTATAAATAAATCCAATAAATGTTTGATTTGGAATTGCGTTTACCATCATCAATAGCGCCGGTTTTGGATAGTCATCGCCTGTGACCCCTGTCGATTGCACTTTCAAATTGAAATTCTTTGCGATTGAAACTCCCTTAACTGTGTATCCATCATAATTTCCATTTAACCCCATTGGATTTGATGGATAGTGGTTGTTCAATTTGAAATATTGATTCAAGAATATCTGATTATCACCACTTCTGTTCAATCTTGCTAATTCTTGACTTGCAATAATCAAATTCTTCTTTGCACCGCTTTTGCCTGACTCTAAGAAACTTCGCAATGATCTCATTTGATATGTTGTTAAATTATTACCCGATGCTTCGTAATCACGGTCGCTCAATACAAGTGAATTGTAGTTGTTGAAATTCAATGCCTTAGGCATCCATCCATCAATATATAAGTAATCATAGTCAAATTTGCCAGTTGTATAATCAATATACCACTCCATATCATTGAAAGCTTTGTCTAATGCGCTATTATTTAACTTGATTGCTAGCTCATCCTTAGTGGGTGCCCCACTTATATCGGTTTTATCGCTATTTGACATAGTTAGTAATTTAATAGGAGAACGCAAAACAAAATAACGGAAATCATAACTTATTGTATTATTCTCATTATTCTGGTCTAATGGTACTGAAATTGTAACTTTATAAATTGGCGTAACATTTGCTGACATTGGAGCAAATATCGTTGGAATGGTATAAAGCGGTAATCCTGCTGCTTGTCTTTCAGCATTTAATTCATAATAGGTCTTTGGTGCAAATTCTGTCCCTATTTCATCATCTAAATTGAACTTTATATCAGCAAACGATGATGGATTAACTATTGGAATTTTTGTTTGCTCTGAAACATAACTTGAAAATGTTCCATCAGGATTCTGAACACTAATTGTAATGTTAATTGGAACTTGCGATTGTGCACTAGCTCCTGCATTATAAATTCTTGCTTGGAAATCTATCTTTCTTCCCATCATATAATAGAAAGCGTCTGAATATAATGATGGCGATACTTCTTTCTTCGCATTCTGCATAATGATGCCATATGGTTGCAAATCTTTTACATAAGGAATACCATTAAATTCTATTGCACCTATGTCGTAAGCTTGATTCTGAGTTCCGCGTGGATTTTCAAATAAATCCACCGCTACTTCACTCAATCTCACACCTCGATTATTTAATACCGACCCCGTCGGTATTGGATTGCTCTTTATATTTATAGTTTCTGGATCATATCCTGAAATTACATAATCATTTAAAATATTATAATTATCAATAGAATTTTCATCCATTCCCGTCCATAATGCCCATTGTGCTAATGTCGGGAATTCATTCAAATCGCCTTCTTCAAGAATTTCTGAATTTGCATTTGTTTCAATAAATCTTGATACCGTCGCTCCCTGAGCTACCCAATAAACATTATTATTTATATCTAACGAACTTGTGGCCGGGAATAACCCCATATATAATATTGCACTATTACAATATGCATATGATGCTACTTTATTATCTTGAAGCGATATTGCATTGTTCATTAACTTTGAATTCTTCACATTCTGCACTGCAATACCTGCATTTGCAAAATTAGAATAACTATCATTTGCTATTATAACTGTGTTATTTGATACATTAAGATTATCAATAAAGTAATTATTAACTTTTGGAATAT
Organism: Candidatus Kapaibacterium sp.; assembly: GCA_017995735.1. GTDB lineage: Bacteria > Bacteroidota > Ignavibacteria > Kapaibacteriales > UBA2268 > UBA2268. The sequence continues at coordinate 22,275 of JAGOIG010000002.1, read as the reverse complement.
CGAGACTATTATCATTTTTACGCTCGCTTGCAACATAAATACCGCCACGCAAAGCGTTGTTGTTTGTTGCTTTCACATCCCATATCACATTTGAATATATATTTAAATTGTCCTCCCCATTTGGCAATATTAATTCACCTGTGGAACCAATTAAATCTAATTGACTCTGAATACCACGAATACCTACTGCAATTGAACCTGATGATAAATTGCTTATTTGATTGGAATTTATTCTCAAGTTAATATTATTAGTTCCATAATAATTCCCCGATGAAGGTATCCCCGCTAATATTCCATATGCTTCACCCGTAGTCCCTTTTACTTTAAATATTGTATTATGTTCAACAACAGTATTGTTTTCATAACCGACATAGATGCCCGCATAATCCACTCTATTGATCTTATTATCTTTAATTATATTATTATGATTGTATTTTGGAGTAAATCCACCATTCTCATCAAGTCCTACCCCCATACCAACTGAAATAATACCCAAACCGAATCCTTTGATTTCATTTCCTGTAATTACATTATTATAGTTTGGATCTAATGGCAAATTTGCTGATTTATCTTTCTGGGCAATTGGATGACTTGCTCGATTGACAATTCCTGCGCTATATCCATAGATTCCATTTACAGTTACAGTGCTATCATCTTGCGATATAAATCCATCTGCAACATTATAAGTAATTCTTGGCAACCAATGATTCGTTGCAATCTGGTCTGTTCCATTCTCTACAATACAATTTTTTATTGTAATATCGTGTGAACCTTTGCCCAAATAAAATGCCGCTCCATGGTATTTATTAGTACTATATAAAACAAATCTTAAGGACTTTTCGCTCCCGCCATCAAATGTAATAAACCCACCATTCTCTGCATATTGTGGTATTAGCTCTTGTTCAATATTTTGATTAATTATAGCATTTTGGTTCATATTCATAAGTGATTGGCCAAAAAATACACCTTTGCCGTTTGCTGAGCGTAAATTAATAGTCACACTTGAATATGTTGCACTTTTATCTGCTGATGGTCTAAATGTTAGCGTCCTTGTTGTGTTAGTCGATGCATCATATCCCAATCCAAGTATTGCACTTGACAAATCGAATGCAGGCCTATCGGACCACGGTGATGCTATTTCATATGTATCATCTGTAAATTCAAACACAACTGACCCTGTTAAACCTTGCAAATATAATGCATTCAATGCCTCATTGATAGTATTGAAATTGTTTGATTGTCCGCTGTTCATTGTCCCTATTGTATATATTCCCGATAATCCCTCCTTTACAGTAAAATCGCCTTCTATCGTATTATCGCTTTCGTATTCATCGCCCGGCACTATAATTTTAAAAACACAATGGTACGAACCTGCATTATCGATTATTATACTTGGAAATGTAGCATATGCATAATTGGCACTTGCAGGCGATGGTACATTCTTAATTATCGTTTGCACTGTCTTATGCTCCCCGCCAGATTGTGGCCAATATTCGAATGTGGCTACTACATCGCTTAAATCATTCAATCCCCCATTCTTAACAAAGCCAATAGGTCTAAATGGCCTGTGCACTATTACCTGGTCCGTTGCTTTTGGAAATCTGATTTCTGAAGCGACACCATTGAAATTCCATTGGACAGAAAAATAATAATCAGGCTGGTCAACCCTTCTGTATCTATCATTATATGAATCCATATCGGTTCCACTCAACAATTGAACAGATACAACTATTTTATAATAACCTACATCAACAGGGGAAACCGTACCGATATTTACAACTGCTATATCCCCACGCTTTAACACTTTTTCACCATTTGCTGTATCATATGTGTAAGAAATTGTTTTAAATGGATTACCACTCGGGTCGGTAATAATTGCTGTTGCTTTGAAACGTGTAACATTGCTAATTCCAAGATTCTGGAATTGCACCGTCACAGCAAGATCAAGATTCCTTGGATATTGAAAATAATCAGGTGCACCAACTGCCCTTGGTGATACAATTGTATAGACCGATAAATCATTCTCCCACGATACCGTAAATGGTACTTTTACTGATTTGTCCGTTGTTCCAGGTTGCCGTACTGTTATTGTCAATACAAATTGGCCGCCGTGATTATACATAAAATCCCCATTCCCGCCAGGTGCACATAATCCCGTTGCTTTCTGGATCTCATAATATTTTAATCCCGCCATATTAATCCAGTCTGAATTTGTGGCAGGGTCCAATGCTAAATATACTGAATTGTTCTCAGGCAATGGTCCTGTTATTTCATATCGGATTTGTGTCCCAGGTTTTTGAGCGCTGTAAAATTCTACAAATGGTTTCTTGTATAAATAATTGTATGGTTTTCCATTTTCATCATATTTTGTCCTCGTTGTTCCGTTATAAAGTTCTCCTGCATACAGCAAATCTTCATTTGCGGGAAATGAATTCTTTACAGGCAATAATAGTTCTATATTATAATCCTCAATTTCCCCATAGTTATATACATAGCCATAATTACCATATCCTAAGCCATTATAATCATACATCACTCCATTATGGCAAGCACTTGCCCCATAAGGATCATAATAGCCATACAACAGAGTTGGTGGAAGAGGCCAAGTTGCATCATAAGGATTCCAGATAGATGTCATAACACGCATTAGTGTGGTACCCGGCTCAAGATTATCGGGTATTGTAATATTATATTCAACAACATCCAAATTCGGGCATTGCGGTCCCCACGAATTGGTTGTATGATTCCAAGATGGATTCGAATAAAGCCCACCGGGACGATTAACCCATTCGTCAGGATTCTGATCCTTGAAATCTGCGTCCTTATTCCAATCGATGAATAATCTGTTAAACCAAGTACCACTCCAACCGTAATAGCAATAATATGCCATAAACCCATAGATATGAGCAAAAGTGAAACGGAACCTATATGTTGCTCCCACAGATAATTCAATATTTGAACTTGGAAAATAATATTTGTAGCAAGTTATATCGGGGTAAACATTAGGTGATGTGTGATTTTGAAATATCAAGCTCCCACTTTGGTCGTAGATTTGCACATTTTCAACCAATGAGCCGTAATACGGATCATATCCATACATTATTGGATAATATGCGGGCCAGCAATATACATACCCCCACTCCCATGTTGGGATGCCTTGATTTGGTTTGCAATAGCTACTGTAATTAGGTAGCTGTGCAAAAGATTGCATTGTCGGCAGGCTTGCAAGCAAAAACACTAATAGAAGAATTTGCTTTACCCACCCACTCTTAAAATTGTTTGTCTTTCTCATAATTTAAATCCTTTTATTTTTAAAGATATTTTTTCAATTTTGCACTTTTATATAACTATAAGACAATCGAAAATCAAAAAAGTTACACTTTTTTAAAAAAATTTCAAAAAAATTTTAAAATTTTTTAAAATTCGATTTTCCTTCAATTTTTTTATTTAAAAAAATTTATAAAACTATTATAAAAATCAAATATAACAAAATTACAAATAAACATATAATAATAGTATATAATTTTTTAATGAGCATCAAACCAATTTTTCCCCACTCCAATATCGACTGAAATTGGAATATCTCCAAGTGGCAATGCGTTACTCATTAATTTATTTATTACTTGCTTTAATTCTTCTGTTTCATTAACGATTGCATCAAATAAAAGTTCATCATGAATTTGCAAAATCATTTTGCTTTTGAAATTTAATCTATTTAACTCATTATAAATATTTATCATAGCAATTTTTATCATATCGGCTGCTGTGCCTTGAATTGGGTGATTGATTGCTGCACGTTCAGCTGCCGAGCGAATATTTGAATTTTTACTTGAAATATCTGTGAAATATCGCCTTCGTCCAAGCATTGTTTCCGCATAACCTTTTTTGCGTGTAGATTCTATTGTATTATCAATATATTTTTTAATATTCGGAAATTGATTAAAATAATTTGAAATGATTGTTTCAGCATCTTTTTTAGGGATTCTCAACCTTTGCGAAAGCCCATAAGGACCAAGCCCATACATAATTCCGAAATTTACTGTTTTAGCTGTCCGCCGCATTTCCGAATCAACTTTGCCTATATCAATTGAAAAAAGCTTGGCTGCTGTAGCCGCGTGAATATCCTTGCCTTCCTTAAATGCTTGAATTAAATTTGGATCTTGTGAAAAATATGCCATCACTCGTAGCTCTATTTGCGAATAATCAGCCGAAATCAATAATCCATCAGGATTGCTTGCCACAAATGCTTTGCGAATTTCTCTACCAAGCTCGGAACGCACAGGTATGTTCTGCAAATTTGGGTCAGTGGATGAAAGCCTGCCTGTTGCCGCAATTGTCTGATTATATGTTGTATGAATTTTGTGGGTTTGAGGATTTACTAATTTTGGCAATGCGTCAATATAAGTAGATTTTAATTTTGCCAATTGCCGATAATCAATAATCAAATTAATGATTGGGTCGGCTCCCGTAAGCTCGGTCAGCACCCCCATATCAGTGCTGTAGCCTGTTTTGGTCTTTTTTATAATTGGCAAATTTAATTTTTCAAATAGCACGCTTCCCAATTGCTTTGGTGAATCAATATTGAATTCCATCCCCGCAAGTCGATAAATTTCTTTTTGTAATCGCGCGAGATCGGTGTCAATTTGCTCTGAACTTTCTCGCAAATTTTTTACATCAATTGCCACACCTGTATATTCCATATCTGTAAGCACACTAATTAGCGGAAATTCTATTTCGTTTGCTAATTTCAATAAATTATTTTTGTCTAATTCACTCTCCAAAATATCTGCTAATTGCAATAGATATACCGTTTTTTCGCATACAAGATTGTAATCAATAAAAGTAGAATTCGATTTATTATTATTCTGGAAATTAAAAGATACGGGCAAATCCTTATCAATCCATTTTTGAGATATTGCATCAATTGAATGATTATCATCGGGATTAAGCAAATATGATGCAATCACTGGATCAAAAAGATTACCTTTTATCTCGCTTCCATATCGTTTCAAAACAAAATTGTGATATTTAAGGTTATCTGCAATTTTTTGAATATTAGGATTTGAAAATATGGTATTTAATTTATCTAAAACAATTTCACTCGACAAATGGGTATTATCTTTGACATTTGTAGTGTCGTATGAAAAAAGTTGATTTTCATTTTTAACATTTGAAAATTTAATAAAGTATGCGGAATATTTATTATATGCAATTGCTAAGGCAAGCATTTCATTATTCTGTCTATCGTTTGATGAATAAATTATTTCAAAAGCAAAAGAATTGGTGGAATTTAATTCATTTATTAAATTATCAAGTTCTTGAATATTATTTATTTGTATATAATTGGTTGATTGTGAAATTTCTTTTGGCAACTCTTTTATATTGTTTTCATATAAGTTCTTGCTACCTTCAAGACGGGCTTTTTCTTGCCAAAATGCTCTAATGCGTGTAAAAGCAAGCTCTTTGAAAAAATCATCTAATTCTTTATAATCGATAGGCTTCCGCTTTAAATCATCAATAGATAGATCAATCGGCATATTAGTATCAATCGTGACCAATTGCTTTGATAAAAATGCTTCGTTTTTATATTGAGCTAATTTTTCGCGAATTGAGGCTTTGTCAATTTTATCAAGATTATTATATAAATTTTCCAAAGTATGAAATTGCTGAATAAGTGGAATTGCAGTCTTTTCGCCAATACCTTTAACGCCTGGCACATTATCAACAGCATCGCCAATTATGGCGAGCACATCAATCACTTTATCAGGCGTCACACCAAATTTTTCTTGTACTTGGTCAAATGATACTATGTCGAATTCCTCATCATTACGTCCTTTTGGCTTAATAATCATAATATTTTCATCTATAAGTTGATAAAAATCTTTATCAGATGTTAAGCAATAGACTTCATTGCCTAACATACTAAATTTTTTAGCCAAAGTACCTATTATATCATCTGCCTCAAATCCAGGTTTTTCAAAACGTGGAATGCCAAGCAAATCAAGCAATTTTTTAATTTTAGGTAATTGCAAAGCCAGTTCTTCTGGAAATTCGGGCCGATTTGCTTTATAATTTTCAAATTGAATATGGCGAAATGTAGGTTCTTGCGTATCAAACGCCACTAAGAGATATTCGGGATTTTGCTTTTCGAGAAAACTTGTCAAAATATTTGTAAATCCAAATATAGCTCCTGTCGGCATACCTGCGGGATTACGAAAATTTGCTCTCTCCATCACATGATACGCCCGATACACAAGCGACATCCCATCAATTAAATATATTTTTGGCATTGACGTTATCTTAATATATTTTTATTAATTCATATTTCCATTTAACGAAAATTAAGTAATTTTAAAATATTTTCAATTAATAATTTTAAAAAAATTCAAAAAAGGTAAAATATGGTATTTGATATTGAAAAGATACGCTTTTTTTATTCAAAATTGCCTAAAAAGATTGAAAATATCCGTAAGAAAGTAAAACGGCCATTGACACTTGCTGAGAAAATTTTATATAGCCATTTGTTTGACGACAAATCATTGCAAAGCGAATTTTCACGTGGGAAAGATTATGTAGATTTTCGTCCCGATAGAGTAGCGATGCAGGATGCAACAGCGCAAATGGCATTGCTACAATTTATGCAAGCCGGCAAAAAGAAAGTAGCGGTACCCGCGTCAGTACATTGCGACCATCTAATTATGGCAAAAGATGGTGCCGAAAAAGATTTGAAAGCAGCTTTAGAAATGAATTCAGAAGTATATGATTTCTTGTCTTCTGTTTCAAACAAATATGGAATTGATTTTTGGAAGCCAGGGGCGGGGATAATTCATCAGGTAGTACTGGAAAATTACGCTTTCCCAGGAGGAATGATGATTGGAACTGATTCGCACACACCAAATGCAGGCGGTTTGGGAATGATAGCAATTGGTGTAGGCGGCGCAGATGCCGTTGATGTTATGGCAGATATGCCGTGGGAATTGCGTTTTCCAAAATTGCTGGGTGTTAAATTAACAGGGAAATTGAATGGCTGGACATCGCCGAAGGATATAATTCTAAAAATAGCAGGGATTTTGACTGTCAAAGGTGGCACAGGATTTATTGTTGAATATTTTGGCGAGGGAGCTAAAACAATTTCAGCAACAGGTAAGGGAACAATTTGCAATATGGGCGCGGAAATAGGTGCCACAACGTCGTTATTTAATTATGATGAAAAAATGAGCACATATCTGAAAGCGACGGGACGTGAAGAAGTTGCAACAATTGCTGATTCTATTAAAGTTCATCTACAGGATGATCCTGAAGTATTAGCACATCCCGAAAATTTCTTTGACCAAATTATTGAAATAAATCTTGATGAATTAAAACCTCATATAAATGGACCATTCTCTCCCGATAAAGCATTTCCAGTTGATGAATTTGGCAAAGCCGCAAAAGAAAACAACTGGCCCATTGAAATATCAGCAGCATTGATTGGTTCTTGCACAAATTCTTCTTATGAGGATATAAGCCGTTCTGCTTCAATTGCAAAAAAAGCTTACGAAATGGGTCTAAGAGCCAAAAGTGAGTTTTTTATAACCCCTGGTTCTGAACAAATACGATATACAATTGAACGAGATGGATTTATTGATATATTCGAAAAAGTTGGAGGCGTTGTGCTTGCAAATGCTTGTGGTCCTTGCATAGGCCAGTGGTACCGTAAATCTTATTCGCAAGAACCGAATTCAATCGTCACATCTTTCAATCGTAATTTCGCAAAGCGAAATGATGGCAATCCAAATACTCACTCTTTTGTTGCCTCTCCTGAATTAGTTACAGCAATGGCTTTCGCGGGCAGATTGGATTTCAATCCATTGACAGATATATTAACGAACGAAAAAGGCGAAACTGTCAAATTTGATGAGCCTACGGGTATAGAATTGCCCCCTAAAGGATTTGAAGTAATAGATATGGGTTATCAAAAACCCGCCGTTGATGGTTCAAATATTGATATTAAAATTGATCCAAATTCCGAACGATTGCAATTGCTTCCAAATTTCGAACCTTGGGATGGAAATGACTTAAAGGGTTTGAAATTGTTAATAAAGGTTAAAGGCAAATGTACAACCGATCATATTTCAATGGCAGGACCATGGCTCAGGTATCGTGGTCATCTTGAAAATATATCAAAAAATACCTTAATTGGCGCTATTAATTATTTCAACGATAAGGCAAATTATATAAAAAATCAATTGACAGGCGAATATGGTCCCGTGCCTGATGTACAGTTAGAATATAAAAAGCACGGCATTGGCTCAATTGTTGTTGGCGATGAAAATTATGGGGAGGGTTCATCCCGTGAGCACGCAGCAATGCAACCCCGATTTTTGGGAATTAAGGCAATTTTAGTAAAATCATTTGCTCGCATTCACGAAACAAATTTAAAAAAACAAGGTATGCTTGCCTTAACATTTGCGAATAAAGATGATTACGATAAAATCCAGGAAGATGATACAATCGATATTATCGGATTGCAAAATTTTGAACCCGGTAAACCATTGACAATAGTATTGCACCATAAGGATGGGAGTACAGAGCAAATTCTGGCAAATCACTCATACAACAAAGCTCAAATTGAATGGTTTAAGGCAGGCTCTGCATTGAATTTAATTAAATTAAGGGAACAGGACAAAGCAATAAAATTATAATATTTAGGGGTCCAAAATTATGAACCCCTAAATACGAGCAAATTTTTCATTTAATTTCTCTTGAACAATTTTTGGAACAAAATCGCTAACATCCTGTCCGTATCCCGCAATTTCGCGAATGATACTTGAATTCAAATATGTATATTTTTCATTTGGCAATAGAAATATTGTATGGAGGTCGGGTTGTATTTTTCGATTCATTAGTGCTATTTGGAATTCATATTCGAAATCGCTAACTGCGCGAATACCCCGGATAATTGTGCTCGCATTAACTTTTTTTGCAAAATCAACAGTGAGGCCGTGATAGCTCTCGACAATAACATTTGAAAGATAGCTAAGACTCTGCTTTGCCATATCAATACGCTCATCTTCTGAAAATAGAGTGGATTTATTAGGATTGATTGCAATTACCACATAAACTTTATCAAATAATTGGCTTGCTCGTTCGATTACATCAATATGCCCATTTGTAATTGGGTCAAATGTGCCTGGATAAATTGCTATATTTGGATTATTTTTTATCATTTTTGTTATTTTGTTATTATAGTTTTCTATAAACAACTAATTTACTAAATATTTTCAAAATAATTTTTAATTTGTAAATTTGTAAATTTTCAATTGTAAAAGAAATAAAATGAGTGACGAAAGAGAATATAATGCAACAGTAGTAGGGAAAATATTATTAACCCCTGATTTAATGATTTTAAGGGTGCGAACTGATGAGCAACGAAACGAATTTAAAGCAGGGCAATATACATCAATTGGATTATTAGGAAAAGAACCACGATCAGAAAACTCTTCGGTACCCTTGAAAGAGATTGGGGGTGACGTAATGATAAAACGACCTTATTCAATTGCATCAGCAAATAATGAAATAAACGATTTTGAATTTTATATAAGCCAAGTAAAATCCGGACAGTTGACTCCAAGATTATTCAATTTAGGGCTTGGTGACCGATTATGGGTGAGCAATAAAATCATTGGAGTATTTGCATTACACGATGTACCTGATGGTGTCAATATTGCAATGATTGCAACGGGAACGGGGCTTGCGCCATATATAAGCTTTCTTCGTTCACATATTGCAGATCATCAAAACATAAAATTAGCTGTAATTCACGGTGCGGCTTATCAATGGGATTTAGGTTATTATAGCGAGCTAACATTTATACAAAACGTATTCAAAAATTTCTATTATTTTCCAACTTTGCTAAAAGCGGACGAGACTTGGACTGGCTTGCGGGGATATATTGAAGAGCATTTGGAAAACGGATTATTGGAAAGCAAAGCAGGTATCGAAATCGATCCTAAAAAAACACATTTCTTTTTATGTGGCAATCCAAATATGGTGGCAACTATTTCGAATATACTTTATGAAAGAGGGTATACACTTCATAAAACAAATGAACCGGGTTCATTACATATTGAAAAGTGGTAGTATGGTCAAACGATTTGCAATTTCATATTTTTCTTTTTTATTAATATTATCTCTTGTTTTTATTCAGGGGTGCTTTATTGTAAAAATGCCATCTAAAGAGAAAGACGAGGTGCAAATCCAGTATATCCCTAGTCCTCAAATAGAAATGTCAGAAGAACCTATACGTTCCGAAAATGGGGATATGATAAGTTTTATTCCTAAAAATTGGTTCTTTGTGGATCTTGAAGAAAATACACCAAGCGATATTATGGCAATCGCAGTAAATCCTGACTATACATTATCATTAGTAATTTCTCGTTACGCTTCAAATGAGATACTTGATGAAATATACAATCACCAGCATTTGATTGGGCTTGCAAATGCTTCATTTGAAAAGCGTGAGAGAAAAGCGTCAGGATCACTTATGCAAATTGGTAAGTTCTCAACATTTAAAACGGGGAATTTGGAATTCGTTGTCTACAAATATCGTAATAAAAATCAATCGCTCCCTTCATTAAATGCTATATTTAAATCGTCAATAGGACAAATTTATGAAATCAGTTTAATACCTATGAATATAATAGGATTATCATTGCCAAGCGAAGCAGAAATGAACACAATATTCTTCTCTGTGCTTGCAACGGTAAGATATTAAATTTGAATAAATTTTTTTGAAAAATTATTTTTATGGAAATATCAGAAGATACTCAAAGGGTTATAGATTATTTGCAATTTATAAGTGAAAATAATCTTCGAAAATCAAACGATTTAGCAATTATTTTGGAGATAGCAGCAACATACAACCAATCCGAAATTATCAAATCTTTGATTTTTTCAGGGAAATCACTATGGAATTTAAGCAAAATTCTTAATCGCTCTTCTGATTCTTTCCAAATAGAAAATTTAAAGAGTGAATTTGAAAAAAATATAATTGAATTTAAAATTTTACTTAATCAATTACTTGAATTAGGTGAAGAAACTGTGAATATAAAGTTCGACAAAGTCTATTTTAATAGCAACATCGGAGCAATTAGAAATTTAATAGATTTGGCACACGATTTGAGTATTTTAAAAGATATTCAAAAAAATATATAGAAATTTTCAAAAAAAGTGTAACTTTTTTTGATTTTTATTGTCTTTATATAAATTGAAAATATAAATTTTCAAATTATAAAATGAAAATGAATTATTATTTAATAAAAAACGAGGTATTTATGCGAAGTATTAATCTGGGGAAGATAATACTACCCTTTATTTTTCTTACTTTTTTCACAATGCAAAGTTATTCAGCGATTACACTTGTTGCGCCCGCTGATAACCAAACCTGTGTAAATTTAAACCCATATTTCGATTGGAATAGTATCATTAATGTAGATCATTATAATATTGTTCTTTCTCAATCTTCAACGTTTAATCCCGATAGTTCATGGATTTCAACAGATTTAGTTTCCACCGAGGCTTACGCACTTGGAACATTTAATGTTTCATTATTACCATCAACTACATATTATTGGAAGGTTAGAGCCATATTATTAAGTGGCGGAAAAGACAGTTCTGTTATACGAACTTTTAAAACAACAACTGATTATGCTATACCTAAATCACCCGTTAGTACAAGTTGTGTGCCTTTATTAAGCACCTTCACAGTTGAAACATATCTCCAGACAGTCGATTCTTTACGGATAATTATTTCCACAAATCGTAATTTTTCTACTCGTGCCATTGATACAGTAATAGCAAATCCAACAATTGTACATGGAACAATGTCTGCACAAATATTATTGACATCTACAGGTACATATTTTTGGACAGCATTTCAATATGCAAGTGGGTGCTGGTCGGATTCAGTTGCAGGCATTGATTATAAGTTCACAACAGTAGAAAAAGGTCCTATATTGGCATATCCCGAAAATAATGCTAAAGGTGGTTCGATATTTGAATCTGGTCCTCCATTTAACACAAATTTAAATTGGTATAGTTTGCCAAATGTATTTTATTATATAATCCGAGTATCTAATACTCCTGATTTTACATCGTATACAGAGTATCAAACAGCAGATACAACAGTACTAGCTAATTTCGGAAAAACTAACAATACTACTCATTATTGGATGGTTGCAGCAAAACTGCCACCCATTAATGGAGATGATACATGTCAAACTTTATTTTCTGAGATTAGAACACTAAAAACACCATACGTTGCTCCTGTGCTTACTCAACCGCAAAATGATGACAAATGTATTCCAATTAATGTAAATTTAATGTGGGATAGCGTGTTCAATGCTATATATTATAGAGTACAAGTTTCAACCAGCCAAAATTTTGCAACCGATTCAATTGTAATTGATATAGATTCAATTGCTTCATCAGAGCAAGTTGTTACGCTTCCATCGAGTATGACTCAATATTATTGGCGGGTACGAGTCGATAATGCTTCAAATAGCGGTTTGTGGTCGACACCCTTTACATTTCAATCTGCTGTTATAACTCCATCTCCAATCTATCCCGAACCTAATTCTGTATCAGTTCCCTTGAAGGTACATTTCCAATGGACTCCTGGAATTACAGGCACAACATATGTTTTCCAAATATCTGATACATCAAGTATGGACAAATTACTGCTTGATACTTTATTAAATACAAATTATTGCGATTTCACATTTACTACATTTTTCAAAAATTATTATTGGAGAGTGAAAGCACACAATCAAGATTGTGAAAGCACTTGGAGCGAAGTATTCAGTTTCAAGACGCAAATTGACGCACCATTCGGACTAGTTCCACCAAATGATTCTACAGGAATTGAACCACAACTTGTTAAATTAAGTTGGAAAGCACCCGAAGGTGCCTTGAAATATGATTTAGATTTAGCTCTTGATACAGGTTTTACACAGATATTTAGATTTGAACGTAATATAACTTCATTAAATGTTCTATATGATAATTTAGCAGAAACAACTGATTATTATTGGCGAGTACGTGCAAAGAATCTCGAAGGCGAAAGTAAATGGACAACGACTCATCATTTCAAGACAGGATATATCAGACCACAAGTTCCTACTCTGATTTATCCTACAAATGGCGCATACAAGATTCCAATTGATGTCGAACTAAAATGGAGTGTTTCGAACTACGCCCAAAGCTATCATTTACAGTTTGCAAGCGATGCAAATTTCCAAAATCTGCTTATCGATACGCTTGGACTCGACACAACCGTATATTCAATCCAGGGACTTGACAATAATCGTAAGTATTATTGGAGGGTAGAAGCTCTGAATATTCAAGGCTCATCGGGTTATAGCACAACATTTTCTTTCCTAACTATTCCATTGCCACCTGTTGGGAAAGTTCAGCTTGTTTTCCCTGACTCAGGAGCAATTAATCAGAAAATAAACCTTGAATTTAAGTGGGACACAATTCCAAATGTGCTTGGATATAGATTGCAGATTGCAACAGATCCAGAATTTACAACAATAGAACAATATATCGATAAAGTTTGGACAAATTCAAAGCTTGTTTATAATTTACCTCAGAAGACATTGCTTTATTGGAGAGTAAGAGGCTGGAATGATGGTGGTGAATCTGAGTGGTCTGATATATGGTCTTTCACAACTGAGGATTTAAGTTCTGTTCCAATCACGCATTATTTCAATACAACAATATTTCCATCCCCAATCAAAGACAAATTAAATGTTCAATTATTCCTTGATAATTCATCTACTATCAAATTCCAACTTATTGATTTGCAAGGGAAATTATTGATGGATATTAATTTAGGGATGAAAAATACGGGAGAAAATACTTTTGAAATTGATGCAACCAATCTATCAGCGGGTATGTATATCTATAAGATAATTGCAGATGGAAAAGAAGAAATTGGCAAAATAATAAAGCAATAACGTAGAATCAAAATAATAAGAATAAAGGCGGGGATTAATTGCCCGCCTTTTTTTATTAAATTATTGAATAACGACAGCAAATCTTTAAAATCCAGGATGCAATAATTTGACAACCATAAAAAATAGCGCCGCAATAAGTGCTGATGCAGGTATGGTTACAATCCATACAATAACAATACGCCCTGCTATTAGCCAATTGATTTCTTTTGCATTAGTTGTGCTCCCCACTCCCATAATTGCTCCTGCTATTGTGTGTGTTGTAGAAACAGGAACACCCAGAAATGTTGCCATAAATATTGTTATTGCCCCTGCTACTTCTGCTGAAAAGCCATTGACTGGTTTGAGTTTTGTGATTTTCATTCCCATAGTTTTAACAATTCTCCAACCGCCAAGTGCTGTTCCTATTGCCATTGCAAGATGGCAACCAACAATTATCCATAATGTATTCAAATGGAAGAGAGATAATTGTACATTTTGGTCGAAAATGCCTGCTGCCATAAGCAAAGCCACAATAATTCCCATTGTCTTTTGAGCATCATTACCACCATGACCTAGTGAATAGAGTGCAGCAGAAATCAATTGCCCTTTCCTGAATACATTATCTACTTTCATTGGATGCCACTTACGAAATATCCAATAAACAGCAATCATTACTCCAAATCCAATAGCAAATCCTAGCAAAGGAGCAAGAGGTATAAAAAGAGCAGTTTCCCCAAGTTTTTCCCAACGTACAACGCTAAATCCTGCGTGAGCAATACCCGCACCGGATAAACCACCTATCAATGCATGCGACGAACTTGTTGGTAATCCAAGCCACCAAGTTATTAAATCCCAAGCAATTGCCCCAATTAACCCTGCTAATACAACATATACATAAGCGCTATCTGCTGAATTAATTTTAATTATTTTTGCAATTGTGTCGGCAACCCGTGGAACAAAAATGAACATCGCAACAAAATTAAAAAACGCTGCCCATAAGACAGCGTATTTTGGTGAAAGAACTCGAGTTGAGACCACTGTTGCAATTGAATTTGCAGAATCATGGAATCCATTTATTACATCGAAAGCTAAAGCAACTACAATAATTGAAATTATTAAAATCCACATTGATATAGCCATATAGAGAGCCTTATTTAAACACTTGCAATTACAATATTTTCAATGATATTAGCAACATCTTCGCAGCGATCAACAGATTTTTCAAAAATTTCATAGATTTCTTTCCACTTTATGATATAAATTGGATCTTTTTCGTGAAATAATTCAATTAAAGCATTATTAAATATATGGTCTGCTTCATCTTCTAATTCTCTGATTTTTATACATTCTACTTTGATATGCTCATAATTTTTGATGTTTCTCAGCCCCGTAAGTGCTACGGACACTGATTTTAAAGATTCAACAAGTATTTCAGCGATTTTTTCGATTTCAGGGCGCATTTGAGTTATTTCAAACATTACCATTCTCTCAAGAGCTCCATTGATGCAATCCACAATATCATCCATTCGTTTGATTAAGCGATGAATTTCAGTTCTATCAATGGGTGTAATAAAGGTGCGATGCAATGCTTCCATACAGCGATGTGTAATTTCATCAAGTCTAAGTTCATAATCATTAATTTTTTTCAAATGTTCTTCAATTTTTCCATCGTTTTTAGCAAGTTGCAGAAGTTCTTGGCAAGCTTCCAAGCTCAGTGCGGCGTGCTGCTCAAAATAATCATAAAAAGCAAATTCTTGGGGAAGAATTTTATTAAACATATATATCCATAAATATTATTCTAAAATAATTATAAAATACAAATTATAAAAAAATAGGTTAAGAAATCTTAACAAATTCTTAACAATTCCTTGATATAAACTAAAAATTTAAGGGGATGGTAAAAAAATATTTAGGTTATTTCTCATATCTTATCTTAAATAAATAATTCGAGTGGGCAAAACTTTTGCGTTTTGGTGCGGGATTAGTGTATATTCTTATAAAGGTAACGTCAGATATTTGAATCGTATCTTTATTAAAATATTCGAGCGAGTCAAGTACATTTTTTAAAATACTTTTTTGCAAATATGGGCGATAATGCACAGCATCATTTGCAAGCCAATAATTAGGGCGATATTTTTTCAAAAATTCATCCATTTTGCTTGTGCTTAAATATGGAGCAACCTTGCCATCGGTAATACCATCCAAACTAAGCAAATCAATATCATCACGTAAATAATATCTATCCTGAACTTCATAAGAAAGCAGTGTAGAATTAGGCTCGGCAATTTGATTAACATAAGCAATCAAATTCTTTTCTGCAATTGTATCAAAATCAAAATGATTACTCCATTGCTGAGCCACATAAGCAGATACTTTGATATATGGAGCAAAAAATGTCAAAATCAAAAATAATGTAAGCATTATCCAATTATTTACCTTAGCGGTTGCAAACAGCTCTTCAATTTGCTTGGCAATTGCAATAATTATAAATGGAATTATAGGTATAATATAGCGTTCAACAGAATCGCTCACAGGCGATATAAATGTTATTGATACAAAATATGCTCCCGCAATTAGAAAAGCAAGAATTGCAAAGAAATTGTTTTGAGAAATTGAATTTAAGTTATTTTTTTTCGATAAATTTTCCCGTAGAAATTTATAATTATTATTGATTTGCAAAATTATCATAATTGCAAAAAGAAGCATAGGATAGGAAATAAGGGTAAAAATGCTTTCAACAGAAATGGATAACCCCATAAAATGTTTTGCTGTTTCCTGCAAGGCAAAGGCACGGCAATATGATGAATTCGATACCATTCCCGTTTTAGCATTTGAAAATGCAAAATATGCGGCTAATGGAATAAGCGAACTAAAAAACAATATTGGAATTAGCAGTCGGTGTTTCTTATTTTTCCAATTAAACCAAGTCAGCATAAATGCATCTATTATTATAATTGCAATAGCATCGGGACGTGCAAGGGGAATTAATGCCCACAAAATGCAAAGCAAAATTAATACCCCGGGCTTTTTATTGCCCAATATAATTTTTTTATTTACAATCAGAAGCCAACTTATTAATATTATTGTCAATGGTGTCTCATAGCACATCAAACTAGGTAATAATGCATAATAAAGCAAAAATGCAAGCCCAAAAGCTGAACCTAATTTTGAGTTTGACGCATAGAGAAAGGATTTATAAGCAATATAAAAAGAAAGCAGTGTCAATAATAGGCAATAGATTTTGACTAATAATGTTGCATTTGAAAATAAAAAGGGTGGTGCAAGAATTAATGCCCAAAGCGGTGAGGTTGCTCCTGACGAAAATTCGCCTGGATTATAGGAAAAGAAATCAAAATGAGCTATATTTTTTGCATAAATGAAATAAATTGATGGGTCACCCTGATAGGAATTAATTAATATCAATCCCGCAATAACGATATAAGCAAACGCAATTATTAAAAGTAATTTTGCAATATTCTGATTTTCCCAAAATTTACGGCTCATCAATTACCTATTCAAAATGTTGAAGCAAATAAATTTTCAAAATTATTAAATAATTAAATACAAATAAATAATATTATAAATGAAATATAATGCCAAATAAATCAAAAATTTAAAGAAAAATATTAATTTAGTAATTTTTATATTTGAATAAATGAAATCTGAAACAAGCCACAATATATTATATGCAATTCTTTCGGGAGTGTTGCTTGCGCTTGCATTTCCTCCGCTGCCTTTTCCGTTGTTGGCGTTTATTGCGATGACACCTTTGCTGTTTATATATTCACGCGAGAGCCATACACCAAAGCCATTTTTATATGTATACATTACATTTTTCCTATATCACGTTGGAACAAATTGGTGGATAAGCAGTTGGACAAAGGAAACAGACCCATATTTGCTAGCGGCAGGACTTGCATTGGATGTATTACACCCATTTTTCTTTTTTATTCCATTTTGGATTTTTTTTATTTTTAAAAATAAAATTGGCTTTGACAGAGCAATTTTATATTTTCCATTTATATATCTTACATTTGAGTGGTTGCATAATCTTGGGGAAGTCGGCTATAGCTGGCTGACACTTGGTTATACGCAAATATTAAATACTTGGTGGATACAGTTCATTGATTTAACGGGAATTTGGGGTGCTAGTTTTTTACTACTTTGGGCAAATGTATTTTTTGTGAAATTAAGTTTATTGATAATTAATTCAAAAAATAAAAATATTTTTAAACTCTTGCTTTCAAATAAATTAGCAACCAATTACTTGATAGGAATATTATTAATAATATTTGTACCATATTTTTATAATTTCTTTGTGATAAAGGAATACAATTATCAAGAAAATGTAATAAATCATAAAACACTTAACGTCGGAATCGTCCAACCAAATATAAACCCATGGGAAAAATGGTCAGGTAATTCAATTTCGCAAATTGCCTTACATCAAAGAATAAGCGATTCGCTAATATCTGAAATTTCGCAAATAAATAATCCAGATATCAACCGATTGGATTTACTAATCTGGTCTGAAACTGCTATCCCTTATGTATCTGTAGAATTTAATTCTTTTGATAATATTGATATTTTGGAAAGATGGGTAACTAAAAATCAAGTTCCACTACTTACGGGATTCTCTCAATTTTATCTTTTTACAAAAAATAGCAAACCATCAAAATGGGCTGATAAATTACCATTTGATACAGCACAATATTATGTAACATATAACTCTGCAGTTGTAATTGAACCAAATAAAAATTATTCCCACTCTCTACCCCCGCAAGTTTATCAGAAGACACGACTTACGCCTTTTGCTGAAAATTTTCCTTATAAAAACATATTTTCATTTGCTGTTGATTGGTTCAATTGGGGTGTAGGAATTTCCAATTGGGAAAAAGGGGCAGGAGCAAAGAATTTAGTAGTCAAGAAAGGGAACGATTCGATAAAAATAGGGACAATCATCTGCATTGAATCAATATACCCTGATTATGTACGGAAATTCGCAAATCAAGGTGCTGAAATGCTAACTATTATAACAAATGATGCTTGGTATGACCATACAGTCGGACCACGCCAGCATTATTTAATCGCCTGTGCGAGAGCAATTGAAAATCGGCGCTATATAGCAAGGGTAGCAAATACAGGAGTCAGTGGACTTATATCCCCGCTTGGAAAATCTGTCTACGAAATTGAACAATATAAACAAAAAGCAATAGATTTTCGAGTTCCTTTGATTACAAATGGAACAATTTATACAAAATATGGGGATTGGTTGCCAATTCTTTCTTCTATAATCGTTCTAATATTTTTGATTTATATATTAACATTAAAAAATAAATAATAATGAAAAATTCCAAAAATAACAACAGCACATTCAATCATACAGGATATCGCGAATTGGAAACTAAGGAATTGCATTGGAATTGCCCAACAGATATATTCAAATTTAAATCTACAGCAGAAGTTGAGCAATTAAATCAAATTGTAGGACAGCCCCGAGCAATTGAATCAATCAAAATCGGTGCGAGCATTGGTGCAAAAGGATATAATATTTTTGTTACAGGCCAAGCTGGTACTGGGAGGCTCTCAACAGTGCAAAACGTTTTGCAAGAAGTTCCAGGATATTCTCAAGTTCTTTATGATTATTGCTATGTCAATAATTTCGATAATGCTGATAAGCCGATATTAATAAAACTTGCCAAAGGAGAGGGTCGGAAATTTGCTAAAATGATGAAAGATGCTATTTCATATCTCCGGAGGTCGCTCCCTCGAATTTTTGAAGAAGAGGAATACCAAAATGCTCGGCGAAAATTAACTGAAAAATTTCAGGAATTAGAAAAAAAGATACTTGATGATTTCGATAACAAATTGAAGCCACACAATTTTATTCGTGGGCAATATGAAAATGAACAGGGCATAACAATTCCTGATGTTTTTCCTATCATAGATGGCAAACCTGTAACTATGAATGAAATTGAAGATCTGGAAGCTCAAGGTAAGATAACAATAGATGAGGCAAAGCGAATCAAAGACGATTATCAGCAATTCCATGAGGAAATATTCGGTTTATCTCAACAAAGTTTAAAATTAATGCAAGAATTCCGCATGAAAATGGATGAACTCAATAAAGCCACATCTTCAATTTCAATTAATGCAGCTTTTAAAGAAATTGATGACCATTTTAAAAATGAAAAAATTAAAAATTACATCAAATCAGTCAAGATAAATATTAATAATAATCTTGCATTGTTTTTAAAACCAAATGGTCAGCAAATTCCATTACCAGGGATACCTCAAGACAATCCAATTAGTGAAGAAGAAAAATTTGCCGTTTATACAGTCAATGTAGTTCTTGATAATTCAAAAGCAACCAAACCACCTATTATTGTTGAAACTTTCCCAACTTATACAAATCTTTTTGGAACAATTGAACGGACATTTGACAGCCGTGGATTTTGGCGAACAGATTTTACAAAAATCAAAGCTGGTTCTATATTACGTGCTGACCAGGGATATTTAATTGTGAATTCAGAGGATTTGTTCCAAGATCCATACGTTTGGAATTCTCTTAAGCGTGTTTTGCTTTATAACAAATTGGAGATTCAACCATATGATTCATATTTGCAATTAACTCAGTCCTATTTGAAACCTGAGACAATTGATGTTAATGTAAAGGTAATAATTTTAGGTGATATGCAAATTTATCGAATATTGAATGAATATGATAAAACATTCAGGAAAATATTCAAAATCAATGCACAATTTGATTATTATACAAATCGAGATCAAGAATTAATCAATAATTATGTCCAATTTATATCAAAAATTTGCAATGAGGAGAAATTGCCACATTTTTCACCTGAAGGAATTGGAGCGATAATTGAATGGGCAGCCGAAACAGCGGGTTCACAAAATAAACTGACGCTGAGATTTTCTGCATTAGCTGATATTGTCAGAGAAGCATCATATTATATGGATAATAAAGCAAAATTAGTGGATAAAAATGCAGTTGAGCAGGCACTTCAGCATCGGCGTTATCGCAGCAATCTAATTGATGAAAAGATTAAGGAAGAATTTATCGAAGGTACAATGCTGATTTCGACCGAAGGGAAACGCTCAGGACAGATTAATGGTTTGACAATTTATAATGATGGAATATTTGAATTTGGCAAACCTGCACGTATCACAGCAACTACAAGCGCGGGCACACAGGGAATTGTAAATATAGAGCGTGAAGCAGAATTAAGTGGAAATATTCACAATAAAGCGGTCCTAATAATATCGGGATTTTTGGAAGAAAGGTTCGCACAAAATTTCCCCTTAACACTTACAGCATCATTGGCATTTGAGCAGTCCTATGGAGGAATTGATGGTGATAGCGCATCTTGCGCTGAGATATACGTATTATTATCATCTATTTCGGGGTGCCCAATCAATCAAGAGCTTGCCATAACGGGAAGCGTCAATCAAAAAGGTGATGTTCAACCTATTGGTGGAGTAAATGAGAAAATTCGAGGATTCTGGGAAATTTGCAAAGAACGAGGACTAACTGGTTCGCAAGGCGTTATAATACCTGAGCAAAATGTTAAAGACCTTATGCTTTGCAAAGAGGTAATTCAAGATGTTCAAGATGGCAAATTTCATATATATGCAATATCAAAAATAGAAGATGCTGTGCCATTACTTTTTGGTATGAATGCGGGTCTTATGGATTCTGACAAAAAATATCCCGAAAATACACTTTTTGGTAAAGTATATAAATCTCTTGAAAGATTTTATGAAATATCGAGAGAAAAAGAAAAGGAAAAACCAAAATCAACTCCAAAAACAAAAAAATAATTATTTCTCAAATTAAAAAAATAAGTTAATTAGAAATATAATGAGTAATAGAAATATTAAAATTGCCCCTTCTCTTCTATCGGCAAATTTTGCGAATCTTGAAAATGAAATACGGCAATGCGAATTGGGTGGAGCCGATATGCTGCACCTTGATATAATGGACGGGCATTTTGTTCCTAACCTAACATTTGGTCCAATAATTTTAAAAGATATCAAGAAATGCACAACATTAGCAATTTCTACACATTTAATGGTAGAGAATCCCGATAGCTTAATTCCTGAATTTGCTCAATTGGGTTCTGAATATATATCATTTCATATAGAAGCTGTTCGCCATATTCATCGTTCAATTTCATTAATAAAAAGCTTTGGAAAGAAAGCAGGCATTGCACTTAATCCCGCAACGCCATTGGAATACGCATATACGTCAGCAGAATTTGTAGATTTTATATTGCTA
>JAGOIG010000096.1 GCA_017995735.1 Candidatus Kapaibacterium sp. | reverse complement strand
TAATAATACAATTAACGACTTTTTAAAATTGATTAATTGCTTCAAACCATTAACAGTTGTAGTAATTCTATTGCCAATTATAGAGATAAAATTTCGCTTTGCGATTTCCATCTAAAAATCCATAATTAATATTTATTTATACGAACTGCAATTTTAAATATTATAGATAAAGCGTACTTACCAGGGAAGGAGTAAAGGGGAAGGGGAAGATAGTGAGTTGAAAAATTTTGTAGTAATGTGTAACTTTTTTTGAATTTTTCAGTTACATAATATATAAAGATAATTTTTATTTATTATGAGGTTTTAAGATGTTAAAAAAGTTATGTAGTATTTTCGTGGCTGCGCTTATGATTAGTATTGTTAGCAGCGAATTATCTTTCGCAGAATTAGAATTAAAACAAAATGCGCTTTCTAATCCTTCAATTCATAACCTGAATGCTCAAGATCTTGTTTTCGTTTTGCCAACTTATACTGAATCTAATAATGCAAATCAGCAAATGGAAATTAAAGACACAATGCCGCCTTATGTTTATTACGAATTATGCAAAGGCACTACTGATACTACGATGGGGAAGTATCCATATGTAATGGATATGCCTGATGATGATGCTATTCGCACAAATATGGGCTCAATAGTATTCAATCGTAATACTAGTTTTAATTATGACTTTTCTATACATCATAAAGACAAGGATTGGGTTCCAGGTGTAACAAGGACAGTGCGTTGGAAGGCTTGGGTATTGGACACAAAGCAGGATGCTGTTGGATATATTACTTTCACGGACTTCGGAGGTAATGATACAACTATTAAGTTGGAATATTTTGCAGATGAGGTTGGAGTATCGGAACCAGATTATATGAATGGATATTATCTGGGAAAAATTAACCAGTATCCTATTGGAAATGAAGAAATCAATATGCAATATTCAATTGGCAAATATGGCGAAACAAGAATAAGTATTATTGCGAGCGATGGTACAATTGTAAGAGAATTAGTGAATGATTTTATTAATGAAGGACAATATAGCGTCAGTATTCCAATTGATCAATTGCCAAGTGGAGTATATTTTATTGAGATGCGTTCAGGAGAATTTAGGGAAGTGCAAAAAATAGTAATAGTGAAGTAAAATTGGAATGATATTTACCTATTGTCTTTAAAATTTAAAATTATTCCTTCACTCATTATCTTTCTGGTGTTTATCTAACCATTTTTTCAATCTTGTGAAGCGTTGCTTTATATTTGCTTCTGACAAGCCTGTAATTTCAGCGATTTCCTTATAGCTATACCCTTTCTATAATTTATTGCACAAGACGAAAGCAAAATGAGAGAATTATAAAAAGATTAAAAATTATAAGCATTTTTTAAACTCTTCAATGGAGATCTTTGCTTGCTTTAATATTTGACGTAATGTATTTACTTTAACTGGCTTGTGAGCAGGAACTGTTATTTTGATTATGGCATCACTTGTTCTTTTCTGCAATCTGATATGACTACCTTTTTGTCGTACGACAACAAATCCAAGTTTTTGTAATGCACGGATGATTTGAACATATGGTAATGAAGGTATATCGCTCATATATCAATCACTTCATAATTTTCAGCTTCAATGCCAATAGATTCGTCTTCAATTGTTTCTAAGTATAATTCAATTGCTTCTTTGATATTATTGATTGCCTCTTCTTTTGTATCACCTTCACTAATGCAACCTGGCAAAGCAGGAACATAAACTGTATATCCACCTTCCTCAGCAGGTTCAAGAACAATTTTCAAATTCATAATAGTATCCCTTTTTTCACACTAGACGAAAGCAAAATAAGAGAATTATAAAATACTAATATCTTATCTTACCAATTCTAATTTCTAATACTCTTCTAAATCCTGATAATCTTCATTATTATTTTGCTGCTCTAAATCTTGTTTCTTGTTTTTTTGGTATTGATTTTGACCAAATTTGAATGACAAACCTATAAATAATGCCCGAGAATCAGGTTTGTGGTAATTATTGATATAATACCCATTTCCATAAGTTGTATTTTCCCATTTCATAGTATTGAAAATATCGCTCAGTCGAACATTTAACGTCAACATATCCTTTATAATATCTTTTTTAATCCCGATTTCGGAGCGAAAACGTTCGGAGCGTGTGCCTTGACCTGTTTTCATCGGTCCATCATAATTGAGTGAAAGCTGAATATTAAAATCGCGAGTAAATGTAAAGAATCCGTTAAATTTTATTGAATATGAATAATCTTCGGCATCCGAAATATTTGGGTCGCGATTCTGATTTACAAGATGATAATAGAAATAGGAGAGATTTGCACTCAAACGAAACCATCTTGTAAGTGTATAATCAGTATTCAAATCAAGTCCTGCTCTATGAGATTGGGCAAGATTAATAAATGAATTTGAAATTGTACCATCGGAATTAAATACTCGATATGGAGTTACAACATCTTGCGTATATTGGTAGAAAACCTCAGGCAGAATAGTAAGCTTTGTGTAGTTTTTCAAAAATCCCAATTCAAAAGCATTTATAAATTCTGGTTTCAAATTTGGATTTCCATATCTGATATTTAATGGGTCAGAATAATCAATGAAGGGATTCAATTGGTGCATACGTGGTCTATTAACACGTCGTGTATATGATAATTGGAATTTATCCATATCTGATAAATTATATGAAAGATATATACTTGGATAAATTGTAAAATAATTTTGATTGAATTTTTTATTTAATACATTTTGGTCTAATGAAGTGTTAGCTTGTTCAAATCGTGTTCCTAATTGATAGGAAAAATTGCCAATATAGCTTCCAAAATTAATATATAATGCATTATAATATTCATTAAATGAAAATTTATCAAAGTAAAGCGAATCACGCAACCAATCATTATTCAAATAATTATCTTTATTAAATTCATTGTTCTGCAATCTAAATGTGCCATTATAACCTGCCTCAAGTTTTGTTTTTTCGCTAAATGGAAGCGTATAATCCAATTTTACCGTATAGTTATTAGAATTGCCGTCTGTAATAGTTCGATATTTGCTTATACCGGTACTATTTAAAAAATCAGCATCAGAAAATTGTGTTTGATTTACATTCATAGTCGAATTATTATTAAAGCCGCTATAATTCGCGCTGAAATTTAATTTTTCACCATTTTTATTCAATTGATTGACATATTTTGCTGTCAGATCAATTATATTATTTTCAGGTTTAGAGCTGCTTGATGTTATGAAATTAGTCCTACCATAAAAAGCTGTATCAGAAAATAGGTTTGAAATATTATTGTTCATTTGTGGGTTCATAAATCTATAACCGAATTCTAAAGATGCTGTTTGTGAGTTGGATAAATTCATATCGACACCTGCCCTAACATTATGCATTAAAAAGCGATTATACGAGGAGCTATTTTGTAAAATTGAGTATTGATTGTCCTGCGTTTCATTATAAGTATTATTATATCCTGTGTTTGAATTATGTGCAGAACGCATCATATAACTTCCATAGATATTGAAGATACCTGTTTTATATGCAATATTATTGCTTGTATTATACTTATCACTTGTTCCTACATTTGCGTTTAAAATACCATTGATTCCCGATCTCTGATTCTTTTTTAATATAATATTAATAATACCACTTGAGCCCTCAGGGCTATATTTTGATGAAGGATTTGTTATAACTTCAACTTTTTCTATCATATCAGCGGGGATTGTTTCTAATATATTTTCAGTCTGTGCAGATTCTTGCCCATTAAGTGTAATTTTTACATTTCCCGAGCCACGCAATGAAACATTATTGTCAATATCAACATCAATCGATGGGATTGACCGTAAAACATCAAGTGCATCACCACCCGATGCAATAAGGCTTTTGCTGACATTGAAGACTTTTTTATCAGTAGAATATTCCATAATAGGTTTATCTGCAACAACTTCAATTTCTTTTGTATTTACATTTGTAGGATCGATAAGAATAGTATCGAGTGCAACATTGGGTGATTTTTGTGTTACAATTACAGGGCTTACAATTTTAGGTGTATATCCAATATAAGTAATCCTTAAATAATATGACCCATTTGGTATGTCTTCAATAGTAATACGCCCATTTTTATCGCTTGCTTTCCCTGTCACAATAGATGAATCCTGAATTTTATGAAGCACTGCATTTGCGCCAATAAGTGGTGATAAATTTTGACTGTCAAGAATTATTGCAGTTACTTTCCCCGCAGATTTGGCAATTGAAATAGAAATAATTGAAAATAATATAACAAGAATAATAGACCGCTTGAGGATTTTCATATAATTTTTGAATTTGAATTAACAAGTACATAGGTTCTTATATATTCCTGTAGATTTTAAAAATTCATTTTATATTAGACGTGTTGAATAAAGAAAAGGTTTAAAAAACAAAGATACCAAAAGAGATTTTTCCCTCTGGAAGTGTAAATATGCAGTGATGTCAATTCAGAAGACGTCCAGTTGATTCTTTTTTCAAGGAGTATTTTAGGATGAAATCTCTATCCTCGAAAAGAGAAGTGTAATATTGCAGGGTGGTTTTATATTGCTTCACTGCTTCTTTATCTCATATCCTTCTTTTGTGTCAATAATTATATATCCCATTGCATTGATTTGATTGCGTATATTATCGGCACGAGTAAAATCTTTTTGCTTTTTTGCTTGCAATCGCTCCTCTGCTAATTTTATAATTTCATCAGGTATTTCTATTGTTTCAATTTGTTTGTGTTCGATTTGCCAAATATTAAATATATCGTTTATTTGACGAAACTCATCAATTAATTTTGATTTTAGCGAATTCGATAATTTCTGCGGGGGGTAATTATTGATAAAATCAAACAACACAGCCAGTGCTTTTGGCGTGTGTAAATCGTTTGATAATTCTGCAAAAAAACGTGTCTGTAAATCATCCTCCTCAGAAATATCATTTATTCCCGAATTAGTAGAGTTCTCAAATAATTCATAAATATAATCTTGCACTTTTAGTCGTGCTTTATGAGCTGATATTATGCCATCGTTTGTAAAATTGAGTTTTGTGCGATAATGTGCTGAAAACATCAAGTACCGTATATCTAGTGGGTCTATATTTTTTGCAATCAAATCTCGTAATGTAAAGAAATTGCCAAGCGATTTACTCATCTTTTCGCCTTCAACTTCAAGAAATTCATTGTGGCACCAAAATGGATTGGGTTCAATACCGTACCCTGCTTTGCTTTGTGCAATTTCATCCTCGTGATGTGGAAATTTCAAATCCACCCCACCCGTATGTATATCGAATGGTAATCCCAAAAGCTCATATTCCATAGTTGAGCATTCAAGATGCCATCCCGGCCGCCCTGGCAATTTTTTTCCAATCAGTTCAAAATCCCAATATGGCTCTTGTTCTCTTTTTGCTTTCCAAAGTGCAAAATCATTTGCATCTTCTTTTTCATATTGATCTGAATCGATACGGGAGCCCGCTTTGAAATTTTCAAAATCAATTGTTTTCAATTTCCCATATTCGCCAAGCGCTACCCATTTCGTTACATTAAAATAAACCGAACCATCTGAAATATATGCAAATCCATTATAATAAATTTTCCTAATCAATTCTTGCATCTGTGGAATATAATCGGTCGCGTGTGGCATTGCATAAAAATGTTGTAAATTTATCCCCAATTTTTCTATGTCTTCCAAAAATGCTCTCTCATAAAATTTTGTTAATTTTTTCAAATTTTCAAATGGTTGATCACTTTGTTGGCCCATTTCCTTAAGCCAATTTGGACTTCCAATTGCGCTATCCCGTATAGTTTTATCATCAATATCTGTAATATTCATAACCCAGCGCACATCATATTTCCCGACAGTACGCATTGTTCTTTGCAATAAATCAGCAAAAAGGAATGCTCGCATATTTCCAATATGTGAAAAATTATAAACTGTTGGACCGCAAGAATATATACGTACTAAATTTCCCTGAAGTGGCGTAAAATCCTCAATCTTCCGCGTCAATGAATTATAAAGGCTAATTTTCATAAAGTAATTTTTATAATTCATCAAAATTATGGAATATTGAAAAAATGAAAGAAAAAGCTAATTAAATAACTACAAGTATTTGCTTTTTTTAAGTAGGATGCTATTTGCACCCAAAATTTAATTCTGTAGTTCAATGATAGTCATAATCATTTTATTATTTTATATAATATGTTGCATCAACAGCCAGCTTTATTGTTTTATCAATTGTCTGAGTATCATATATTCCCCAATCAGCAACATCATTTGAATTTGGCGCTGTAATCTGGAATATCCCTTGACGAGCATATTTCAACTGCTTTATATCATTACCAGTTCCTTTTGCAATTTCATTTGCACGCATCTTTGCATCTGCCAACGCAAGTGATAACATATTTAATTTGTACTTATCTATATTTGAAACATAGTATTGAGGCGGATTTGAATTAAGATTCATACCTTCTTTAAGTAGATCAAATATTTTTTTTGATGAATTGTCAATTTTATATACATCCGCTGATGACACAGTTATAAAAGTTTGAACATTGTAAGCAACTATATCACTCGTTTGGTATCCTTGTGGATTGAGTCCATAAACAGGCAAATTCTCTACATTACCTTCTTTTAAGGAAGAATCAGGGTAACCTTCTTTAATTAAAAAATTATAAACTCTCTCCTTCATTATTTTCATTTGGTTATATGCTTCCGATATTGAACTTGACTTAGAACTAACCCAAATTGTCCAATATGCTGCATCGCTTTTAATATTTTGTTCAGCATAACCTTTAACTGTTATTGTAGCGCCCTTGTCACGGATATTACCCATGCCAATAGCAAGTATTACAGATGATATGATAAAAGCAAGTGCTACCAATATACTTGAAAGTGTTGACTTTGGGGCATTATTTTCCATAATTATTCCTTTAATTTTATTCAAATTTACAAAGAAGTTATGCATATATAGATAAATATATAAAAATTTCTAATTTATTTATTTTGTTGTTATTTCAATTGCAACAAAAAGCCAAATTATTCAGCCACTGATCTTTTGCCCGATTCAGAATGTAGGTATTGCAATGTTAGAATCCTTTTTGCATATTTTGTGTTATTTATATTGTATTACTCAAATTTTATTTTTATTAACATTGCTTCGGAATCGCTGCCCGTACGGATTGGAGGTCCCCAGGTGCCCGCTCCGCTCGAA
>JAGOIG010000095.1 GCA_017995735.1 Candidatus Kapaibacterium sp. | reverse complement strand
CGTATCATAGATAAAATAGCTCAACACAAGCAAAATAATAAGAATTAAATAAGCTGGGTATGTTCTTGAAAAACTATAAACAGGCTTCCTTTTTTTAGTATTAGATTGTGTGCTTATTAAATCGTCATTTTTTTTAATTTTCATATTATTTTTCAATTATTTAAAAATTTCTCTAAATCTGATACAAATGTTGCAGTATTGATTGGTTTAGCCATAAAGCCATCAAATCCCATAGAAAGGAATTTCTCTTTATCATAATTTGATGAGAAACCTGTAATGGCTATTACTTTAGTGTTTTGAAGGTGTGGGAATTGTTTAATATTGCTTAATACTTCCGAGCCATTCATATCAGGTAATAAAATATCAAGAATGATTAAATCTACGTTATTTTCTTTTAGCCATTGAAGTGCATCGCTTGCATTTCCAAAGTTAGCAACCTTGTAACCCCCCCTTTGTATAAGCATTGAAAATAATTTACGATTTGGTATATTATCTTCAATTACGCAAAATGTTTTATTTTTTTCCATAGTTAAATCTATCTTAAAATTATAATTTCAACTCTTCTATTAATTGCTCTGTTTCTTTCAGAATTATTAGGTACAAGTGGTCGCACTGCACCATAACCTGCCGTAATTATTTTTCCGCGTGGTATATTTTTATTCAATAAATATTGCATCACTATAACTGATCTTCGTATTGACCGATCGAGATTCTGTGTTGTAGTTCCTCTGTCATCAGAATGTCCTTCAATTATTACTCTATATTGTGGGTTATTTATAAGAAATTCTGCGACTGCATCTAGATATGTTACCAGTTCGTTTGTCAAATCTGTCGAACTTGATGTTGGATACGAAAATCTCAATGTATCACCAGGATGAATACTTATTGATTTGCTTGGTGGTGAAGGTGGTATTTCTTTAATGGGCTGTGGTTGAGCTTGGTCAGTTGGTTCCTCGATATTTTCTGCATACGAAGGTGGCTGAGGTACTGTATCTAAATTTTCAGATAGTATAGGTTCAGTTTTTAATAATTCTGTAAAGGAAGTACCCACCTCATTTGTTAACGAAGCTAAATAAATGGGTGGTTCAATGTAATTTGGATTAAATTTGTGGGTATCAAGAGTAGTCTTATCAGGTCCAAACTTTACAATGACACCTATTTGAAAGCTAACACCATTATAACTTGAGCCTAAATCAGATAAATAATTTGTACCTGAATGTATAGCAAAATACGGTGTTAGATTTAGCCTTGATGAATGAAAAATACTTGAATTAAACATCTCATACCCAATACCTGCTTGAAAACCAAGCCTAAAGTTTTGAGAAACATATTTAAAAGTATACTTTTCATCAATATATTCAAAATTATTAAATCGTTTGATTAACTCTCCTTTAGAAGATAGTGGTATATCAAAATCAAATCCACCAAAAAAATATAATCCATCTAAATTATCAATATCATATCTAAAATACGGCGAGAATGATATATAATTTAACGTTGTCGAATTAACAAATTTTGTATTCAAAGTATCATTGCTTGGAACTTCGTTTGTTGTGCTAAATTTTCTATTAATTAGTGCAACAAATAAACCCGTTCCCCATTTATTTTCGCTCTTTTTCCATTCGCCGAAAAGTCCAAGTTGATAACCCCACCCTGTTCCGCTTGAAAATGTGATTTTATTTATTTGATAATCTGGGATAATTTGATAATTCTCATAATTATTTAATTTACCAAAATAAAGATTAAATGGAACACTACCAAATGCTCCAATCCACCAATCACCTAAATTCCTATGAATATATATTGTATCTTTATTATTGTCAATTAGAATATCAACAATTTCATATTTCAAAGGCTGAGAATTTCCTTTGACGAATATTATTGTAATAAAAAATATTGTAAATAAAAATAGTCTTTTTAATCTCATTAATCACAAAATAATTCTTTAAAATTTTAGATATTTTAGATATTTTACCTGAGAAACATTCTGAGCTTTTATTATATATACACCTGAGCTATAAGTTTGTAAATTTATATCAAAAGAATAATATCCGTGTTTTAGTTCTTGATTTATTTGTTTTATCATCTTTCCATCAATTGTATATATTTCTATTGAAAAATAACCATCCTCAATCAAATTAGCATCGAGATGCAGATCGCCATTGTTATTGCTTTGGACAATATTAAATTCTGTATTTACCACAGAAATCTTTGGTGGCGGCACAAGAGGACAAATATATAGCACCATTACATCTTCCCATTGCATTACGTAGTTGAAATTATTCGGTTCTGCAGGTTTAAAGTGATTTACTTGGATCTGGCCCATATTTTGGTCTGTCATAACCGCAATGCCTTTATATAACCTAAAAGTATCTGTTAAAAAATTATAAGTTGTTTTATCATTAATAGCATCATTTGGGAAAAACTGCCCATTATTAATTGCAAAAAGATGATTTGGAATATAGACGTCATACGTGAAATGCCATAATGGAAATTTTGAGAGAGTATCTTGATATTTTGTATTGAATAAAATTGCGATACTACAAGAATCTCCAGGATAATAAAGGTTTTTATCTGTTTTTACTTGTACATATAGGACTTGTCTAACTCGTACATCAATAATCTGCGAAATTGTATCTATGCCAAAATTTCTCCATATTCTAAAAGCATTTTCTCTTCCTGACGTTGCTAATGTATCACCTGTACTTGTAAAATCGAGATTGAGAATTCCATATGGTTCCCTTATTGTTACAGGCAAATTTGTAAAATCCTCTAGATCCCATTCCTGCAAAGTCCCATCCAATGCTCCCGCCGCAACATAATTTGATTTGAATCTTTTTATATCTCTAATTGTTCCTTGGAATTGTGGCATCAATTGATTTGTGCTTTGAGTATTAAAATCGTATAAATTCAACGAATTCATATCACCTGGATATGCAAGATATTGATCATTGTTGCAAAATTCAGAGCAATATATCTGAGAACGCATTAAATTGAGAATAACATCTTGCTGAAAATAATCTGCCTTCGTAATAATCACTTTCCCGCTATATGTAGATATAGCAATTTGATTTCCTGATTGAGAATATCTAACTGAGTATGAATTTTTATATGTGTTGTTGCTATACAATCTCAAAAATATAGGAATTGGTAATAAAAATGTTTGTTGAAAAACAGCCAAATTATTATCATCAGTTATAACAGCAAATTTATTTTCCTTTGGATGAACATCTATTTTGCGAATGAAATTCCCAATTGTATAAAAAATTGAAACTGTATTATTAGCCCTATCCCATATATATGCATTATTACCTGAAGAAAAAATTACTTGTGTATTTGAATGAAAAAATCTTGCATCATATGTATATTCATTATTTTCAATAAAAAGCCAGTCAATAAGTACTCTCTTCCCTATATCCCAAATTTTAATCCATCCATCTTTTCCAAGTGTTAAGAGCAATTTTCCATCAGGTGAAAAATTAGTAGCCCGTATGTCCCCTCTATGAGCCTCACGATTTTCCCAAATTAATTTTAATGGTTTTATTATTTCACCTACTGCCTTTATTTGCATCAATGGTGAGATTGTAAAAGGGATTGTAAAATTAACTATATTATTTATTGGTTGTTCATTGATTCTTGTCCATGTTTTGCCCGTATCCATTGAGTAATATAATTTAATTTTTCTCATTGAATTTTGTTCCATTTGGATTGTTATATCGCCATCAACATAATGAGTATTCTCTAATCCAGGAATATAAATAAGTGGCTGTGAATAAATATTATTATAAGAACTTCCTAATAATATTATTATATTCAACAAATACAGCAAGTATTTACAATTACTTCTCTTAGCTAATTTTTTTAAATTCATTTTTTTCTCCTTATCTCATTAAAATAACTTTTACAATGGAACGAGAAATCTCAACGCTTGGGTCATCAATTGGATATGCAATGAATATAATCTCATATACACCCACAGATACATAAGGTGGTGGTTCAAATACTGTTTCATGGACACCTCTTGTTTGTCTGGTATTATCGAGCAATTTTCCTGTTTCTTTATCATTTAATTTACGAACAATCCTTCCCGTTGGATCGGTAACATAAACTGTCAAGTAGACATCATCATCCAATTTATATTTTATAGTTGTTTTATCTTTAAATGGATTTGGAGATGGGTTAGCTTCCACTATAACTGCATTAGGAATTGGAACGCAAGCTTGTGCAAGTAATGAATCAGGTGTAATATTTCCATATTCATCGATGAAATTTGCATACAACCTATAGCAATATTCCACATCTCGATATTGAATTGTATCGAGAAATTGCCCATAATAATGTCCTGTTGATGAATTGCCTTTGCCAATCATTGCTGTATTAAAATGACCCCCAGACTTCCAACTTAATATGGTATCATAGCTTAATTTATCAGGATTATATATCTTACTTGCCCTTAATGCTCTTGCTACAATATAACCTGCAACGTTATACTCAGACTTGGTTTGCCAGCTTATTCCATTTTGCAAAGTAGATAAATATTCAACCCTAAAAAAATCTAAAATAAATGGCAACTCCTTTGGAGCATTAACTTGAAAAGAAACAAATAATGATGGATCCTGATTTAATTCAATATTATCGTCAGTATTATACCAAATTATTGCATTATCTACAATTGAATCTTTATCAGTCTTATATGCAGTTGCTTGATAATATGTAATTGGTTGCTCAAATAATAATAAACGTGGCAAAAATTGATTATTTAGTGATGTAATTCTATATCTACCTAATAAGTATAAAGAATCTTTGGGAATTAATGAAGTTTCAAAATATGTATCAGGTCCTAATATTCCAATGCTTATTTTGTCATTAATTATTTTCTCAGTGGAAATATAGCCATTTAAAGGTGTCACATTGCTCCCGGAAATAATTCCATTTGGGAGGGAAGTTGCAATACGTTCAATCTTGAAATCATCGGAATTAAGATGAATAGTAGGGTCGTCAAACTTCAAATGAAAAGTAGAATTAGCAAAATATGCCCATTTATCAGATGAACGCTCTATATACATATCAAACTCTAATTGATTCGGTGCTGGTTTATTATAATTATCAATTTTGACAATTGCAACAGTATCAATAACTTGAGTATTACCTTTTGCAATAATTATGAAAAAAATAAGCAATATGTAACATAATCTTTTCATAATTACTTATTTAATCCTGTTATTCCAACTCATATTAAAGTCGGTAGTTGTGACTATTCCATCTAAATTATAATCAAACAATAAATAACCTGTCTGTGATATATTTTCCCAGGAAGTAATATAATCTTTTAATTCCGTATATGGATTAAGGGCATCAAGCATTAGGTTTTTTGTGTTAATATCATTAATAAAGTATCCCGCACGCATAGCGTAAATTCTATTCCCTTGCGTAATATCGACTAATTTCATTGAAGCAATTCCCCCAAATACAATTTCTGAATTAGAAAAATCATAAATTCTCGCATTATTTTCAGGTATCAATGATACAGGGTCTAATGTTTTAACAGATGAATGATTCCTATGCAATATTGTCAATTCAAATTGCGTTCCGCTAACTCGTGGGTCGAAATCAGCGCGGGTAATGCGAATTTTAGTATTACCCGCTAAATCGACAATTTTGCCGTCGTACCTTATTAAAAGCAGCTTAGAAAATTGGTCCTCAGGATTATTAACATTCCTGAAATTCAGCACAATCCAATCGACAACCGAATCAGGTATTGATTGGATTTGTGTAAAATCAACATTTTTGATTAAATCCAGTGGAAATTCATTTGGATTTAAATTATTTATCAGTAGTCCCTGTGTCCATAAATCAAAACGCATTTCACCAAGTGAATTAGGGACATAAGCACCTTCAAGATATACTTTTGCCTGTAGAGAAATATCCAAATGAACGGGCAAACCAATAGCAAAATTTCCCGTAGTATTTAAATTTGTTAAAATTTGCCAAGCCCAATTGTGTGCGCTATCCATATTTGGTAAATCTGGATGTAAATCATTCCATTCCAATCCATCCCATCTTTGAAGTATTAAATCAATAAATGTGTCACGCAAAGAATAAGTTTCATCATATAATTCTGTTGTGGAATTGCGCCAGCCATAACCAAATTCGGCATTGAATCCATTATCAACAAAATCACCAAACGCATTTTTCATTGTTATTTGGAAGGAACGGCGGACCTTTGATTTACTAATATCAAAAGGCGAATAAATTCCCGCTCGGATGTCCATTGTAATATCGCTTATTCCATTTGCATCTGCAACGGAATTAAACATTATATAAGTATAGGAACTGTGGAAATAATTCCGCTCGCCAATTTTTAAATTATTCCTTTCCATAATACCTGAAACTTCTGAATGCGTTGTATCCTGAAAAACAGGATTCTTCGCACTTGCAAGTGTCAATGTATCATCGAAAGCAATAATTTTAGGATTAATATAAAGCGAATCATTAACAGTGATATTCTTATTAAGTATTAAACTATCTGTATTATTAACAATTAAATTTTGCAGTGATTGTTTATTGGATGGTATCTCTCCACCTGTTGTTAGTGTTCCTATGCCACTATATCTCACATTTACCCGACCTGCAAAACTTGGTTCATTGGATAATGATGCTCCCACATATCGTTCAATTTCAGTCGAATCAGCCATTATAAAGTTATTTTCTATTGTATTATGCAAATTTCCGCGCTTTAAAGTGAGTTTATCTGTAATTTGAAATCCACCTGATTGGATATTCACACCATTAGGGTTGTCGATATTTAATCTTGAAAATTTGCCATCAGCAATAATATTTTGAGTATTAACCTCATTCCGCATTATCAAATCTTTTGGTCCTGTGTATTCTGACTTGTTATTCTTTAGAGCAGAATTGGCAATTACATCGTTAGGGTTAGTGCCAATATAAAACGTTGTCAATGTTGCTGAACTATCTAAAATCAAAGAATCGCGGGAGATGAGATTTTTAGTAAAATTAAATTGGTCTTTATTATCAAGAACAAATTTTTTGGAATTATTTTTAAATACTAATTGATTATAAACAATATTTGGAACTTGATAAAATGTAGTTGAATCGGATTGCACATATTCAAACCTACCCCCAAGAGTATCGGGTAAAGATATAACTTGCCCACTTTTCACTCGTATTGTACCGATATTATCAATTTTCCCACCCTTATTTTCAAGTCCTTGACTA
>JAGOIG010000094.1 GCA_017995735.1 Candidatus Kapaibacterium sp. | reverse complement strand
GAATAATATGATGAGAAAATTTGCCTGCTATTTTCGGCTTTTGAATTTATAAGATATTCAAAAATTTGCAATATATCAATGAACTTTTCATTATCATTCAAGATAGAATTTTTCAGAATATCAAAAGTTTGCTGAAAGAAATTATCAAGTGAATCGATTGACATTATT
Source organism: Candidatus Kapaibacterium sp. (assembly GCA_017995735.1). Classification (GTDB taxonomy): domain Bacteria; phylum Bacteroidota; class Ignavibacteria; order Kapaibacteriales; family UBA2268; genus UBA2268. The sequence continues at coordinate 7,141 of JAGOIG010000094.1, read as the reverse complement.
GAATTAATCTGCGGATATGTCTTTAATAATTAATTGCGGGAATTTGATATTGCCTTGGCCAATGGATTCAATTGTATAAACAATGGAGAAGCGTTTATATTTTGAGATAAGGGAGGTTTTGTTTGCAACTATTGGCAAAATGGCATCAATGACGAAATTATTCTGTATTGCTCGGAATTTATATGAATTATTGCCAATATACTTTAATCCATTAATAGAACTTACGTTGCGAGTTAAAAAGGTTGGCTTATCATTGCCATAGCCGAATGGAGCAAGGCGATTAAGTGAATTAATAAGCATTGGAGAAAGCTCATTAAATGAAATTTCGGTGTCGACAAGAATTTCATGATGAAGCATATCGTCAGTAATTTTTTCACGTGCAAGGCTATCAATTCTTTCCCGAAATTCGGGAATATTTTCCGCTTTTAAAGTTAAACCTGCTGCATGCCTATGCCCGCCATATTCAAGCAGCAAATCATTGCATTCTTTAAGAGCAGCATAAATATCGAAATTATCGACACTTCGCGCTGAACCTTTGGAGATATCTCCATAGTTAGTAAGAAGTATTGTGGGGACTTTAAATTTATCAACCAACCTCGAGGCAACAATACCAATTACACCTTCGTGCCAAGAGCTATTATGAATAACAAGTGATCGATGTTTATTATATCGCAAATATTCTTCGGCAAGAGGCAGAGCTTCATCAAAAACTTGTTGGTCGAGCAATCGGCGTTTGCGGTTTTCTTCTTCCAATTCCTGTGCAATACGAAATGCTAAATTTACATCTTTTTGGATAAGCATCTCAACTGAACGATTTGCGTCACCTAATCTGCCCGCAGCATTAATCAAAGGTGCCATTGCATAGACAATATTAGTCGAGAATATCTCTCCTCTCTCCAATCCAGTACAATATAGCAAACCACGAATCCCAGGTCGTGGATTTTCATTAAGTTGCTTTACTCCATAATGAACAAGTATCCTATTTTCATCGATTAGAGGTACCATATCTGAAATTGAAGCAATTGCAACTAATTCAAGATATGAAAAATATCTATCATCAAGTTGTAATTTTTTTGCTATTCCTTGAACAAGTTTAAAGACTACACCACTTGCAGAGAGATTTTTAAAAGGATATTGGCAGCCAGGGAGGCAAGGGTCAAGAATTGCATAAGCTTCAGGGATACGCTCATTAATTTCGTGATGGTCGCAGATAATTAAATCAATACCTGCCGATTTGCATAATATTGCTTGATTAAAAGCTGTGATACCAACATCTACTGAAATCAGAACGCTTGCGCCCGCTTCTTTAGCTTTATTAATCGAATGATTTGATAAACCGAAACCTTCGGAGAATCTATCGGGGATATAATAATAAGCACTGCACCCAATGCTTCGAAGAAAATCCGTAAGCATTGCCACACTGGATGTTCCGTCAGCATCATAATCTCCATGTATCCAAATTACTTCTTTATTATCCCTTGCTTTAAGGATCCTATCAACTGCTTTTTCCATTTCCTCAAATAAAAATGGATCATATAAATCCTCTAAACTCGGATTAAGAAATTTCTTCGCGATTTGATTATCTTCAATTCCTCTTGCAACAAGAATACTTGCTAAGCGTTTGGGTACATCAAGAGATTTTGCTAATTTTAATACGGAATCATCATTGCTTTTTTCACTAATCCTCCAATAATATGTCAATTCTTAAATAGTTTATAATCACTATTACAAAATTATAAAAAAATTGTCAATATTATTCCATAATGTGAATATTTTTTGACATAATAATAAAAAAAATCCATCTAAAAAAAGTATTAGATGGATAATTAAAAAAATTTTAAAAAAATTAAATTAAATTTAAATATAATCAAACTTTGCTGTAAAATGTCTTAGAAATTCAGGCTGCCAAGTAATTTTCATACCCTGCAATTGTTCACGATTATTATAAACATTAATAACGCTTTCTGCTACATAACGTAAATGATCACTTGTATAAACACGGCGTGGAATTGCAAGTCGTACTAATTCAAGGGTTGGAGCAATAAAATTCCCTTGTTCATCATATGTGCCAAACATAACCGACCCGATTTCACAACAGCGAATGCCACCCTCTTTATATATTTCACAGGCAATACTTTGACCAGGAAAATACTCTTGCTTTATATGGGGAGCAAATCGTTTTGCATCAAGATAAACACCATGACCGCCAACAGGTTCCAAAATTGGAACTCCTCCTTCCATAAGCAATTGCCCAAGGAAATTTACTTGTTCAACCCTATATTCCAAGTATCGTTCATTAACAACTTCGCGAAAGCCTTGAGCAAGAGCAGATAAATCTCGGCGTGCTAATCCGCCATATGTTATAAATCCCTCGGTAACAATTAGGTTTGTACGTAATGCTTCAGCAACTTTATCATCATTAGTGCCAATAAATCCACCAATATTTGATAAACCATCTTTTTTTGCACTCATTGTAGCACCATCAGCATAAGAAAACATTTCCTGAGAAATTTCGAGTATAGATTTATTTTCGTATCCCTTTTCACGCTTTTTTATAAAATATGCATTTTCTGCAAAACGGCAGCAATCAAGATATAATGGAATATCATATTTTTTAAGCAATTCTTTTGTCTGTCTTATATTTTCCATTGAAACTGGTTGTCCGCCACCACTATTATTTGTAATAGTAATTATGCAGAGCGGGATATTTTCTTTACCTTTTTCAATAATTAATTTTTCAAGTGCTGCAATATCCATATTGCCCTTAAAAGGAGCAATGAATGACGGATCTTCACTTTCGGGTACAGGTACATCGATTGCAATTGCCTCATTATATTCCAGATTGCCTCGAGTTGTATCGAAATGGGTATTATTTGGAACAATTTTGCCTGGTCCTGACATTACTGCGAATAAAATTCTTTCAGCTGCCCTTCCTTGATGCGCGGGTATAATATGTTTAAAGCCTGTTATTTTTTTTACTTCTTTTTCAAATTCATACCAATTACGTGAGCCTGCATATGATTCATCGCCATCCATAATTGCCGCCCATTGCTTAGAACTCATTGCTGAGGTTCCACTATCTGTCAGCAAATCAATTGTTATATAATCGCTTTTCAATGAAAATGGGTTGTAATCTGCCTCTTTGATGTATTTTTCTCTTTCGGAACGCGTAGTAATAGGAATTTCTTCGATAGCTTTAATTTTAAAAGGTTCGAAATAGGATTTCATTAATACCTCAAAATTGAATTTATTATAATTTTAAAAAAAATATTCTGTTAAATTAAGAAAATTTAATAAAATAATAATATAATGTTAAAAATTATTTTGAGTAGCTTTGGGAATTGTAAAGAAAAATATTGAACCTTTTCCAACTTCACTTTCAACCCCAATAATACAATTATGTTTTTGGATAAAGTTCTTGGAAATTTGCAAACCAAGGCCAGGCTCGCGAGTTTTGCCTGCTCCCATAATTTCAGAACTTTCATCTTGGAATAAAGTTTCCATCTTCTCAGGTGGAATCCCTATTCCATAATCTCTAACATAAACCTTAAAGTATGGATCTATATCTTCAACATATATTTCTATTGTGCTATTTGCATACGAGTATTTCATAGCATTTGAAATCAAATTCCTTAAAACTGATGAAATCATAAATCTATCAACATAAATATATGTTTTAGGCTGAACAGTTGAGGTGATGGTGAGATTTTTGCTTTTAAGCATATTATTATAAATCAAAATTACATTTTCTATAAGATTATATAAATCTGTAACTTCAGGTAAATAATCAAGTTTGCCAGATTGGGATTTAGACCAATCCAATAAATTTTCTATTAAATTTTTAAGAGTATAAATTTCTTGGCTGACCTTTAGAGTATAGTCCTTAATTTGTTCAGGGTCTAATTTATCGAAGTAATTAATAAAAATATCGGCATACGTAACAAGCGAGGTAATTGGGTCACGCAAATCATAACCAATTATGCTAAAAAATAAGTCTTTTTCATAATTAGCATTGACCAATTCTATTTCAATCTGCTTACGATCAGTAATATCGCGAGCAAGAAAGGTTACTTTTTGTTTTTCGGATACAAGTTCAAGCTTGATAGGTGTAAGAATTGCTTCAAAATATTTATGGCCACTTAACACGTCTAATTCATAATTAATTAAAATAGGTTTTGAACCTTTTATTGCGGTCTTAATACTTTTCATAAAAAAATCGCTAATATCTTTTGAGAATACTTTATCAATCCTTTGCCCTAGAAGCTCGTTACGAGGAGCATAAAGAAGGGATTCATTACTTGTAAAAATATCAATATAATATCCATCTTCATCAACAATAATCAATAAATCGGGTATCGATTTTATTATTGCATTCAGAGTCTCTTTTAATTTTTCCTCTTCAGTAATATCTTCAATAACACCTTCATAATATTTGATTTTTCCATTCTCATCATAAACTGCTTTTGCTGATTCACGAATAATTATTTCTCGTCCATCTTTACATAGCCAAAGATTTGGTTCTGCGTTAATTTCACCAAATTTCTCGATTTTTTTCTTAAAAAGTTCACGTGGTTTCTGCATTGGATAATCTTTACCCTCAAGATTAATTGATTGCAATTCATCAAAAGATGAATACCCAAGCATAGAAATAAGTTTTGGATTAGCCAGTAAGAAGTTGCCTTCAGGAGTTGTGCGATATATTCCAATAGGTGCTTGTTCAAAAATACTACGAAATTTCTCTTCACTTTCTTCGAGCTGCTTATAAATTTGATGAAGTAAAGTAATATCTGTTAATGAAATCAATATAAATTTTTCAGTTCCGAGGATATTTTCTAATATTTTCAAATCTACCCTTAAAAACCGCGTTTCATTATTGTTATTGATTTCGATGTCGACAGATTCTGCTTTTTCTTTTTTTCGTATTATAGAATTGATATAACTTTTAAAAGAATTTGGAAGCACTTCGCTAATTTCTTTACTAATTAATTCTTTATTAGATATAGAAAGCAGTTCTGTGGCTTTTTTATTCGCATCTATTATAATAAAATTTTCAGAAATAAGAAGGAATCCAACAGGAGCCAGATTAAAGAGGACATTAAATTTGTTAAGTAATTGCTCGATTTCACTTTGAGTTCGTTTAAGCTCTTCATTTTGAAGCTCAAGTTCATAACGAGTAGAAATCAGTTCTTCGTTCTGAATTTCCAACTCAGCAGATTGAGCCTGATTCTGCTCTTGAATTTCAGAGAACTGTAGAATTTCCTTATTTAGTCTATTAATCTCTTCTTTTAATTGACTAATTATCTCATCATAAATATTTTTTTCTGATTTTTTCATAATAATATTTTAAGTCATTGCAACGGTTTCTCAAAATGTTGATAATCCTTCAATGAATTCCAGTCACCGCCCCACCTCCAGCCGTGTTTTTTGAATTCAAGAGTCAAAGCTGAATTCCCTGCAATAGCACCCTTTGCGCTTGAATCATATTTAGCACCTGTTGGTGAAATTTTTCCATTGGAATAAACCGCAGGATTAATCAATGGATTTATATCAATTGCCGTGCCAAAGCTATGGTTTGAAAGTTTAGATTTTCCTGCTACTTTTCTATAATTGAACGAAGAAGTATTATTATCAAGCATTGAAGCATCATCGGACCAATTATATTCAACTATTGGAATCACTTTTGCAATAGGGAATTTTGTTGATTTAATAAAATCAAATATTTCAATAACATCATTCTTTAAATCTTTATTAATTACTAATTGACCACGATGTAATTTATTATCAAATGAATAATATTCAACATCCAAAAGAATTAAATTATTAATAATATTTTGTGGTGCATTAGTCCCTGCTATGGCTTGAGAAAAAGAGAGATTTGAATCAATAATAATTTGATGAGCATTATTTTCATTTTCTCCCATATTAGAGATGAGCAAGAACAAGAAAAAAGAATATATTATCAAATGTTCCAATCAATATCGAGTATTTTTAATTAGTACAGGAGAATAATAATTAAGATTTTCAAGAATTTTACCTGTTCCTAAGGCAACAGCCTTAAGGGGTTCCTCAGCAACATAAACTGCCAATCCCGTATCTTTGGCAATTCTTTTGTCTAATTCTTTCAATAAAGCACCGCCACCACTAAGGAATATACCACGTTCGAGAATATCAGCAGCAAGTTCGGGGGGTGTTTGCTCTAATAATCGTAGAATGCCATTAACAATTTCAGTAACTGTATCCGAGAGAGCTTCGCGAATACTATTAGTAGTAACAGTTATCAATTTCGGAACACCGGTAACGAGATCTCGACCACGCACTTCAATTTGTAATTCTTCTTTAAGTGGGCCAGCAGATCCACCTTGAATTTTTACCAATTCAGCGGTGCGTTCCCCTATCAATAAATTATGAGCTCGACGGAAATATTGAATAATTTGATTATTCATAACATTTCCCGCCACCCGCAGTGAGATATCAGAAACAATACCAGCTAAGGAAATAACAGCAATTTCAGAAGTTCCACCACCAATATCAACTATCATATTTCCAAATGATTGATGGACATCAATACCGATGCCGATAGCAGCAGCCATAGGTTCAGCAACAAGGTAGACTTCTTTTGCACCCGCATGTTCAGCACTATCTCTGACTGCACGTTTTTCAACTTCAGAAATGCCTGAGGGGACGCCTACGACAACACGACGAGGTGGTTGCCAGCTTTTAGTTACTCTATGAATGAATGCACGGAGCATACCTTCAGCAATTTCAAAATCCGCAATCACACCATCCCGCAGTGGTCTTATGACATTAATATCTCGATGTGTTTTTCCAATCATACGTTCGGCATCTTTTCCAATAGCTTTGATTTGCTTAGTTGCTTTATCATACGCGACTACTGATGGTTCGTCTAGAATGATACCTTTACCAGGCATCCAGATAAGAGTATTTGCTGTCCCAAGATCTATAGCGAGGTCATTAGAGAATAGTTTAATAAATGGCATTAAATTAACAATTAAATTTTATTCAAATTTTATAATTTAAAATACAAAATTAAGAATAATTTAGTTAATTTAGTAAAATTTAAGAAATCGAAATTTATAAAGAAAATTAATAAAAAATTTTACAAAAATGTAAGTATTATTAC
>JAGOIG010000093.1 GCA_017995735.1 Candidatus Kapaibacterium sp. | reverse complement strand
GGCGGACATGACCCTGAGGATTATCAACATTTTGTGGGCGACCCCCCAACAGATTTAGCATTATATAAAAATTCGCCGGGATATAGGTTGATATTGAATAATGTGTTATTCCCAGCGGCAAAGAAAAAAGTATTGAAAACTTAATCAATAATTTTGAATTTATTTATATCATTTTGATTGCCTGAAATCACAATTCTATCATTTTTTTTGAATTTATAATTTCCCGTTGGTATTATTACTTGTGTGTTATTCCGTTTATCTATTGATTTAATCAAAATTATTTCTACTTTGAATCTATTTCTTATGTCAAGTTCTTTAATTGTTTTACCAAGAAATGATTTTGAGACTTCTATCTCTTGCAACACATATTGACCAAAAATTGGAATGCCTTCCTCGGCATTTGATAAAGTTAAACTTGATGCTAAATTCATTGACATATCAAATTTTTTAATTTCTTGATTATAGATTTCATCTAAATCTTTTCGTGAAATAATGCCCACAATTTTAAAAGTATCTTCATCATCACTGACAGGCAGATAATCCAATTTACTTTGATTCATTACATCCCATGCAGTCTTAAGAGTATCGCTCTCTTTGATAATAGGACAATTTCTTTTTGCAATATCTCCTGCAATCAATAATTCTCCAAGTACATCTTGGTCAAAGAGTATTTCACGAACTTGATCCATTGTTATCAAACCAATAAATTTTTCAAAATTATCTTCAACTACAAGCACTGATATATTTTGTTTTAATAACTTAGAAATAATCAATTTCAAATTTTCTTTTTCTGATATGATTAGATAATTACCCGTAAAAACTTCCTTCACAGGAATTGAATTTAAGATGTTAAGCTCAGTCAATTGCGGCAAAAGAAGATTATTTTTTGCGAGTGGTTGCATATAAATTGATTCTCTAATTAATCTGCGTGATATTGCTATGCTAATCACACACGTAATCATTGCAGGCAATATAAAATTTTGATTTTTTGTTAATTCAAAAATCATTATTATCGAGGTAATGGGTGCATGAATAGTCCCCGATAATAAACCTGCCATACCCAAAATCACGTACGCTTCAGGTTGAGGAGCTAATTCAGGAGAAATATAGTTAAAGATGTATCCAAAGAATGAGCCTAAACTTGCACCAATAACCAATGTGGGTGCAAAAATACCGCCCATACCTCCTGAGCTTAATGTTAATGAAGTTGTGAAAATTTTAGCAAAAATCAGAATCAGCGCAATGTACCAAACAATTTTATTTTTCAAAAAATTATCAATCACATCATAGCCTACACCAAGCACTTCAGGTAATATAAGCCCAATAGCGCCTAAAAGAATACCGCCAAGCAATGCTTTGAGATATTTATTAATTCGTAATTTTGTCTTAATAAAATCTTCAAGCCAATAAAGAAATTTGATAAATAGAAAAGAGACTAATCCCGAAAAAACTCCTAAAACTGCAAAGAGTAAAAATTCAAATCCATTATGTAATTGATACTGAACGGAAGAAAATGAAGCAACATCTCCAAGAAGCGACCTTGATACAAAAGTGGCAAAGACCGTTGCAAACACAACAACAGAAAATTGATTAAAATGGAAATCCATCAAAATTATTTCAATTGCAAATAATGCTCCTGCAATAGGTGCATTAAAAGCAGCAGCAATACCTGCTCCAGCTCCTGCAGCAGCAAGAATTTGCATTCGCCTAGGATTTACATTGAATATTTTGCTAATTATAGATCCAATTCCTGCGCCCAAATAAATTGCAGGACCCTCAGGTCCAACACTCCCTCCTGTCCCAATTGTTATAGCAGATGTTATTCCTTCCGTAATTGGGGCGATAGGCTTAATTAATCCATGTTTTAATAAAATTGAATATATAACTTGCGAAACGCCATGCATCTTTGCCTTTATAGACAATACCTGGATTAAAAGTTGTGTTATAATAAATCCAATCGAAGGTAAAATAACTAAGAATACCCAGGTATAATCTTTAAATTTATTTCCTGATGTGATATTATTGCTAAAAAATAAATCTGTAAAAAATTCAATTATTAATTTTAATATTACTTCTGCGAAACCCGTTAAAAGACCAACAATAATTGCAAGCGCGAACACAAACACATATTCTGTCTGAGAAATAGATTGGTATACTTCTTTTCCTAAATTTCTATATTGATCAAGACTATATGGTAATTGAGCTTTAATTTTCATTTTGGATTATTTCGTTGCACATCTTCAAAATGTTTAACGAATTCCATTATATTTACAAAATTAAAATCTGCATTCGTAATTTTATTTTCCCCAATATAAATCGTATTTACACCTGCTCGCTTTCCTGCTTCAATATCGCTTAGTGAATCACCTACCATAAAACTTTGACTTGGATCTATATCATATTTTTCAATTGCTTCGAGTATCATACCTGGATAAGGCTTTCGGCGATAATCATTTTCACTTGCCAGTGACGAGCAGGTAAATATATCGTCAAGTCTATAACCCGTTTTTTCGGATAATTCATTTTGCATATAATTATGGATATCTTCTAAATCAGCAGCAGTCATTAAACCTTTACCCACACCTTGTTGATTCGAGATGAGAATTGCTAAGAAATCGTGGTCTTTTATTTTTTTAAAAAGATTGAAAAAATCCTCTATGAACACAAATTCATCGATGGATTTAACATAATCACCAATTAGTCTTTCATTAATTATTCCATCTCTATCTAAAAAAAATGCTTTATTTTTCATTGAACAATTCAGAAATTATATCATCCATATTTTTATAAATAATTTCCCAAGAATGAGTATTTAAAATATGTTGACGTCCATTAATAGATATTTTTTGGGCAAGTTCATCATTTTCTAAAATTTCGATAGCTAATTGAGCAAGTTCAACATCATTATTACCAATCATTAAATGTTCTCGATGAATTCCATATATACCCTGATTTCCTGATGGTGTAGTTACGACGGGAGCTCCTGCGCTCATTGCTTCAAGCACTTTGTTTTGGATACCTGACCCTCCAAGATGTGGATGCAAAAATACTCGAGCTTTCTGAAGATATGGAGTAAAATCAGGTACATTTTCATATAATTCAATATTTGGTAATTTTGTGAGTTTTTTTATCATATTTGGAGCTTTTGCCCCAATAATTTGAAATCTGATATTCGGGAATTTTTGTCGAATAATTGGTAAAATATTATTAACAATTCTCATTATCATCAGATCATTTGCCCATAAGTCTAATTTGCCCGTAAATACTATATTTTTCCTTAAATTAAAATCCGAAGGTATATATTTTTCTACGTCTGTACCATTTGTCAATAGTTCGTATCTTATTGTTGGATTCCATTTCTTTGAGAATTCAATATCTTCTTTAGTTACAAAAGTAACAATATCGAAATAGTTCATTATATGGGGTTCATAATGTTTTAATGATGCGACTTCATAAGTGCGAACTAATTTTTGAATTATATTTTTGCTATCTTTTGCCGACCGCGATTGGTAAAGAATGCGCGAATCTTCTGCAATTAATATCTTTTTATGGGGTAAATGCTTAACATATTCAGCTGTTCGCATAAAAAAGCTAATAATTAAATCGGGAGTTTCGGATTGTAGATATTCTTCAATTTTCTTTTTGAATGCATTTTGATAATAAAAATAGATTTCTAATGGTTTTAACTGATATAATCGGGGAATAGAAGCAAGGGTTGCTTTTATTGGATTTAATGGAATAACATAAACTTTAACTCCAATATCTTCAATTACTTTTTGAAATTCACGGTAATTATCATTCCCTTGATAAAATGTAATAAGAGTAACATTATGTGATTTAGCTAAATGTTGCAATAAATGGAAGGACTTGATTCTATCGCCACCTATCATTGGATAAGGTATTCTTGCAGATAAAAAAAGTATGTTCAACAGCAATTCAGAATATTAATTTTTGCAAATTAAGAATAATAAAAAGAATGGAAATTATAAATCATTTAGAAATTGAATGAATTCTTCAGAGATTCTTTGCCATTCAATTTTGAACCAAGGGGTAAATTCTGAATTGTTGCGACTTAATTCATCATTGATTAAGGACAGAGGGATATATTTAATATCAGAAATTTCATTCTTATTTGGATAAATTGGACTTGAATATTTCCCTGCAAAAACGCTGCATAATTCCCGTTCGCAACCAATATTCTCAAATTGTGCAAAATATTGAAATTTGAAAAGAAAATGTAAATTATTATCTAATTCAATACCTAATTCATCTCTAAGCCGCCTATTTGTTGCTAATTCTATTGATTCTCCTTTTCGTGGGTGGCTGCAGACCGAATTTGACCAATAATTTCCCCAAAGAAGCTTATTGGGACTTCTTTTTTGCAAAAGTAATTCTTTTTTATCATTAATTAAAAAAATAGAAAATGCTTTATGCAGAATCCCATTACCTTGATGACATTTGTTTTTTTCGAGATATCCAATTTCATTATCATTTTCATCAACAAGAATAAGCAATTCATTATTAAATGAAACGATATTATTTTCCATAATATAGAATTTTAATTAGAAATATCAGTTATAATTGTCTGATAGCCTGCACTTTCAAGAGCCTTTGAAATATGCTCGCGATTTTCAGGGCATAGCGCAATCATCGCCCCACCACCACCACCACCGGTTAGCTTCGCACCAAGTGCACCATTATTTCGTGCTATTGTTATCATTTCTTCTAATGTCAATGTTGAAACTTGTAACGCATTAAGTAATCCGTGATTCAGATTCATTAAATTGCCAATTTTTTCGAGGTCATAAGATGCAAGAGCATCAAGCGCCTGTAAAGTAATTTCATTTATTTCTTGAAAAATAGAATCATAAAGTTTTGGGTTCTTTTCCCAGCCATCACGAACTTTTCGAACCATTTTTAAAGTTAATCCCTCCTGTCCGCTTAATCCTATTAAGATTGGCAAAGGTTTAGATAGCTGTATTGGCTTTGTTCGTGGTTTTGCTTCTTTATTATACAAAAGCAATTTTCCATAAGTTGCTATTGTATTATCTATACCTGATGGAGTGCCATGCACTATCGTTTCAGCTTCAAAAGATAATTCATTGACTTGATTATCCGATAAATTTAGATTTGCATATTTACATAATGCGCGTATTATCGAAACTGCTAATGCAGCCGAGCCTCCCAAACCCATTGCTCTCGGAATTTGAGGAAATACTAAAATTCGGAGATTTTCCTTATTTAATTCTAATCGTGTTAAAATATGTTCAATAGCCTCGGTCATTGAATTTTTTTCTTCGACAGGTTTTTGCTTGACTTTTTTTTCAGTATCTGTAAATAAGTCAAATTCCATACCCCAACGGGGTATAATTACTGCTGATTTATCATCCGATTTTTCGACTTTTGAGCGAATTGCGTAAGGTATTGGAGCGGCAATTGCATTATATCCATAAACCACAGCGTGTTCGCCAAATAAAATGACCTTGCCATTAGCAGTAGATAATTCACTTTCGGGAATTTGATTTTCTTTTTGAGTTTCTTCGGACATACTTTCCAATTTTTGATATATTTCTTTTGCTTTCCAGACTTTAATTTCGCCTGATTTAATTACTTCATCAACAACTGTATCGAAATATTTGTCGGGTATACCAGCTGCTTGCACAACACTACGGGCATGGAGACTCATATGACCTCGTTGAATTCCTTCATTAACGAGAGCTCGCAAAGCTGACAGATTTTGGGCAAGTCCCACTGATGCCATCAATTCCATTAATTCATTTGCTGATTTCAAATCAAGTATTTTATGAACTAATTTGACCATACTGTTAGATTGTAATGGAGCACCTACAATACCGACCTTCAGAGGTAATTCTATTTTCCCGACTAAATTTCCATCATTGTCTTTATACCATTGAGTAAGGGCAGTATAATGGTCACCACGACTTGCATAAGCGTGAGCTCCTGCTTCAATCGCGCGCCAATCATTACCTGTTGCAATTGCTAATGGGTCAATTCCGTTCATAATTCCCTTATTATGTGTTGTGGCTCGATACGGATCGATTGAAGCAAAATAATTTGCTAAAATTATACCATCACGGATCTCTTCTCCACTTGTGCCTTTTCCCGCAAGTAAAGGTGGGGGAATAACGCATAAAGCACGTGCAAGCGACCTATCTGATAAATTTGATAAAATTCTCATAAATGCTTTGGCATTTGCGATTTTTTCAACAAGTGGAGTAATTCCTTCGCAAATTGAATTAACAAGATTTGCACCCATTGCATCGCGAGTGTCAACGTAAATATTCAATAATACTAGGGCTTCAAAGTTTGCTACTGCGGGATATATTTTGACATCTAAATCAATGGCGCCTCCACCTCTTGCTTGCATCTTTGGTTGGAGATAATTGGCGAGTGCTAAAATCTCATTCTTTTTTTGCAATAAGGTCTGCTTTGTTTTTGCAGGATTATCGACGTGGGTTAATAGAATCTGGCCTGTTAAGATGGGCTTTGTGCTTTCCGCTGTAAAGCCTCCTGCATTTCTTACAACTTTTGCAGCAGAACTTTGAGCAGCAACAATTGAAGGTTCTTCGACGACCATTGGAACAATGTAATCTTTTCCATTAACTCGCATATTAAGTGCAACAGATAAAGGGAGAGAAAAGACTGATATGACATTTTCAATCATTCCATTTGCTTTCTCGGAGGAGAGAGTATAGTCACCGTTGATAATATTCTTTATGTCTTCTTGCTCAAGAAAACCATTTTCTCGAATTATATCAAGGCGTTGGAAAATTGAAAAATCATAAAAATTAGGTATACGCGAGTTCCTCATTCAACCCACCCTGTGCTGTGAAGTTTTTAACGCCTTCCGAACTAAATTTTAAATCGAGAATATCAAATCCTTTCTCTTTTAAATTATTATTAACTATTTTTATTATAGAAGGATCATCAGAAAATACAATTCCCAGATCTCCACCACCTGCACCTGATGATTTGTAATAAGCTCCCGAATTTCTAGCTATTTTATAAATACTGCTATGGGCATCAGAAATAACAGGTATGTTCATCTGTCCATTCATTTTTAATAGTTCTTTAAAGTATTGATCATAATACCTTAAAAATTCTGAAATATTATCATTTTCAAAATATTCAATTCCTGTGTTTGCAATGCTAATCATTTCTTCAATGGCATTTTTAAAGTCCGAGGAATGTTCCTTTTTATACTTGTTGAATTTTTCCACAAATCCTTTTGTTGAAGAAGGAACACCAGACCACACACAAGAATAGAAAAGATCCTTAGGAAATTCAATTTGCTTAAATTTAATCTCTTTATCTTTTATTTGATACTTTAAAGTTCCGCCATAAATAGATGTAACAATATCTGCTCCGCTTCCCTTAACGCCCTGTGCATTATTGTGGGAATCCATTGCAAGTTGGATCA
>JAGOIG010000092.1 GCA_017995735.1 Candidatus Kapaibacterium sp. | reverse complement strand
TAATATTTTTTTCATTTTTATTGCAATTTTAATTTTTTTATTTAATTTAGATAAAAATGAATTTGTATTTTTTATAAGACTCTTTGAAAATAGAAATAAACTAATATGGGTGGGCTTATTGCCCATTTAAATATTGAATCTTTTATTTAACTAAAAATAAAAAGGTAATACACAATGAAAAAAGTAATTTTATTTGTATTTTTTCTTTCAATAAGCAGTATCTATTCTCAATGGATACCTATTAATAATGGTATTAATAGTACTACGTTAAATTATGAATTTGCAACTGATGGAAAAACACTAGTTTCAAGCAATCTCAACGGCATATCTATAAGTTCAGACAATGGAGCATCTTGGGAAAATATTGGTTTGTCTGGTAAGGTAATTAATGTGTTATCCATTTATAATAACAATATTTTGGCAGGAGAGTTTAATGTATTAGGCACTAATACGATTTATTATTCTTCTAATTTAGGAGATTCATGGGATACTCTCAAAGCTAAAAATCAAATGTATACTTCGTTTTTATGTAAGGGTGATTATATTTTTGTGAGTACTGATTCTAATGGAATACTTCTCTCTACAGATAATGGGAAAACCTGGCAAGAACGGAATAATGGAATTGATCCAAAAAGGATATCGGCATTATGTATGGTGACAGATGGTGAGAAAATTTGCATGTCAACAGGTGATATTATCTATTTATCCACAAATAATGGAGAAAAATGGGAAGAAATATCAGGAATTAGTTCGAAGTTCCCTCAATTAGCAATTAAAGGAGATAGAATAATAGCAGGCCTTCCTTGGAGCGGCTTATACTTAACAACTGATGGGGGGAAAAATTGGAATAACTTAGAAGTCCCCACGAACCGTTTTATAACCGCTGTGGGAATTAGCACAAATTATATTTATTGCTCCTTTGAACGGTACGGTAATAACGAAGACTATGTTTTTTATATGTCATCAGATAACGGCGAAAGTTGGCAAGTAGTAGATGAAATAAAAAGTAATATTGTTTATTCAATAAATGTCTATAATGATAGTGTTTATGCATGTACTCCAAGTGGTGTATATTTTTCATCTGATAATTGTGAAACTTGGCAAATAATTGGAACACCTATGTGGTATGTATCTACAATAGGTGTAAATAAAGGATATATTTTCACATCAACAAATACAGGTATTTATAAATCAAGTGATTATGGGGATAACTGGGAAAAAATGAATTTTGATTATACAGATGTAAGTTCTTTTGCATTTGATGGAAATGATATTTATCTCGGACGTGGAGATGTTTATAAACATACGGGAGGGGTGTATAAATCAACAGATAACGGCACAAGTTGGGAAATAACGGGTTTAAAAGATGTGTTTATACCTGCAGTTGGTGTGAAAGATGGTAAAATTTTTGCAGGAACGGGGATATATGGTAAAAATGGTGATTTCAGGAGAGATAGTGGAGATATTTTTGTTTCATTTGATAAAGGTGCAAGTTGGGAGTTGTCATTAGAGGATCAATATATACACAAATTTGATGCTAATGATAGTATGATATTTGCTGTTGCCGATTATGGTGGGGGTATTTTGTTTTCAAGTGATGGTAGAAATTGGATTAATAGATACGGTTTATTAATTTCACCGGGGCAAGCTCAATCATTTATTTCATTATCAGTGGATGGGGAAAGGGTTGTTGCAGGTACACTAATATCCACGGAAAATGACGGTATCCTATATTCTACAAACAATGGCTATGATTGGGAGAAGATTGGTATTGTTCCATCTGATTATCTGACATATCAAGTACAATCCCTATTAATTGACGGCAATAATATTTTTGCAGGATTATTTTTTCAATATTATGAAGGTATACACTTAACTACTAATAAAGGTATAAATTGGGTAAAAAAGAATGATGGTTTAACTTGTTTGAGCATAAGTTCACTTGCAAAAAAGGACGGGTACATCTTTGCGGGTACAAAAGGTGGTGGAATGTTTCGTGCCAAAATTAGCGATTTTATAACTGATGTTAAAGAAAATCCAATGCAATCCCAGAGCCCGCTTTCCCCTAATCCCGCTCGCGATTACATAATTGCAACACAATACATTGGCTGGGATTACCAAATTTATGATTTGCTCGGCAATTGCGTCCAATCGGGTTTAATTGATGCAGACAAGATAAATATATCATCGCTTCCCGCAGGATTTTACACTGTGCGATTTTACAAGGATGGAAAGCAGTTTGTTGAGAAAATGATGAAGGAAATGTAGGACACCCCTCCATTCCCTAAAAGTAGAGACAGGTCTTAGACCTGTCTCTACAATTTTAAGACAAGACATTATCGGGTACATCCCCGTTGGTCCCCATTTAATAAGAATTCTATACAAATATGATGTTAGTAAATTGTGTTAAAATGCATTGCCAATTCCGAAGCTGATTTGCGTTTTTGAAAATGGCGTGATTTGCTTCAGTGGATCATAAACAGGAAAAGCAAAATCTAATCGAATTGGACCAATTGGGGTTTGATAACGTAATCCAATTCCAACGCCAACGGCAAGCTTTGTAATATAATCGGATAATGAAATTTTATAATCAGTATTTTCAAGATACCAATGGAAGGAATTTCCAAAATCCAGAAATAATGTAGTTCCCATATTTGAAATGATATTTGCCAAGCCTGTGCTTAGCCCAGGGAATTTTTTAAATCCAAAGCGAAATTCTGCACTCCCTTCAACAATTACGCCATTACCGACAAAATTTTGTAAGAAATCAATTGTATTTGCAGACATCGTGGAATCACTTAATGGTTTTGCATAACGCAATTTCCTTGCGGGCCAAGCTCTAACACTATTCGGGCCTCCTGAGAAAAATTGAACATTTAGCGGAATAAATGAATTTCCCTTTTGCAATAATGTGATAGTTCCAAATTTTCCTTTATATGCGAAAACTGTTGTCGGAGAGAGCAAAATATACTGGCTATGACTAATTTGAAAGCGTATATAACGCGATAATCCTGAAAGCGGGTCAAAGAAAAAAAGCGGATTCCAACCGTCAATTCCAATGAACGTTAAATATCCTTTTGTAGGAGAAAGTACATTATTTCGCGAATCCCCCGTCATAGAAAAGCCAATAGAATTTGACGTTAGCAAATGAAATGTGGGACTTGATAAATAATCATCCATACTTTGATAAAGATAAAAAGCTTGCATAATATTATTTGTATCCTGAGCATTTTTGGCTGATCTGTAGGCGCGATTCATTGATGAGGCAAAATTGATTGGCTCATCCCGAGTAAATTGGAAATCAATACTTCCAATATCAAAATAGGTTATTTTAGGAAATTTGATTGGGAAACTCAAAGGAAAAGAAAATGTGGAGATTCTAAAATAATTATTCATCAAGCGTTGGGAATAAGAAATGCTTGCCGATAATCCTACACGTGAATTAGCTATAGTCCATAGAATTGGTTGAGAATAGCGAAATCCAATTTGCCCCTCAAGTTCAAAAATTCCCGTTGATATTGTTGAGCTAACATCTTTTAGATAGATATTAACAAAAGGTGAAAAGTTCTGCGCTGCATTCAAAAAATTGCGATGCCTGTAATATGCTTCTAATCCAAAATTCAATAAATTATCAATTCTTGTTTGATTAAAAGACAAACCAGCATCCCATTCTTGCTGCTTGCGATAAAAAAGATATGATGCAAAATTCAATATTGAATCATTTTGTGGTGCAAATTGTGAAGTTGTATCTATTGCTACAAGTTCAAATGTTCCAAGCGAGAGCAGATTGTTAGTTGATTCCATTACTTTTTCTCGGCTTACCCAATCACCTTGCTTTAACTCAAGCGATTTTCTTTTAACTTGATACGCTAATTTTGGTTGCCCGCGGTTAGAATCAATAAAATCTATTCTGCCAACTTTATATCTATTTCCGCAATCGAGTGGGATTATTATGCTGTCTTGCTGCGATAGAGTATCAATCAATACAATTGGCTGCAGTGTAGAAGCATAAAAATATCCATTATTTTTCAATATATTAGTAATATTTTGAATTTCTAATGTGATTTTTGCCTCGCTAAATTTTGAATCCTTTTTTACTGTACGCGCTTTCTCAATATTTGAAAGCACTTCCTTATCTACCCTACCCAATCCCTGATAAACAATTGTATCTATAAAGAATTGAGGTCCTTCTTTAATAACAAATTTTAAAATATTATTTTGTTTATTTTTTGATGGATAAAACATATAATATACTTTTGCAAAATGGAAACCATTTATGTGATAGAAGGTTTCGATCGAGGTAACATCTTCCTGGATTTGTTCTTTATAGAAAAATGGTACGTCTTTGCCCAGTATATTCAGTCCCTGCTTAAATTGATGAAGTAAAATTTTTGGTGTTGCTCTATTTTTTTCAAATTCTTTATAAAAAGATTTGAAAAACCTGTATGGAGTATTATTAACAGTTGATTGAGTTTGAATAACTTCAATTATTTCTTCTAATTTAAAAGATTTAATTCCTTCAAATTCAATGATATTTATCTCATAAAGGTTCTTATTTAAAGTAGATGGTACCAGGTTATGTGATATAGAATTAACGATTTGCTTGGTATTACTTTGTGTTTCATTTTGAGCTGATAGATTGCAAATTGAAAATGATACTAATAATATAATAAATATATAGGATGATATTCTTCTCAATAATTTATGCAAATCTATTTTTACCATCAAATGAATTTATATGATTTTACAAATTTAAGAATTTTTATAAGGTTATAAAAGTTTTTCAATTATATATAAAAAATTAATTTATGTTATAAGATAACTTTGTTGAATATATAAGACCATAAAATTTTGTAATTTTGAAAAATAATCAATTTTGTCAATTATTAATGCAATTATATAAAAAGTATGAAGAATTAGAATTTTGCGAAATTTCTTATGATAATCAATGCTTTGATTTATTGATTTTTCTCAATGGTGTATTCGATGAATATGAACTTATCCAGAAATTGCCCAAAGCACCAATTTTTGCAGCGGATGGAGCTGGTCTTTCGTTAATTAAAAATGGCATAATACCTGATTATATTATTGGCGATTTGGATTCTTTTTCGAGTGATGATGCCATTGCAACAGGATTTCCAAATGATAGATTAATCAAAATTTCAGAGCAAGAAACAAATGATTTTGAGAAAACATTGAAATATGCTTCAGAAAAGGGATATAATCGAATATTGATTTTAGGAATTCATGGCGGACTTTATGAGCATTCATTAAATAATTGGAGCGTTCTTAGCCGCTATTCAAAATTTATGAATCTGACTATTTACGATAAAGGGAGATATGGAATTTGCATTGATCAATCATTTCGTTTAAAAACATTTAAAGATGAAATTATATCATTAATTCCAAAAAATAAGGCAATTCTAACAACTCACAATTTATATTGGAAATTGGAAAAAGAAGCCCTTGAATTGGGGATTAGAGAAGGAACACATAATATTGCGATTGCTGATGAAATTTCTATAGAAATACACACAGGCGAGGTATTTTTATTTATTGACCAAAGATTACCTTTTGCCCCTGAATATATATATAATAAAGAAGGAGAGTTATGAACGAACTTGCAAAACGAACAATTGTGGGCATCATAGGCGTCCCATTAGTATTGTTAATTATTTATTTAGGTGGATGGTATTATTTTATTGCATTTGCCTTTTTATTCTCTGTTGGCTTATGGGAATTCTACCGATTGGCAAAAGCAAAAGGATATAATCCATTGACAGTACTTGGAATTATCTCGGGATTATCAATTTTATTTAGTATTTATTTGATTTTTACGTTTTCATACATCACACATAATGTTGGCTCCATTTTTATTGCAATGATTCAGCAAATTTTGATTTTATTTATAATTTTATTTACTGTAAGTTTATTTCGCAATAATGGCAATACAATTGCAAATATATCAACAACATTTGGTGGGCTTGTTTATTTGCTGATTCCATTTTCATCGTTAATTATATTGCGTTTCTTCTATAACTATCTGTTTTCTCTCGGAATTACAAACAATACAAATTGGGCATTTTATTTATTTGTGTTTTTTGCAACTATTTGGATCTGCGATTCCTGCGCGTACTTTATTGGAAAAAAATGGGGAAAGCATAAAATCGCCCCTTCGATTAGCCCAAAAAAAAGTTGGGAAGGTGGCATTGCAGGTTTGATAAGTGGAATTTTATCATTTTGGTTGCTTGGGCTCGCATTGAAAATTGATTTACCGATTTCTATATTATTGCTGGATGGTTTAATTATTGGAACTTTTGGGCAAATTGGCGATTTCATTGAATCAAGCTTTAAACGTGATGCAAATGTAAAGGATTCAGGCAAATTATTTTGGGAACACGGCGGAGTGCTTGACAGATTTGATAGCATAATGTTCTCTGCTCCCGTTCTATTGCTAGTATTAATTATATATTTTCTTTAGCTTGTTTTAAGGAAATTTTATCTTTTGAATAAAATAGACTAACTTTATTTAACAATTGCTCATTTTTTCGTATGTTTGTATTTATCAAAAAGAGGAACTTACTATGAAAAAGTTATATTTTTTGGCTTTATGCTTATTGTTTTCGTATAATCTAAATCTATTTTCGCAGCAAGAAGAAGAGGATAAATTTAACCCTTTTAAAGTTGATACAGTTAAAACACAATATAATCCTGAGGGATATGAAAGAACATTCACACAATCGTTTGAGACAGTGTGGAATACTGTAATTAAAGCAATTGATGAGCAAGCATGCCAAATTTTGCAAAAAAATTACAACCAAACTGCCGAAGGGTATTATAAAGGTAAGATTTTTTCTGATTATTGCGTCATTGTCGGCAAAACCGATTCGACGTGGGATGTTCTAAAAAAATTTAGCGTCCAAGTTCCAATAATTCGTGGTGGAGTGTGGGCAAGCGGAAGAATTCAATATAAATTTTGGCTCACTGAGCAACCCAACGGAACAACCATTGTTAAACTAAAAGGTGAAATTAGTGGAATGGAGGAGCATGCTACCGCAAAAGTGCATTTTTGGGAATCAAATGGAATACTGGAACGACAAATTTTAAATCGGATTCAATATTTGCTTGAACACCCAAGCACAAATTAAATTGGTCTGTCCAATAAAAGAAAGAATTACTATTTTATTACTGCATTTTACAATTATTTTGTAGTAATCTGCAACTTTTTTGCAATTTTTCAGTCTTATTATTATAGATTATTTTTGTATTATTTTAAAATAGAAAATTATATGTTGATTTTTTGTTATATATCTTTGAAAAATATTATCTCATTGCCCAACAGTCTTTGTTTTGGAGGAATAGTGTAATTTTTTTACGCATTTCTAGCTTCACTTCAATAAACCAAAGTTGGGATCTTCCAAACCCCAAAAATTTGCGGGGGGGGGGAGTATTATAT
>JAGOIG010000091.1 GCA_017995735.1 Candidatus Kapaibacterium sp. | reverse complement strand
AAGAGAAATTTAATGTTATATATAATAATTCTAATAAGATAATCGAATTATATAATTTAAATAACAAATATTATGTTTCTATTAATCAATTATCGTATTTATTTAAAAATAAAACTTATATAATTAATAATTTTAATATTGACTTTGGTTTTGCAAGTTTTACTTTTTTGCCTTATTCTTATTTTGCAAAAGTGAGTGTAAATAAAGAAACGAAAATCCAACAATACAATTTAACTGTATTAAAATATAATAATGAAGTTCTAATTCCAATGTATAGTTTTTTTTATTCCCTTGATTCATTGAATATTTTCAAAACAAAAATCGAATCCAATCAAATTACTCTTGAACATTTTCCTCGGGTAGCAAATAATAAAAATAAGAATACAAAACCCGCGCCTATTGGTTACAAAATTCCAAAATCTGTTGAGCGTCCCACAGTCGACGAATTATTAAAAGAAAAGTAGTAAGAACATAGAATTTCAAGAATTAATCAATTCTATTGTAAATAATCTTGAGCGAATTCAATT
Organism: Candidatus Kapaibacterium sp.; assembly: GCA_017995735.1. Taxonomy (GTDB): domain Bacteria; phylum Bacteroidota; class Ignavibacteria; order Kapaibacteriales; family UBA2268; genus UBA2268. The sequence goes on along the minus strand of JAGOIG010000091.1, from coordinate 7,117 downwards.
GAAATTAAATCTTATCAAGATAATCATTTTCTTTTGAAATATTGCTAATTAATGAATTTCTAATTTCTTCCCATCCAAATTTATTAAGCACATCCATCGCAAAAGCTTCCAAAAGCAAGTACTTTGCATTTTCTTCTGATATTCCACGTGATTGCATATAAAACAACATTTCCTCATCAATTACACCTGTTGCCTCTCCGTGTGAGCATTTCACATCGTCAGCATATATTTCTAGTTCAGGTTTGGTATAAATTTTTGCAGATTCAGATGTTAGGAGATTCCGATTTACTTGAAAAGCGTTTGTTTTCTGCGCGTGTGGATGAACTAATATTGAACCATTAAATATACCTGTTGAGTTGTCATTGAGTATTCCTTTATACAATTGATTGCTAAAGCAGTTTGGTTGAAGATGTTCAATAAATATGTGATTATCAATTGTATTGTTATTGTATCCCATAAATAATCCATTTAGCTGAGCCTCTGCATTTTCTTCAGCCAAATAAATTCGCAAAAAATTCCTAATAAATTTTGAGTTGTAAGTAAATGTATTTGACGAGAATTTGCTATCTCGTTTCTGAATTATATTGATATTATTTATTGACTGGAAATTATATAATTCATTTTCTAATATATAAAAATCAAGTAATGCATTTTGATTTAAAATAATTTCAGAAAATAAATTTGAAAATATCTCGCTTTTTGAAAAATTAATAAATTTATATGCGATTTTTACATTTGTATTTTCTTCTAATTCAATTCTAATACGCGGGGAAATAATGGCATTGTCATCGCTTTGAGAAATAAATAAAAATAATAATTGAATTGTGTCTGTATTTTTCTGGATTTTTAGATTAATTTCCTTTTGAGCAAGGACAGTATTTAAATGATAGAAATTATCCGCCTCAACTGATTGATTTGGATGATAATTTTTTGCGTATTGATTTAATTCTTGGATATCGTTTTCAAAAATAGAAAATCTTTTATCTATATTAATTAAGTTGCTTTTTAATCTACCATTTATTATAGGTATAATTGATGTATTTTGAGGTATATCTTTAATTTTATATAAATCATTAATTGACCATTCAATGATTTTTTCATCATTATACTGCACAAAATCAATATCTTTTATAGTAGATAAAGATGTGTATTTCCATAACTCATTTTTCGAATTTGGTAGATTATTATTTTTTAAAAAATCAATAGAATTTGATAAATATTCTAATTTTTGGCTTCCATCCCGATTAAATAAACCTATATTTTCTTTAATATCATTTAATTTCATATTTCATCATTATTGATTTGTGGCAAATTCTTCCCTTATCCAATCATAACCCTTCGCTTCAAGTTCCAAAGCGAGTTCCTTATTTCCTGACATCACAATTTTGCCATTATATAATACATGAACAAAATCAGGCACAATATAATCCAGTAATCTTTGATAATGTGTAATAATCAAAAATGAACGCTGTGGGTCTCGCATTTGGTTTACGCCTTCTGCAACAATTTTCAGAGCATCAATATCCAAGCCTGAATCTGTTTCATCAAGTATAGCGAGCTTTGGCTCAAGCATAATCATCTGGAATATTTCATTTCGCTTTTTTTCGCCACCCGAAAATCCTTCGTTTAAACCGCGATTTAAAAAGCTTGCATCCATCTTTGCAATTTTTGCTTTTTCCCGCATTAATTTGAAAAATTGTGCAGGTTCAATGGGCGTCAGCCCTTGATATTTCCTCTTTTCATTCAAAGCAAGTCGTAAAAAATTAGCATTCGAGACACCCGGGATTTCTACAGGATATTGAAATGCAAGAAATAACCCCATACGCGCACGTTCTTCAGGAGCAAGCTCTAATAAATTCTTGCCCTCGAATTCAACAGTTCCATCAAAAACTTTGATTTCTTTTTTGCCTGTTAAAACTGAGGCAAGCGTAGTTTTTCCCGAGCCGTTTGGTCCCATAATTGCATGAACTTCCCCAGGATTTATTTCCAGATTTATACCATGAAGTATTTCCTTATTTTCAGTTCCTGCTTTTAAATTTGTTATTTTTAATAATGACACTGTTTTCTCCTCTTATTGCTTATAATTATCATAATTATATAATAAATAATATATTAATCAATTTTTTTAATAAATTATGTGAATTTCAATCTTAACCGACCGAGCCTTCCAAACTTAGAGACAATAATCTTTGCGCTTCGACAGCAAATTCCATTGGTAATTGCTTAATTACTTCTTTAGCATATCCATTGATAATTAATCCGACTGCATCTTCGGTGGAAATACCGCGTTGATTTAAATAAAAGATATTTTCATCAGAGATTTTCGATGTTGTTGCTTCGTGTTCTACAATCGCAGTATTATTATCAATTTCAATATATGGGAAAGTGTGTGCGCCGCACTGGTCTCCAATCAGAAGAGAATCGCATTGCGAGTAATTCCGAGCATTTACAGCGGATTTTGCTACCCTAACTAATCCGCGATATGAATTATCGCTCTTGCCTGCTGATATACCCTTTGAAACAATTCGGGAGCGAGTATTTTTGCCGATATGAAACATTTTTGTTCCTGTATCTGCTTGCTGATAATTATTGGTCAATGCGACAGAATAAAATTCCCCAACTGAGTTGTCACCTTTGAGAATGCATGATGGATATTTCCAGGTAATTGCCGAACCCGTTTCTACTTGTGTCCAGGAAATTTTGGAATTATTGCCTGCGCACATCCCGCGCTTTGTCACAAAATTATAAATGCCTCCACGTCCTTCTTTATCACCTGGATACCAATTTTGTACTGTAGAATACTTTATTTCAGCATCTTTATGTGCATAAAGCTCGACAATTGCTGCGTGCAGTTGATTTTCATCTCGCATAGGTGCCGTGCATCCCTCCAGATAACTTACATAACTTCCTTCATCAGCAATAATCAAAGTTCGTTCAAATTGACCTGTTTGTGCCGCATTTATTCTAAAATATGTCGATAATTCGATAGGGCATCGTACACCTTTTGGTATATAAACAAACGAACCATCAGAAAATACCGCTGAATTCAATGCTGCAAAATAATTGTCAGAATAGGGAACAACACTGCCAAGATATTGCCTAACTAAATCGGGATAATCTTGAATTGCTTCTGAAATTGGACAAAATATAATCCCTAAATCTTGTAGTTTTTCTTTAAATGTTGTCGCCACAGAAACGCTATCCAATATTGCATCTACCGCAACTCCGGAGAGCACTTTTTGTTCTTCCAAAGGTATGCCTAATTTATCGTATGTTCTACGAATTTCGGGGTCAATATCTTCAATACTTTTTGGTTTTGATGATATTTTTGGTGCAGCATAGTAATGTATATTTTGGTAATCTATTGGAGGATAATGTACTTTTTGCCAAGTTGGTTCTTTCATTTTTTGCCAACTTCGGAATGCTTTTAATCGAAATTCCAGTATAAAATCAGGTTCATTTTTCTTTTGAGATATATATCGAATTGTATCTTCATTTAATCCCTTCGGAGCAATCTCTTGCTCAATATTAGAAACAAATCCATATTTATATTCACTTTTGGTAACTTCTTCAATTATATTATTTTGGTCAGACATAAGATATTTGCAATTAAATATTAGTAAAAGGACGATATTATCTTATTTAAATTTAATAATTATAAAATTTGCAATTAAGAATAAAGAAATCCGTAATTTTGTATTATTGAATCAAATTTAGAATGGAAAAACTTAATCCTGCTGTTAAACCAAAAATTATTACTCGTCCCATATTAATATTGTCGGTTGTAAGTTTGCTTACAGATATTGCAAGCGAGATGCTTTATCCAATTATGCCAATATATTTGCGTTCAATTGGCTTTTCTGTGGTGTTGATTGGAATTTTGGAAGGATTAGTTGAGGCTGTTGCGGGTATTTCAAAAGGATATTTTGGAAATTTATCTGATTCCATACAAAAACGAGCAATTTTTGTAAGAATTGGATACACAATGAGTGCAATTGCCAAGCCATTGATTGCACTTTTTACAAATCCTGTATGGGTTTTTTGCGTGAGAACTGTCGAGCGACTAGGTAAAGGTGTGCGCACAAGTGCCCGGGATGCCTTGCTTTCTGATTATACAACACCTGAAAATAAAGGGCGGGTGTTTGGATTCCATCGTAGTATGGATACGGTTGGTGCTGCTATTGGTCCAATTATAGCATTGATTTTCCTTTATTTTTCCCCTGGCCAATATGTAAAGCTTTTTGCAATCTCTGTAATTCCAGGAATATTTGCAATTTTATTATCGTTTCTTGTAAAAGATAAAAAGCAAGATATTCAACCTGTAAGGCAAAAAGTTGGTTTCTTTACTTTTTTAAGTTATTGGAAAGAAGCAACCCCACAATATAAATTGATCGTTTCGGGATTACTATTTTTTACCTTAATTAATAGCGCAGACACTTTCCTTTTACTATTTTTAAAATTTAAAGGTCTGTCTGATACTCAAATAATTGGGACATATATTTTTTACAATATAATTTATGCTGCATTAAGTTATCCCGTGGGGATTCTTTCTGATAAGATTGGACAAAAGAAAATTGTTATTGCAGGATTGTTTGCTTTTGCTGTAGTTTATGGGGCTTATAGCTTTGTAAATGCGTGGTGGGTATTCTTTGTTCTATTTTTTATTTATGGATTTTATGCATCAGCAACAGAAGGTATTTCAAAAGCATTGATAACTAATATTGTTGATAAATCGAAAACTGCTACTGCGCTTGGATTTTATAATAGCTTTGCAAGTATTGCGACACTTTTTGCCTCTTCACTTGCGGGATTTATCTGGAATACGTTCTCCCCACGTGCAACATTTTTGATTTCATCAATTGGCTCGTTTTGCGTTGCTGTGTTTTTCTTATTAACTATTTTTAAACCACAGTATTCAATGCAAAAAGCATTATAGAAAGTATAAAGTATCAAGTGTAAAAGAATTATTGGCTGGGTTTATTAACAATTAATGTTAAATCCTTTACATCCTTGACAATTATAGTTTCCCCTTCCTTAATAAATTCGTTGCTAATTGCACGCCAATGTTCACCCTCAATTTTGACTTCACCTTTAGTATTTGGGAATATATCTTGCAATGCAATACCTTCCCGACCGATGAGGGCATTAGTTCCTGTAGCTTTTCGATTCTTTTGTGCTTTAAGCCCAAGATATAATAAAAATACTGTAAATGCTGCAAGAATTATGCTTGATAAAATTATTAATGCTGGAGAAACACTCATATTAACCTCATTATCAAATAAATATATTGAACCAAAAATATATGAAAGCAACCCTAAAAATGTTAATATTCCATAACTTGTGACCTTGACTTCTAGAATAAACAAAATAAAAGCGATTGTAAGTAAAATTAATCCTGTGAGGTTTATTGGTAATAAACTTAATGAATATATTGCCAATAATAAGGATGTTGTTCCTACAACACCAGGGAATGTGGCTCCAGGACTAGCGACCTCGAATAAAATTCCAAGATATCCTAATATTAATAGCAAATATGCTACATCAGGATTTGCAAAAAATGCTTGAATTGCTTCCATATAATTTGGAAATTATATAATTATTACAAAAATAAATAAATTATTCTATTTAAATTCATATTGCATCTGACTTTTATCTGTAATATTTGGGAAAATTTCCATATCGAATAACGGTTTGCCTGTTTTATTAATATCTAAAATTACAAGAGAATAACTTTGATAATGAAATACTCGCTTCAATGGCGATATATTTTTTAAGCCATCGAAATATAAGATTGTGCAAAGTTTTTCGGGATTTGTTGGATGATCGATATTTGCTAACATTATCGACTGATTTGATAAATTTTCTTTCTCGTTATATTTAATTGATTTATCATTTATGGAAATCTGCCTCGGTAAATTCTTTAAAGTATTCCTTATTAATTCATTATTTTGAATATTTCCCAGTAGAATTATTGAATTTTTATTAATATCGTTTTGAGAGATTCCTTTGGCGGTCTTTACAGGAAAATCCCATCCGCTTTTTTTCATTTCTTGAATAATTTGATTTGAAATTTCGTAGTCCGATGAATTTGTATCTGGAATTATTATAATGGGTTTAGCAGCAAGAATGCGATTAAAATTATATGGCTTTTCCCAATTATATAATGTACGGAGTACTTCATATTCGGGGTCAATTTCAATCTTTCTTACATCAAATCTTGGAGTGAAACTGATTGTAGTATTTTTATCAGAAATTACAAAGTATTGCTTTTGAGATTCTTTTTCGCCAACAAATAGAATTGGCAAAGATAATACAAAATCATTACTTTTATGTATATTTAAATTAATTTTATTACCATCTTTTTTTACTTTTACCAAATTGATTGTTGGAATATCAGATGAGGTTAGCCATTTATTTATAATGTTATCAAGAGAATATTTGTTTTCAATTTTTGGAGAAATTTTTGAAAATTCCATAATTAAATCGCTCCAATAAGCCTTTTTCCCACGATAATCATTTGCAAAGTTTTTTAATGAATTGAAAAAATTATCCTTTCCAATCAATTTAAAAATTTCATAAAATAGAAATCCACCCTTTTCATAACCAATTACTGCATCGTATTCATCTTTTTGGTACTTAAAATCAATTATGGGATAGTTTTTTTCTTTTGGCAAATTGTTAATTGAAAGCAATGCTTTTTTTCGCCAATCGATTGCGCCTTGTTCATTATTTGTCAAAACATTATAATAATAATTTGCAGAAAATGTAGTTAATGCCTCGCACCAATTGCCTTTTTCATAATCTGTATAAACACTATTGCCCCACCAATTATGCACAAATTCATGAGCAAGTGACCCAGGCGAAAGCAACACCCACGGCATATTCAATAATTTCCCTGAAAGTAAAGTATAGCCAGGCATACCGAAACCCGTTGCAAAAAAATTATCTACAATTGAAAAGGAGTGATAAGGATATTGACCAAACAAATTTATATACAATTTATAATAATTTATTGAAGCATCTAAATAAGTATCTGCCTGCGATGTTGAATCATTTGTATAAATCGCAAATTTCTTACCATCATATTCTTTTGATTTTTCTATATATCTTCCCCCAA
>JAGOIG010000090.1 GCA_017995735.1 Candidatus Kapaibacterium sp. | reverse complement strand
CCGATCTTTGCACCAATTTTATCAACTTTCAGAACTGTGATATTATTATCTGGATAATCCTTTTGCAATTCTGTAAGCAATTTTGTTTGAACATCCCCAAAATCCTGAACCCTTATTAGAAATTGATTTGCTTCGCCATATGATTTAATTTCTGCGTTTTTGTAGCCAATTTTTTCAATTGAGTTACGCACTTGTGAGGTTTGGATATTTTTGCTAAATCCCAAAGCTATCTCGGTCCCACCTGTATAATCTATACCAAATTTGGGGGGGAATACAAATGCTAAAACTAAACCTATTACTATAATGGATATTGAAAATATTATCCAAAACCCCCTTGAGCTTACAAAATCTATATTTGTTTTACCAAAAAATTGCATTTATTTCACCTTTATTATATACTTGAAAATGTTTTTTTCTGACCAAAGTTAAAGTTTTTCCATCCTGCTTGAAGAGCAATTTCAATTAAAGAGCGTGATATGAGAATTGCTGTAAATAAAGTGCCGATGATACCAATCATCAATGTTAAAGCAAATCCCTTGATGGGACCGCTGCCTAGAAAATACAAAATCAGACCCGTGATAAATGTTGTGACATTTGAGTCAATAATAGCGCTTAAAGCCTTGCTAAATCCCTCGTCAATCGCAGATTTGAGACTTCTGCCTTTGGAAAGCTCTTCACGAGTTCGTTCATATATAAGCACATTTGCATCGACAGCCATACCAAGTGTCAGAATAATACCAGCTAAGCCAGGCAGCGATAGTGTGCCACCTAGTGATGCCAATACACCAAAAATTAAAGTTATATTTAAAATTACAGCGATATCGGCGACAATACCGGCTTCGTGATAATATAAAGCCATAAATAATATGACTACTAATGCAGCTAAAATACTTGCTGTAATTCCATACCTGATAGAATCCTCGCCAAGTGACGGACCAACAATTCTTTCTTCAATTATTTCAACGGGTGCTTTGAGAGCACCAGCCTTTAAAACAATTTCCAGCAAGTGTGCTTCTTCTGTATTTGCCATCCCTGTAATTTGCGAACTTCCTCCTGTAATTTTCGATTGAACAACGGGAGCTGAATAAACTCGACCATCAAGCACTATAGCAATACGCTTTTTCAGATTTGCACCCGTGATTGTTGCCCATCGCTCCGCTCCTTCGGAATTCATTGTCATAGATACCATAGGGGCATTATTTGTTGGGTCGAACGTTGCGCGTGCATCTGTAATGACATCCCCTGTAAGTTCAGGATCTTTCTTTAATGCATAAAAACCATAGATTTTGATATCGGCTTGTTTTGTTTGCTCGGGTTTCGCATCATAGGCAATTTCAAGTTCAGCAGGCATCATAGATTTGATTTCAGGTCTGTTTAGAATTTCTTGCATTTTAGGAATTGAGTCTTCAAGAATTCTAAAGATATATTCACCCTCGGGGAAATTGCTCTGTGTATAATATACAGGGACGGTTTGTCCATTTGGTTGCTGAGGATTAGAATAATAAGTAGCAAAAAGACGTGTAAAAGGATGATCTTCAATATATTTGCGGCTTGCTTCTTCTTGTGTTAATCCTGCATAAGGATTTGTTGTATCTGAAATTTTTGTGGTATCAGTGGCAATTTTGCTTGTATCAGTCTTTTGCTTTAAAGTATCGGCTTTTGCTTGTGCAATCTTTTTTGCAGAATCGGCTTTTGCTTGTGCAATTTGTTGAGCAGTTGCAGCAGTGTCGGCTGATGTAGCTCCTGTTTTATGAGCTTTAAGGAATTCATCTACACGATAGAAGAATTCAACGATTTGCTTGTTATTTTTTACGAGTTTAAACTCCAATCGTGCAGTTGTTTGAAGTAAGCTTTTCATTTCTTCTGTATTCGAGACGCCAGGTAATTCCAATACTATTCTACTTGAACCTTGTTTCTGAATTGTAGGTTCGGCGACACCATATTGGTCAATACGCGTGCGGATGACCTCAAGAGCCTGGTCAATAGCGTTTTTCTGGTCTTCACGCAATTTATCAATAATTTTGTCATCTGTTAAATCTCGAATATTCCCAAAATCAAAATAAGAAATTAAGGATTTCCCTCTAGGTCGTGCAATTTGATTAAAATTTTTCACAAAAATATCAATCACATCGCCACCTGTATTGGCTGCCTCTTGTTTTGTTTTTGCGATAACCTCCTCAAAAGTTTCATCAATAGTTTCTTTTGAAGCACTCTCCTCAATCAATTTGGGCACATCAACCTCAAGTGTCACATACATACCACCGCGTAAATCAAGTCCCAATTTCAATTGAGATTTCTTTGCTGATTGATATGATGAGCCGTATGATTTTTTAAACGCTTCCATAATTGCAAGCGAATCAGCAGGGGTTTTTGCGTGTTTTGCTCGTAAGACATATTGATTATGAACTTTTTCCAATTGATAAGCGCGATATGTGGGGAAAAGCATTGCAATTGCTGCAATAATAGTCACCACAACTAATATTATTCTTCCAAGAACTTTTCTCAATTGAATCCTCCTACGTTTGCTATAAAATTATCAAAAATATACATTCTAATTAATTCAAAATTACAAAATTATATGTTTTTAAGAAAAGAATGATAGTAATAAGATAATTTTATTAATTTAGATATTTAAAATGATAATACCTCGGTGAGGAAGCTTTTGCTATGTATTTAAAGGAGTTCAAAATCTCGTATCTGCTTTATACTTTTTTTCTTTTTACGATTTTATCGGCGAAGAATGATATGATTGTGCCTATTATGGATAAGATTAATATAAATAATGCAGCAAATGGATAAATTGCAACGGGAACGTGGTTTAATATTGCTATTGAAAATTCCCCTCGCGGGATTAAACTTAATCCTGCTATCATTGAGCGGTGATTTGATAACCCCCAAAGTTTTCCACCAAAATATCCTGTAAGGAATTTGCCAACTATAGAAGCACATAAAAGAATGATTAATGGATATAAAAATGCTATATCAAAATCTGCTTTTGCTGCTACAACAGCTCCAAAAGTTAAAAAGAACAATGCTATAATGAAATCACGAACAGGCAAAAGCATACGCTCGAATTCAAAAGATTTACCTGTCTCCGCTACAAACATTCCAAATAAGAATCCACCCAATGCTTCTGAAAGATGAAAATGCTGAGTTAATCCTGCAAACAAAAACATTCCGCCAATTACAAACATAACAATTATTTCATCGGAAATATAGCGAGAAATGAAATTACTCATTTTTTTTGCAAATAGCTTTGATAGTATGATAACGACAGCGAATGCAATGATAATTTTTAATAGAATCCCGAAGAAACTAATTATTGATATGTCTGAATTTGTTGAAAATCCTGTAATCAGTGCAAGCAAAATCGGTGCTACAATATCCTCAAATACCATTAAAGATAATATAAAGTCAGTCTCAGGATTAACAATTCGTTTGTTATCTATGATAATCTTTGTCGCAATTGCCGATGAAGTTGCGTAAGTTATCCCTGCTATTGCAAAAGCTGTAAGGAAATTATAGTCAAGCAATATAAAAATTATATAAATTAAAATAAAGTTTAATAATATATCAATCAATCCCGTTTTGTATATCTTTTTTGAAGATGTAAATACTTTTTCTAAATTGAAATCCATTCCAATATAAAAAAAAAGTATAATTAACCCAAATTGAAATATGTATTCAGAAATGTTCTCTATGTCAATTATAAATCCAACGCCAATACCTGCAAGTATATAAAAAACTATAACGGGTAATTTTATTAACTTGCTTAAAGCATTCGCAACAAATAAAACAATACCCGAAATGCCAAGAATAAGTATGAGGCTGATTTCATTCATTCAGATTAAATTCTTTTTTGAATTGTTCGGTTTTATCGCTTGTACCAACAATAACCAAAGTATCACCTTCCCGAATTACTTCAGTTGGTTCAAGATTGAGTATTATATTTTTCCCACGTATTATTGCGATGATTGTAACCCCTGTTTTTTTGCGAATTTGATTATCGAGAATAGAACAATTCGCAAGCTTATTATTTTTAGGAACTTCCACCCACTCAATTGATAATTTTGAAAGAATGAGTTCTTTTTGCTTTTCTTGTTCGGGTTTAAAATAAGTGCCCATCAAAATCGAACCAATCAAGCTGGCATCATCTTCGCTCAATTCAAGGTCATAAATTGCATCCTCATCTTCATTTTCATAAATAAAAATCTCACGCTTCCCTGTAAAATGTATAATTATACGAAGAATTTGATTATATGATGTTTTGACAGTGAATTTTTTGCCAATGCCTGGTAAATCCGCTTCTTTGAAATCCATATAATTTTGATTATTTAAATAACAAAAATAAGTAAAATTTCCAAATTATAGCAAAAAGAATAAGAGCACGACAATACCAAGTACTATGCGATACCAACCAAACACTTTGAAATCCTTTGTGCTAATGAATTTCATAAATCCCGCAACAACAAAGTAAGCTACAATAAACGAAACAATAAATCCTACAGCAAGCGTCAAATATTCATTGCCTGTCAAATTCATACCGTGTTTATATAAGGAATATACAGATGCTGCAAGCATTGTGGGAACAGCGAGGAAAAATGAAAATTCGGCAGATATAACTCGCGAGCATCCAAGCAGCATTGCCCCAATTATTGTTGCTGCCGACCGCGATGTGCCAGGTATCATTGCAAGTGTTTGAATAAAGCCAATTGCAAGAGCAGTTGTATAACTTAATTGTGTAATTGAATGGAATTTTGTTTTTCTTTTGGTTGATTCAATAATCAAAAGTATAATGCCACCAATCAATAAAGCAGTTGCAACGACATAAGGATTGAAAAGCTTCTCTTCAACTATACCACCGAGTGTTCCACCGATTAAAATTGCGGGAACAAGAGCCACAATTATTTTTTTCCACAATTCGAACGTTTGAGTTTTTTTTGCAGTGTCGCCGATAAATGGATTCAATCTATTCCAATAAAGCACAATAATTGCAAGTATTGCGCCAAACTGAATTACAATATCGAATGTTTTTTCAAATTCATTAGGGAAACCAATAAATTGATTTACTAAAATTAGATGCCCCGTTGAAGAAATAGGAAGGAATTCTGTAAATCCCTCGACAATACCAAGGATAATTGCTTTTAAAATATCTGCCATAAAAATTAGAGTAATTTATAAAAAATTATTGCCATTGACTAATTTATATTTAATTTATAATGAATTTAACAAATTAATTAGACCGAATAGCAATTGCTAAATTATTAAATCATCCAAATTACAAGAAATCAATTAAATATCAATTTATTGAATAACTGAAATTAATTATTTTTATTTTGTTAATTTTGAATTCTATAATTTATAGAGTTTTAAATAATGGCAAGAATTATTGAAGGTCAATTTCAAGCAGAAAACAAGCGGTTTGCAATAGTAGTATCACGTTTCAATCATTTTATTACTACAAAATTGCTTGATGGGGCATTGGACGCACTGCACCGCCACAATGTAGCAGATGATAATATCACAATTGCATACACACCAGGGGCTTATGAAATACCATTAATTGCTCAAAAATTTGCTGAAAGCAAAAATTATGATGCAGTGATTTCGCTTGGCGTTATAATACGTGGCGAGACACCTCATTTTGATTATATTGCAAGCGAAGTAGCAAAAGGTATTGCTCAAATTAATTTGCAAACAGGCGTGCCTGTGATTTTTGGTGTCCAGACTACTGATAATATTGAACAAGCAATTGACCGAGCAGGCGCAAAGCAGGGAAATAAGGGATTTGAGGCAGCAATGTCTGCAATGGAGATGATTTCACTACTTGAATTGATTAAATAAATATCAATTTCCAAAATTGAATTAAGGCAAAATTTTTTCGTAAAGATTATGCCCATATTTTGCAAAATTGTCAAAATATCCCGAAAACCATTGATTGAGTAAAATTTGATTTTCAAAAGACTCTTGTATATCTTCTTTTGTTGATATACCACCTGTTCTAATTACTATAAATTCATCTTTTGTATTGAGTTGCGTCAAAGTATGATTTGCAATTTTACATAATTCCAATGATCTGCTTTTCAACAATTCACCGCTAAATCCCCCACCAAATTTTTGAGTAAAATATTGGAAATTTTGCTTTTCTCTGCCTTTTAGAAATTGTGAATAATAATTATAATCAGTAGAGGTATTTCCAAAATTGACACCGTCAAATCCAAGATACACTAATAATCGAACAAGTTCGGGAACTTGCTCATACAGTGTATCAACAGAGAATTTCACGATAACGGGCAGATGACGCTTACGTTTTTTCAAAAAATTAGTACTAATCCATTCCAAACGTTCAATAAGTTTTTCATCAATAAGTGAACTAGAATTTTCTGAATGTTCGTGCGGAACATTTGGACAGCTTTCATTCAATTCAATAAAATCAGTTTGTGTAGTGCTAAATATTTCAAACCCACGCAACACACCATTCAATGCTTCTAATCCTTTAGAGTTTGGGTCCGCTGCTATGCTTACACCAATTGGACAACCGCTATGTTTTTCAATATCTTGCACACGACGGGCAATTTCCTCAAAACCATCATTTGGAAGTCCAAGCCAATTCAATGCTGTACCTGAATTTGGTAAGGGAATAAAGGGCAGATAAAATCCATTTTTGCGATTGCCCTTGCGATACGTTGGCGTGACTGTACCGGTTAGAAATGCACCCGCACCTTGTCTATAAGCCAATTCGTATCCCAATCCTTCTTTGAAAATCCCCGCTGCGTTGAAAATTGGAGATTGAAATTCGATGTCAAGAATTTTCTGATTATACTGTTTGGGAATAGCAATTTTTTCTTTTGGAGGGGAATTGTATAATCTATTCAAAAACCATCGTCGTCCAAAAGAATATATATGAATTATGTAAAATGGAGGAAGTTTTGTTGTAATTGGACGGAGGGAATAATCGAGTTTTGCAAGTGTTTCGACGAACATATTTATTTTCTTTTTTGCAAAATTACTTGTTTTACCTCGGGGAATTTATCTTTTATGACTCGTTCGACAAACCCTTTCAATGTTAATTGGATTGCGGGACAATTTCTGCACGCACCATCAAGATTTAAAAAAACGCAATTATCCTCAACTTTTAATAATGTAATTTTACCACCGTGCGATTTTATATACGGTTTTACATCATTTTCAATAACTAATCGAATTTGTTTGAATTCCTCACTTAAAATAATGTCAGAATTTTCTGCAAATTGTTTATCCTCACTATTGCTATTTTTGAATTTAAATAATTTATTTAATATATTGTTGGTTTGAGTTGATTGCATCTATAATTTCTTTTGCAGTTTTTAAAAATTGTTTTGGGACATATATTTTCACAATTGCAAGATTGCCCACTGTGAGCATTCGTGTTGAATCTACTTGTGACAGAATACTTACGGGGATGCCTGCACCTTCAAGATTTGCTTTATACATATCGGCAACTATTTCACGATTTGTTGTATAAACTAGTTCCCAATCAAAGTCCTCGAAGGATTCATAATCATCTTCATTATTGGAAAAATATTCAAACATACTTTTAAAGACAAATTTATATATGTATTATTTTATATACAAATATGGATTTATATATGTTTTTGTTAATTGATTCGTCAATAAAATTTGTTATATATTTTTTCCAAAGAAACCTATTACAATACCAGAAAAAACTTTTATTGATGAAAATGCAATTCAATTATTAATCGA
>JAGOIG010000089.1 GCA_017995735.1 Candidatus Kapaibacterium sp. | reverse complement strand
TTTTTCTCAATAATTGGCGCGCTCAATATCATTCCCAAAATTATATACGGATATTTATAGCGCGCTGCACCGTATATGGGTATTGTCATTAACAGTCCAAGAATGATGAAAATTTCAATCAAAAGGACTGTCGGATTTTTTCGATTGCGTTTGAAATTAAAATAAAATTGGTAAAAGAAGAAAAATAATATAATTGCATAAAAAATATGGTGAATTATCGCTAAAATCAAATATTCAATTCTATAAGGTTGGCTAATAAGCGATTGAAAATTGTGATCCTTGAGCAATGCTTTGCCATATTGATAAACATAAATTTGATTTGTTGAAACCAGAGGATATAAAGCAAAATCATCTGTGATAAATAAATGAATAAACTTTACGGGGAGAAGAGATAACCACTTGATTGGATGTGTTTTAATCCAATATAGAGCTTGATGTTGGTAAAATTCATTTTTTTCCTTATATGACATTTGCTCGGGATGGGGCAAATATCCAATTTTACCCTCATCAAATACAGCAGGCTCGAAAGCGCCTGTAGCATCGTCATTTGCACCAATTAACAAATTTAAAGAACCCGTTGTTCCTGAATAAATAAAATCACCAAAATTCTGTTTATTATATAATCCAACGCTCATTATTACAAGTAGAAAACCCGTGAGAAAAAGTGATAATTTTGCAAATTGGAACTGCTTGATTTTAAATATAATTATAATCAATATTGCAACAAATAATGCCCAACCAATTGGACGAATCCCAATAGACAATGCAATCATTACACCCGCAAGAGCAAATGCCCATTGTGTATTTATAAAAAATAGATAAATCCCAATCAGTATAGTCGTAAGAAATAGCAAATCAGTGAAATTCATCAATATTATACCGAGATTATTTAAATAAAGAACGTATAAAATTGCTGATATTAACGCTGCTTTATTTGAAAATATTCGATTAGTTATTGAATATAGTAGAATTAGATTAACTGTGTTAAGTATTATATTAAAAAATAAAATAGCTTTTACACTTTTAAATATTTTAAGAATAATAAATAAATAATTTATATAAATCGGTGCAATAATAAAGTCATCATTTGTATTTGAATGATTCGGATAGAATGAATTATACTCAACACATTGCAAAGCTTTTTGATAATAATATGCAGAATCGCTCTCGAAATGTGGCTCGGTAAATACTACAATTATAATTTGCAAAGCAATGTAGACTGCAAGAAGTATAAGGATGGGCTTATGTGGGTTATGAGCTTTCATAAGCGAATTATTTTGACAGAATAAAGTAAATAATATAGCCCATAAAGCTTACTAGTTGAATAAGAAAAATATGTCATAACGCCCTTTTATCTTTTTGGCAATGGTGGCAAAGCGGGCGTTAAATTTTGCTTCCCCTGTTGATTATCAGGAATATAGGTCTGATTTCTAATAGAATCGACAGGTGTGCCAACGCGATTGAAGCTATTGAGATCAAAATTGCGCTTTTTATATGGCAATAACGGGTCACTATAAACTTTAGCCATAAGGCGTCCCCAAATTGGTGCAGCAGCGCGTCCACCGTATCCTTGACCGCCCATATAATTGAAATTCACGCGTTTATCATCAAAGCCAACCCATATACCTGCGACGAGATCGGGCGTATAGCCAATAAACCAAGCATCAGCAGCATCATCAGTTGTACCTGTCTTACCTGCGGCATCGACACCCTGCAAAAATTTGCGGATAATAGAACCTGTACCATAATCCACAACACCTTGCATCATAAAAATCATTTCATCGGCAATTGTATCGGAAATAATGCCTTGTGTCATTATGGGTTTTTTGTTATTTTTGATAATAACATTCCCATAATTATCATAAATATCATTCAAAAAACGTGTTTGAATAGCAGTGCCGTGCAATGGAAAAGTTGCATACGCTGTTGTCATTTCGATTGGGGAAACATCACCGCCCGCACCAAGTGCAAGTGCAGGATATGCAACAAGAGGGGACTTTATACCCATTTTTTGAGCAACTCTGATAACCTCGTCGGGACTTGTGACTTGTGTAATCAACCTTGCTGAAACGGTATTAATCGATGCAGCAAGAGCTGAAAATAGAGTACGTTTATCACCATCTGTGCAATCGCCTGAACCCGATGGAGACCAAACGGTACCATCAGGGGATCTATATGTAAATGGTCCGCATTCAATTTCTGAATAGGGCGTAAGTCCATGCATCAATGCGGAAGTATAAACAAAAGGCTTGAAAGATGATCCAGGCTGACGTCGAATTTGTGTAGCATGATTAAGTGAATACTTAGCAGATTGATTTTCCTGAATAAATTTTGGCGATGCACCGACCATAGCTAAAATGTCACCTGTATGAATATTTATCACGACAGCGCCAACTTGAATAGTAGTAGCAGCGTTCTTTACAGAATCGATAAAATCTTTATTATTTAGCAATTGCTGATATATTCTACTTTTATCATTTGTGCTTGCCGATCTGTAAGATGGATTTGTCTTAATTGCCTTATCTAAAAGAGCATTTAATATAGTTTTATTTCGAGACCAGGACCAATTGCGCAAGAATTCTGCTTGTAATGATTTGAGGTGATCTTCCACCGCCTGATTCAAATACTGCTGGATGCGAGAATTCAAAGTAGTATTTATTACAAGTCCATCTCTATATAAATCATAATTTCCAAGTCGAGAATCATCGTTCAGTGATTGGCGCACCATTTCCACAAAATGCGGGGCTATCATAAATGTATTTTTGAGAGCAAAATTCCCGGCAGATCTATCGCTTGGAAGCAACGGTTCATTTGTTGCTTCTAAATATTGAGATGGTGAAATATACCCTTCTTCTAACATTAATGATAATATCAAATCACGACGAGCTAGAGCTTTGTCCGGATTTAGCACAGGGTCATAATTTGTAGGGGATTTTAGCAATGCAACAAGCATTGCGCATTCCGCTAATGATAAATCCTTCGGTTGTTTATTGAAATAAACTTGCGATGCAATAGAGATACCATAAGCGCCACGACCAAAATAAACAGTATTAGAATAAAGTTGTAAGATTTGCTCTTTTGTATAATTACGCTCGATTTGAATTGCTGTAAATGCTTCACGGATTTTACGGGCGAGTGTATTTTCTTTTGTTAAGTAAAGATTCCGAGCAAGTTGCATAGTAATAGTCGAGCCACCTTCTTTTGCTCTGCCTGCAAATATATTCTTTACAAATGCTTTTATAACGCGTGAAGTATGCACTCCCCAATGTTTAAAGAATTTCCTGTCTTCAGTTGCAATCAATGCATTAATATAATTCTTTGGAATTTGATTATAATCAATATCTTCACGTCTTTCAATAAAAAAATGATCGATTACAACGCCATCGGATGAATAAATTTGGGTGGCAAGGTTTAATTTCGGATTTTCTAATTGGGAAACTGATGGCATTCCACTGCTTATCACAATTCTAATATAAATAAACATTATTAGGCATATTCCCAAAAATGCCCCAATCAAAATCCATAAAAATTTCAAAGGTGTCATTTTCATTTTATTAATTCCCTTTCTATTATAACACGGCGTAAACGCTTGAGATAGAAATCTAATGGCTCATTATCTTTTTTGGGCAATGGTTCAAGCTCCCCTGCTGAACGAGTTTCTATAAGGTATCCTGGTACGCCTCTCTTTATTAATTCAATTTTTACAAAATCTGCTCGCTTTTGCCCTAATTCTTGATTGTATTCAACACTAGCTAATGTATCTGTATGTCCAATTATGACGATTTTATTAATTCTATCCTTTATTTTCAATAGATTTGAGGCTAGTGCATTAAGTTCCTCATCCCATTTAATATTTGTCTCATTTCCATTAGTATCAAGCACATAAATGTAAGGTTTATCGTATTCATCTAAAGGAAAATTTATCCGAATTGTATAAATTTCATCTAAGTAGAAATCTTGATGCACAATATTTATTGTATCCTCTTGATTTATAAAAATCTTCTTTGTATCGGGAAATAAATCGTCGCTTTGTGCTGTCACAATATATTCCTCATCTTTAACCAATGGAACAGAGTAAAAGCCTGTGCTGTCAGATTTATAAAAATCTTTGTTTTGTAGCGAGGGTTGTTCAACAGTTATATCAGCATTAGGAATTTGAGTATTATCTTTTAATTTATAAACTTTGCCTTCTAATTTATAAAATTGATTTATTTGGGTTTTGATATTTAAATTAGGATTTATTTCATTATGAATATCAAACGTAATATGTTCTTTGCTTTTGATTGTATCAGCCTTATAAATTTTATATTTCACAAATATATCATACCCACCAAGACCTTTTTTGCCTGCATCTTTAAATTGATTTGAAGCATAATAAAAAATGGAATCGCAATCGCCAAGGCAATTTGGCGATATTTCATTATAGACAGTATTGACGGGGGGACGTAAATTTTCGCGATTCTTAAATATATGATTTATAATAATATCGCTACTTGATGCAATATTTGCAAAGTTAATTAAATCAGAAATTTTTGCACGAAAAATATCATAACCCCCAACGTTATCAAATCCATTTGAAGCATAATATAAATATTTGCCATTGGGAGAAATATATGGCGTGATTTCATCACAACCAGAATTGATAGAATCACCACAATTTATGGGAGCACCCCATTCACCATTTTGCAATTTCTTTATGAACCAAATATCTGAACCACCATACCCTGAATCTCGCTCACTAGCAAAACATATGAGATTTCCGTCAGTCGAAATAGATGGATGAGAATACCAATCCATTAAATTTGTTGGAATATTAACAAGTTCCTTTACATTTACAATTTCATTATTTTTAATTTTACCCCAAATTAATCGGCTTTGTCCTATAATTTCTGAAAGAGGTGCCAACTCCCTACTTCGTGAATCAGTATAGAAATTTTGAGAATTTGAATAATCCTTTGCAGAACCAAGATAAATATTGTCTTCATAAAATGTAGGGAATCCAATGTCACCTTCAACATTATAATGAATTATCTTTTCTGTCCTAATTCGATTGGGAGCAAGAAAATTACCATGAATAATAGATTGATGAATACCATTTTCGATTGTCAAATATGGTATATCATCAGCAAACGAAATTGCCCATTGATTTTCCTCAGTATTGCATAACCCAACAGGTTCAATTTTATAATGCCATCCTTGCAACTTTGTGAGCATTTCAGAAGTATCATGCTCGATACCTGTCCATCTTGTGGGCTGGCACAATATCACAGCTTTAGGGCATTCTTCGTCTTTTAATGTATGTTTAGGTGAAGAACATCCAAAAATACACAAGAAAGCAATAAATATGGAAATTAAATTTCTATTCTTTATATTAAATATCATTAATTTACAAATTAACAAAAATTATATATTTAAAAATTTCTAAATTAATTATAATTTTTTAAAAATAAGGTAATGTTTCAAAATAATCAAAAATTCTGTGTTATTTTTATAATTATATTTCTTTTTGGAATGAATTTATACTCTCAAAAATCAATCGATTTGCGAAAGCCACTAAATCCTGAAAATTTCAAAATATGGGATGAATATATTCGCCGTTATGCCCCCAGCGATAGTGCTTATAATGTTGTGATTCATATTGCTCAACAGCATTATTTTACAGGAAATTATATCACTGCACTTGAAGTATTTTATGTTTATGAATCTCTTTTCCCAAATAAATCAGATGAAATCCAAAATGAGAAAACTAATCTTATTGCACTTTCATTAATACAATCGCCAAATGATCGCAATTATCAATTATATGAAGAACTTGCCCATAGATTAGCAAATAGTGAAGATGGCTTTATTGCTGTGCAACGGCTTGCCGAAAAATATATTAAGAAACGAGCTTTCGATTCCGCAATTACAATTTTTGAAAAATATAAACCAATTTATAATAAATTACAATGGAAATTTGAAAAAGTTATAAATCTTCTTAATCGCCCCGAGGATTCAGTTGCAATTCATAATCTTGGACCTAATGTTAATTCCCGATGGGATGAATGGGACCCTAATCCAACACCTGATGGACATTATTTATATTTTTCTTCTGCACATAGGCCGGGTGGCAAAGGGGATCAAGATGTATGGTACTGTGAATATAAAGATACAGCCTGGAGCAAACCTATAAATTTAGGCGATAAAATTAATTCAAATAATGCAGAGACCATTGATAATGTTTCATTTGATGGAAATATACTGTATTTATCAGGGACATTTTCGGGGTCGTTTGGAAAATTCGATATATATTCCGCAACACGCACTCAGCAGGGTTGGGGCAATCTCTATCATTTTCCAATGCCTATAAATTCAGTGAATCATGATGAGGCAGCATTTTTAACAAGCGATGGCAAAGCATTGATTTTCACATCCGATAGACCGGGTGGAATTGGAAATTTTGTTGAAAATGGTCGCGGTTTTCATGGTGGATTCAATGGAAATATGGATATTTATGTTTGCACAAAAACTGATTCAGGATGGTCTGACCCAATTAATATAGGAAGTACAATTAACACGCCATTTGCTGAACGCTCACCTTTTTTGTCGGCAGATGGCAAAACGCTTTATTTCAGTTCTGATGGGCATCCTGGATTGGGACGGCTTGATGTGTTTAAATCTATAAGATTATCTGATACTTCTTGGACAGAGTGGAGCGAACCCGAAAATCTTGGACGTTATATCAATTCCGTTGATGATGATTGGGGTTATAAATTTGGTGTAACGGGAGATAGTGCATTTTTTGCTTCGAAAAATCGCGATGATAGCTTCGGTGGATGGGATTTATATTCTGTTTCAATTCCCAAGGCATATAAACCTCAGAGGGTTGTAATTATCAAAGGTAAAATACAAGATCAAAATGGTAATCCCCTATCGGCTTCTATAAAATGGGAAGATCTATCTTCAGGTAAATCGCTTGGCGAGTTGCATTCCAACCCGCAGACGGGCGAATATATCATTGCGCTACCCCTCGGACATAATTATGGATATTACGTGCAAAAGGAGAATTATTATCCCACATCGGGAAATATCGATTTGAAAAAGAACACAGAGGATTCAGTAATTTACCGAAATATCAAACTCATTTCTTCACAAGCAATTCTTAAAGAGCAGCAAAAAATCACAATAAATAATATATTTTTCGATTTTGATGATTATACATTACGGAAAGAGAGTTATCCCGAGTTAAATCGCTTGCTGGATTATTTAAAAACAATTAATTTTACTAAAATTATTATTGAAGGGCACACTGACGACATTGGCGACGAAACGTATAATATGAATTTATCTCAAAAGCGGTCGCAATCCGTTGCTAATTATTTAATATCCAAAGGTATCAACAAATCCAAAATCCAAACCGTAGGTTATGGAGCAAAAAAACCTCTTGCACCAAATACAACAGAAGAAAATCGCCAACAAAACCGTCGAGTAGAAATTTCAATAAAGGAATAAGAGGGGGAACCTGTCCCCCCTATTTTATCCTTTTACTACCTTAATCACTTTGCGCTCGGTGCCATAGTTCACTGTGATTAGATATACGCCGGGCGTTACACCTTTGCAATTCCAGACAAGGGTGCCACTCCATCCGCTTTCGTGAACTATTGAAATATCCTTGCCATCGCTTATCTCTTTGCCATATACATCATATACTTTGATATCCGCTGTGTTTATATCCAGAGCTAAATCCCAAAATATCTTCGCTTGCACCACTTCGCCCGCAGGCAATGGATACGGCGGATATGAATAAAAGTAGTTCTTTCGGTCAATTGCATAATCATTTACATCTAATATACCTACATCGCTTAATTTAAGCCTGAATAATCCTCCCGTAGTACCTGCAAAAAGATGCGTTTCTGTTGCTAATAACTTATATATATCCGAATTTGTTAATCCCTTATTATATTGTTGCCAAAACCTCCTATTTCTAGGTATTTCTGTTGTATA
>JAGOIG010000088.1 GCA_017995735.1 Candidatus Kapaibacterium sp. | reverse complement strand
ACATAATTTGTCGGGAATATATCTGAGAGTGATTTTCCCGAAATCGGGCAAGCCTGTTTTCGGGCAAAGCGATGTAAATTCATTATTTATATGAATAATCTCATAATCTCTATAAGGATGTGGATTTTCGAATGTTTCTATATTAACCATTTTTTAAATATTTTTATTTTTAACGAAAAAGAAATTTAAAAATTGAAAAAAATTTATCAAAAATTTTTATAGGAGAGTGCAATGCCATAAGACTATATAAAAATATTATGTAATTTTGTATTTATTAAAATTTGCGGGTCCGTAGCTCAGGTGGGAGAGCGCTTGAATCGCACTCAAGAGGTCAGGGGTTCGATTCCCCTTGGATCCACAAAAAAACCGTAGGATTAATTATTTCCCACGGTTTTTTTATAAACTTTTGGAAATAAAGCATTATTTATTTTCAAATATTCCTTCTAAATTCTGATATGCTTCGTGCATTTCCTCGATAGATTTGGAAATCTTATCCTTATTATTGCTATATTCTTTCATTGTCTCTTCCAAATTTTTCATTGCTTTATCAAGTTCAGCGCGACTTTCTTCAAAATCTTTTTGTATTGACTGTAATTTTTGGGGTAATTCTGCTTTGTTCAATTCATCCATTTTCTTTGAAAGTTCAGCCAAATCTTTTTGAATTTTATCTAAATCATAATTTGGATAATCGTAATGGTAAAGCATATACAAAGATTTATGAAAATCCTCTATTTCTTTTAAAACAGGATTAATTATTCGCACAAGAGATTCATATTGAGAATGCAATTTCTCGGCTGCATCAAGCAGGGCTTTATTATCATTTTTTTGAATTGCATTATTATAATCATCAAGATATTTTCCTAGCTGATTTACACTATCTTCCCATTGCTTTTGTTTATCCTGGAGAATACCTCTCATTTTTACCTTTTGTAGTTTAGTATAGCCCTCTCTTGCATCAGGATATAATGATTTTAGCAATTCATAATCCTTATTCGGCCAGCCATTATGCCAAATTTGATAAATTACTTCGTGATATTCACTTAGCTCAGGAATTTGTGGATTTACTTCCTCTTCGTGATTTTGATTTGCAGGTGTAAGTACAGCAACTTCGGTGCTTTTTGAAATGCACATATTTTTAGTTTCATCAGATTCACATTGTGAGTATCCAATTTCACCATTCATCAATATAGTTGCTATTGAGAGGCCAAAAAATAAAATTTTTAACTTCATATTTTTACTTTTATTTATTTTTTAAATTTTTTTGCTTAATTTTGTAAAGAACACAATTGCAAAGGGTCCATAGCTCAGCTGGGAGAGCGCTTGAATGGCATTCAAGAGGTCAGGGGTTCGATTCCCCTTGGATCCACAAGGATTCCCGTAATTCCTATGTAGAGACAGGTCTTAGATCTGTCTCTACATCGACCTGTCTCTACGCCGACCTGTCACTACATCTACAACGTCGTTTATTTGTCTGCTTCTCCCATAATCGGATCAATTGAACCAATAATTACAACAGTATCGGCAATCATCGACCCTTTCACCATATATGGCAAAGTTTGCAAATTGCAAGTCGATGGCGAATGCATTTTTAATTTCCAAGGACTTCCTGTTCCATCGGATACAACTAAAAATCCTAATTCACCCTTAGCTGCTTCTACTGCTGTATATGTTTCACCAATTGGAGGTACTGCACCATAATTAATTAGCATAAAATCGTGTATTAATTCCTCCATCCGTGTGTATATTTCCTTCTTTCTTGGTAATGTTGCTTTTGGTTCATTTGCGATAATTTCACCTTTGGGCATTTTATCAAGTATTTGCAATATTATCTTTTGGCTTTCATACATTTCTTTAATACGTACCATATATCTGCCCCAGCTGTCGCATCCATCTTCGGTAATAACATTAAAATCGAGCTGGTCATAAACCATATAAGGTTCATCTCGTCTCAAATCTCGGGGTATTCCCGAACCACGTAAGACAGGGCCAGTTGCACCTAATTGAATTGCTTTTTCTGGTTCAAGAATTCCAATACCCGCTAATCTATCTATAAAAATTCGATTTCTATGTATTAGTTTTTCACTCTTTTTTAAATTATCAGGAAATTCAATAGCCCATTTTTTTATCATTTGCAAAGTCTCATCTGATATGTCATTTGCAACTCCCCCAAAGCGAGCATAACTTGTTGTAAAACGTGCCCCACAAATTTCTTGGAAAATATCATACAGTTTTTCTCTCTCGACAAATGTCCATAGAAATACTGTCATAGCCCCTATATCAAGGCAAGTAGAGCCCATTGCCATTAAATGTGATGAAATACGAGTTAGCTCAGATACAAGTACTCTAATCCATTGCGCTCGTGGTGGTGCTTCTATTCCAATTGCATTATCAAAAGCTAAAGTTATTGCAACATTGTTAGCCATCGGTGAGATGTAATCTAATCTATCCGTATGGGGGATGAATTCATGGTAAGTCACATTTTCAGCAAGTTTTTCATATCCCCGGTGCAAATAACCTAACTCAGGTACAACATTTATAACAGTCTCTCCATCAATTCTGAGAGCAAGTCGTAGCACCCCATGAGTGGCGGGATGTTGTGGTCCCATATTTAAAATAAAATCGCTATCGAGAGCATCGCTTTCAATTAGACTAACATCTTGCGAAAGCAGTTCCTTATAAATTAATTGATTACGTACTTTGTTAATTTCTTCTATTTCTGAATATTTTTGCACATTCATTGAATTGTTCCATTTTAATTTTAGGAAAATGTAAAATTAAGAAATTATTTACTTTTCTTTTGTGCAATTTTTATTGCTTCATTAAATAAATTCTTTGCAGTATTTATTTGCTTGTCTTCCTTATAATATATCATATATGAAGATTCTCGGTTCCATAAGCTTTGAGCAATCGTAGCTTTTAGTTCAGTTGCAATAAAATCCTTATCAATAGCATAAAGGCTATCGTTCCACTTGATCTTTTTATCTTCTGCAAATTTCTTAAAATCATTCATCATTTTTGGTGTTGGATTCCAAGTGTGCAGATAATTAGTAAAATTATCCCCGTATTTTTCTTTTATTTCTTTTCCATTATTCAAATATTGGTCAAAGAATTCATAAAATATACGGTTGCGTCTCAAATCTACTGTAAGATTTGTAAGAGTATCAGGTCTCACAATATAATCAGGTATTATTCCGCCACCACCGAGTACAACTCTACCTGATCTTGTATAATAAATTGGAATAGAATCGATATTAATAATTTCATTCTTTTTCCCTTCCTTAATTTTTCTAGCATTTTCTTCAGAGATTTCTTTTTTAACCATTTCAAGTGCAGTTCCAATATTTGAGCCTTCTTTTAGTTCAATTCTACCAACAAGTGCTCTATATTCAGATTTATCTTTATATGGTCTCTGGATTGACCTGCCAGATGGTGTATAATATCTTGCAATAGTTAATCTAAATGCTGACCCATCGCTTAATGGATATTGACGTTGCACTAATCCTTTGCCAAAAGATGTTTCCCCTACAATTAATCCCCTATCCAAATCTTGTATCGACCCTGAGACTATTTCGCTTGCTGATGCCGACCCCTCATTTATCATAACAATTAGTGGAATATTTTCAAGAATCCCGCCTGCAGTGGATACATATAATTCATCAAATTCAGGACGTCTGCCTTTCGTATAAACTATCGTATCACCCCCTGCCAAAAATTCATCCGCCATCGCCACAGCTTGATTTAAATACCCACCGGGATTACCACGTAAATCTAATATTAATTTCTTCATCCCTTTTTGGTAAAGTTTCTGTGTTGCTTCCATGAGTTCATCATGTGTTGTTGCAGCAAATCTATTAACTACAATTACTCCAATATCTGTGCTATCAATCATAAATGATGCATCAACAGTATATAATGGAATTTTATCTCGAATTATTTCAAAATGAAGCAACTCCGGATTAGTTCCCCTTTTTATATCTACTGATACTTTTGTTCCTTTTGCTCCACGAAGTTTTTTCCTAACATCATCATTACTAATTCCAATAGCATTTACATTATCTATCTTTACAATCTTATCCCCTGCTTGAATTCCAACATTCTCGCTTGGACCTCCTGCAATTGCTGAAATAACAACAATAGTATCATTTATTATATCAAATTGCACACCTATACCTTCAAAACTCCCTTGAAAATCCTCATCAACTTGTTTCATTTCTTCTGCAGTTATATATACAGAGTGTGGATCTAGTTCATTTAACATACCTTTTATTGCTGCTTCAGATATTTTTTGAGTATCAACAGGATCAACGTAATTCTTTACCACTGTACTTAATACTTCCTGTAATTTTTTTATTTGGTCATAAATATTATCGCTTGAAATTACAGGTTCGATTAGCAATCCCAAAATTAAACCCAGGGCAACAAGCCCTATATTTAAGAAATGTTTCTTTTGCATTTAAATATTATTTATTTTTAAATAAAAAAAATAAGACACATAAGTTGTAATTATATTGGATTATAAAATACTAAATTTCCTACCTTTTTATAGATATTTATAGGGAAAAGACAATGTTATAGTTGTACCAATCCCTTCTTGGCTTTCTATTGTAAATTCTCCTTTATGCAGTTCAGTTAATCTCTTAGCAACAATTAAACCTAAGCCAACGCCTTGCTGTTCAAAAATATTTCTTTCAAATTGAATAAGAGCACCAATGCTATCCAATTTTTCTTTTGGAATTCCTCTTCCATTATCTTTAATATGTATAATTAATTTGCCATCAGTAATTTCAGCAGAAATTTCAACAATTGATCCCTGTTCGGAGAACTTAAATGCATTATCAATTAGCTCCGAAATAATCTTATGAAAGCTTTCAGATGCCATTGCAATTGAAATATCATAAATATCCGCATTTATCACTAAATCTGATATTCTTTGGTATCTAGACGCAATAAAACCTGCGGTATCATAAAGAATTGCCATTGGTTCAGGTGTAATAAACGATGTTAATTTTTCTCGTTCGCTTTCATTTTCTGATATATATTGAATTCGGGAATAAATTAAATAATTTTCTGTTATAACAAGAAGCCGATTTGTCGAATCAATTATATCATTTACTAAATCTATAATTTCTTCGGGAGTTATTCGATTAGCGTTGCTTTGCATAAATTTTGCTGACCCCATAATTTGATTTAAAACTGTCCGGAATTCATGGGGCAATACTTCAGTTACAGATCGATTGACTTCCTGCAATTTTTCTTCTATAACCTGTGATTGAATTGAAGATTTCTGCATTTGAGCTTCAATTGAGGAGATAAGCTCGTCTCGAGAATATGGCTTTACCAAAAAATCGTCTGCACCGAGTTGCATACCTGTTCTAATATTTTGCCTTTCTGTAAATGCAGTCAAAAAAATAAATGGAATACGAGCAAGAGATGGATTGCTCTTTATTGTTTTTAGAACAGTATATCCGTCTATATTTGGCATTGCTATATCACATAATATTAAGTCGGGTTTTTCTTTTACAATTAAATCCAAGCCTTCTTGTCCATCTTTTGCTGTAATCACCTCATAGCCTTCAAACTGCAGCAATGCCTTAGTGGATTCCAATATAAACGGTGCATCATCAACTATTAGAATTTTTTTCATAAAATCCTATTTTGAATATTTTCAAAATATAAATCAATTATCAAGCCAAATTACAAAATATTCTCAATTCCAAGTGTAATTATTGCAATATTTTCATTATTTGGTTCTAACAAATCATAAATTATTTGTCCATTTAATGTATGAATCCTTGAAGCAGATGCTGCTAATCTGAACAAAACATCATCTTTATCGTATTTGATAGCTTCAATTAAATTCTCTTGATTATTTTTATATAATTTTATCATTTCGCTTGCTAATGGATTAGGTTTTGAAACAAGTTGCAATTGTAATGAATTTTCTTGATTATTTAATTCAAAATTAACAGAAATTTCATTATTATTTAAATTTTCACTTAAAGCAGTAAAAATATCTTCTAATGATTCTTTTAAATAGTTCAAATTAGTAGTTATATTTATTGAATTTGCTTCATTAGAGTACTTGATTACTATCGCTGCGCTACTATTTATTCCTCTTGATAATTCTGTCGAAATTTCGTTTAGCAATTTGCCAATATTGACTGTGGAATATTCAAGTGACATAACATTTGGATTAGTATTTGTCTCAGTTGTTTCCATAATATCCGTAAGATATGTATAAATTTCCTCACTACTTTCAAGTGCTTGTTTTATATATGAATTCATTTCTTTTTCATCGTCATAAAGATTTTGGTCAAGTAATTGCAAATAACCTAATACACTAGTAAGCGAGTTACGTAATTGGTGATTTGTTTTAATTGTATATATCGTCTTTGCTTGGGCTGATTCTTCAATAAAAAATGAAGCTAATCTGATTTGTTGAGAGCGTAAGCGTGTATCTTCCTCCTTTTGTTTTTCAAGTGTCATATCGCTTCCAATTGCATAAATAAGCCTATCATTTAATGAAGCTACAAGGCTCCATCTCATCCAAATTGGAGTGTTATCAAATTTTTTCATTTGCAATTCAATTTTAATAGGTTCTTCATCAATCTTTACATCTTTAATAAGGTTTCTCAAATTTTCTCGATCTTTTTCATTTACAATTAAATCAAAGAAATTGAGTTTTAAAAATTCATCTTCACCGTAGCCAAAAATATAGGAACAGGCATTATTTATAGTTTTCCAATTTCCTTGAAAATCCATCGATGCAATAATATCACGTGTTGTTTCCATAATCCTACGCTGGGACCTTGTCATTCGTTCTGCTAAATCTATTGCCCTTGCACGACTTGTTATTATCGAAAGTATAAACCCAAATAGTGCAAACGATAGCAATAAGGATACTATTAAAACTACAATCGGAAGGTTTGTCTGCATTGAACTCTGAAACGAAGGAGATGTATAAAATTCAAGAGATATTTCTCGATTTGCTATATCAAATGGTATTTTGCTTGTCAGTAGAGGCTTATAATCTTTTGTTAATAAATTTGAGTTCTGTGATTCATATATTACTACTTTTTGATGATCTCTGTTATAATCATAGAACTTAAAAATAATATTAGAATCTGTTGGGACTTTGGTCTGTTCCCCAAATTCTGTTCCAGCTAACGCTTCTTTAAAGAAATTATTACTGTTTATTTCTAGACCAAGGCAAGCAACAAAATTCTTAATTTTTCCTTCATTTGTGCTAATATCAGAATTCTTTGCATAGATGGGTGAAAATACAAAAATTGTCTTCTCGTTATTCCTTAATTCGAAATTAAAAACAGGAGTAGAAATCATTCGATTTTCTTCCCTGGATTGTTCGTATGCCTCTTTAAGAATTAAATTTGTCGCTATATCATAACCAAGTAAATAATTCTTATAATTATCGAAAGGTACTATCATTTGCACTGGATAATAATATGCTCTTTCTCCTTCGGGATGTATTTTATAAAAGTAATAGCCTATCGAATATGTATTGAAAATAAAATCTTTTTTTTGTGCAGATTCCACATAAGGTATATATGCAATGGATTTAATTGAACTATGGGAATTAACAGGAACTGTCGCATAAATTTCAAAATAATCCCTTACAACAGTCGGAAGCATATCATAGAGCCCTCTCATTGATTGCAATATTTCTAAATCATTTTGCAACAAATTTTGTAATCGTATTTCTACAGATTTGGTTGCCTTTTCAAATTGATTTCGATTTTCCTCTGCAACATTTTGCTTTGTCGTATCATAGATAAAATAGCTCAACACAAGCAAAATAATAAGAATTAAATAAGCTGGGTATGTTCTTGAAAAACTATAAACAGGCTTCCTTTTTTTAGTATTAGATTGTGTGCTTATTAAATCGTCGTTTTTTTTAATTTTCATATTATTTTTCAATTATTTAAAAATTTCTCTAAATCTGATACAAATGTCGCAGTATAGATTGGTTTAGCCATAAAGC
>JAGOIG010000087.1 GCA_017995735.1 Candidatus Kapaibacterium sp. | reverse complement strand
TTCCTGCACCATCCTGGTACAGAATTGCACAAGCGGGGACGCTTATGCCACCTTATGAAGAAACGCGTACCCTGTTTCTGTAAGTGGCGCAATCATCCTTGATTGTGCTACCTTGTCATTCTGAACGCAGTGAAGAATCCATACTCTAATAGGATAGATTCCTCGCTATGCTCGGAATGACAAGGTTCATTCACCACATATTCTCCCTTAAAAAAGATGCTATAACCTCTATTCCCTTAAAAAAGGAGGGGGATGTCTCGCAGAGGGCTTAAGCCCTCTGTTGCTTTGTTGTGCGGATTGAATACACCCTAGATGTAGAGACACAAAATATTGTGTCTCTATTAAGAATTACGTAATATTTTCATCAAAAAATTTGTAATTTGCATTTGTATTTTTTTAAAATTGGTGATAAAATGACAAACCTCGAAACAGATTATTTAGGATTAAAATTACGCAATCCAATTATTGTCGGAAGCTCGGGACTGACTAGCACTCCTGTGCAAATCAAGCGACTCGCTGATGCGGGTGCAGGTGCAGTTGTGCTGAAATCTATTTTTGAAGAAGAGATTGCGTATGAATACGAAAAGAACATAGCATTAGAATCCACAGGCCACGAATTTTACGAATATTATGATTATTTTGATTATAAAATAAAAGAGCAAAATCTCGAGAAGTATTCCCGACTGATTTATCAAGCAAAACAGGAAACTGATATCCCAATTATTGCAAGTGCAAATGCAGTATCTCATTCGGAATGGATTAGCTATGCAGCAAAATTTGAGGAAGCCGGCGCTGATGCCCTTGAAATCAATGCTTTTATTCTTCCATCAGATCCAAACAAGACCAGTGCCGAGATTGAAGCTGAATATTTTGAAATTATAAACCAAATACTAAAATATGTAAAAATTCCCGTAGCATTGAAGATTGGTCATTATTTTTCGGGACTTGCGAATATAATTACTCAATTTTCGAAAACAGGTATCAAGGGATTAGTGCTTTTCAATCGAACATATAATCCTGATATTGATTTAGATACGATGCGGCTTGTTCCCGCAAAGATATTTAGCTCAGATTGGGAATATGTTCTGCCATTGAGGTGGATTGCGCTGATGTCGGGGCGTGTGAATGTTGACTTATCAGCATCGACGGGCATTCATAACACTGATGAAGTAATTAAATTAATATTAGCAGGTGCAAAGACTTGCCAAATTGTGTCTGCAATCTACAAATATGGACCGACGCATTTGCAAAAAGTAATATCGGGGCTTTCCCAGTGGATGGAAGAAAAGAATTTCAATTCTATTGATGAATTTCGTGGCAAAGCAAATTACTCAAATGTATCTGACCCCGCATTTCTCGAGCGTATTCAATTTATGAAATACTTTGGCGACCGAGAAGATATTTTATAAAGGTATATTGCAGTGCTTTATTTTCTTTATATTTTATTTATATAATTTTTAGATGAACTTAATACATCATTAAAGAAGGATTGATGTTGTTTAATTCATACAAATGCTGACAACAGAAAAGGATGAAGTGGATTTTTCCGAATAAACTAGATTAAATAATGCTATGAGCTGGATAATTGGAGCATCGGGATTTATTGATAAAGATTTGCAAGAAGCTTTAAAAAATTCAGCTCAAAAACCACTTTATCAGATTGAGGAACAGAATTTATTCATTCTTGCAGGTGGTATCAAACCTACTTGCCATTATATAAATAATTTGGAAAATCGATCAAGTATCCTTTCAGTAGGTGTTGGTATCAGCCATACGGATGAGGAATTTCATTTGATAAAAGACGAGGACTGGCATAAGCACACAAGCGACAATGCATTGGAAAGACTGAATGGTCATTTCGTAATAATTAAATGGGATAAAAATGAGATAAGAATTTCAACCGATAAACTTGGATTAAGAGATATTTATTATTTTCAAAATTCTCGACAAAATATAATATTTTCAACAAGATTAGATTGGTTAGTTAAAATATCTGGGGCAAAAATAAATTTCAAGGAGTTTGGAAGCAGATGGATATTATTTAATCAAATTTCAAGAAAAAGCGTTTTTGATGAAATTGAAAGGGTGTCATCGGGTAATAGCATATTAATTAATAGGTTAACAAATTCTTTATCCAATCAAAAAAATTACTGGACTCCTAATTTTCAAACACAGGATTTTACACCGAATACTTTCTCAAATTTATTAGAAAAACTTGTAACATTCCCATTATCAAATAATCGGATGATTTCATTAAGTTTATCAGGTGGAATGGATTCAAGATTACTTCTATCTTTTTTGTTAAAAAACAGTCATTCTAATTGGTATAGTCATACTTTTGGAGATAATGGAAGTGCTGATTCGGTGGTTGTTAAGAAAATTATTTCTGACCTTAATATTCGCCACGAACAAATTGATTTGCCACTTCCAGACATTGAAGGATGCATTGCGGAAATTAAAGAATATGTTTCTGCAACTATAATTAATAGCGAGGCATCAGCAATTTTACAACTCAGAAACTATAATCAATTGTCGGGGAGAGACGAAATTGTTATTGATGGTGGTTTTGGGGAGATATGGCGACGTGATTTCTTTAATAGATTATTGCTAACGGGCTATAAATCCTTACTGAGAAAGGACGCTTGTGAAATATTACCATTTATGCAATATCATAGGGCAAATATTTTTAATCAAGATATTAATGATTTAATGTACAATGGATCGCTCGAACAATTGCAAGAGATGTTTTCGGAAATGCCCGCAATAGAAGTTATTGGTGCTGAGAATTGGGTAGATTTATTTGCAATTAAAACAAGATTGGCTAATTATTATTCCTACGAACAGGCACGTTTAGATACAATTATTTATGGTTTTATGCCTTTTGTTCAACCAATATTATTAGAAAATATTTTTAATTTAAATATTTCACATAAAAAGAACGGTAAATTATTTAAGTATTTGATTGACAAAAATTATCATAAATTAAAACATTATCCATTAGCTAAAAGTGAAATAACATATCCCTTTTGGTTCAATACTACACTATCAAGAGTTTGGAAAATATTATCGAGGAAATTAAAAGTAAATCTATATAATGATAATAATCCAAAGAAGTTAATACAATTGCTATCCCCTTATATTTTAGACAAAATTAATTCTTCAAGCGTCAAGCAATGTGAATTATATAATTATACAAAACTAATCGCATTATCTAATTCACTTCAAAATAATGAATTAACTGTTTCCCAAATAAATGAATTAGATTGGTGGCTTTCCTTTGAATTATTTAGAGAAAATAAAAATTATAAGAAATTATAAATTTTCTTATAATATTTTTGTAATTTTGATATGATTTAAATTCTCCTTTTAAATAGATAATTTTATTATTAATTATAAAATGAGGGTATTATGTTTAAAAAAATTTTCTTTTTTTTAATGATTATCTTACTTGCTGGCTGTGCAAGTGTAAAACCCAAAGTAGATAATTTTTCAGTAAATCCGAAGGTGATTGAAGAATCAGGCACTGTAACTGTTCAATGGAATGTTTCAGATGCAAAATTTGTATCAATAACGGGTGTTGGTGAAAATTTACCAAATGTTGGTACAAAAGATGTTAATATTGATAAGACGACAAAATTTGTTTTAACAGCAAAAAATGGAAAAGAAACTGTCACACTTGAAGAAAGCGTTGAAGTTATACCTAAGAAAGTTGAACAACAGAAAACAACGCCCATAGTTGAAGAGCGTAGCACAATTATTACACCATATGTCAGTGGAGTTATCAATGCGGAAAATATAAAAGATGAGGACAATCCACAACTATTTATCAATCTTGTTGATATCCAGAAATTTCCAAATGAAGTAAAATTATACTGTACAGTAAAGGACAAATATGGGAATCATATTGCAAATCTTGCACCTCCATACAATATGAATTTAGTTCATAAGTGGAAAAGAATTGCCGAGATTATTGAAGGGAAGGAAACAACTATAAAAAATTTTACAGTTGAGGAAGTAAGAGAAGATATTGCCCCACCATTTTCTTCGACCTTCGTATTAGATTAT
This sequence comes from Candidatus Kapaibacterium sp., assembly GCA_017995735.1. Classification (GTDB taxonomy): domain Bacteria; phylum Bacteroidota; class Ignavibacteria; order Kapaibacteriales; family UBA2268; genus UBA2268. The sequence goes on along the minus strand of JAGOIG010000087.1, from coordinate 3,943 downwards.
AGTGGATCTATGTCAAATGATTTTCAATTCGTAGATCAAGCAGTAATGAAAGCTGTTAATTATATCAGACCATCAAAAGATGATTATGAAATAATTCAATTTGATCATAGAATATTTCTTAGTGTCGAAAGAACCAATGTACCTTCTGATGTTAATAAAATGATTCCTTTTGATCAATTAAACGGTAATACTGCTTTTTATGATGCATCAAAATTTGGTTTAAATGAACTAGATAATTCATCAAAGGAAAAGGTTGCTATACTATTTACAGATGGAGGGGATAATAGCTCGATTTTCAATACTGCTTATGATGTTGTAAACTATTCAAGAAAAATAGGAGCGAAAGTATTTGTGATTGGCTTCAATAGGCAATTCGGTGGTTTTTTAGAACCTCTTTTAACTGCCATAGCTGAACAATCGGGAGGCAAAGCTTATTTTCCAAATAGCTTAAATGAGCTTGATGATATTTTCTCTGAAATATATCGAATAATGAAAATATATTATGTTTTAACTTATTCCACAGAGCAATCAACTATTTCAAATCGTATTGCAAAAGTCGAATTTGAATTTCCATATATAGATAAATTACTTACTGCCACAAAAAAGTATTATTCAAAACCTGAGCAAATACACGAAGAGAGAGTTATTGATATTGTATACTTCGAAACTAACAAAGACCAAATTAGATCAGATTATCTTGAAATAATTAATGATGTTGTTGATAATCTTAAAAATAACCCAGATAAGAAAATTGAAATTATTGGGCATACAGATACACGTGGAAGCGACCAATTGAATAATGCACTTTCTTTACGTAGAGCAAAAGCACTATATTCTTTACTAATAAAGAAAGGCGTTAATAAGAATCAAATAACAAAAGTGATTGGTATGGGCGAAAAAGAACCTATTTATCCAAATGAACAGGATGATTTGCAACGACAAGCAAATAGACGAGTTTCAATAAAATTTATATAGCAAATTTTTAGAGTAGTTTATATTTTCTTTAAATAAAAAGAAAAAAATTAGATATTTTTTAAATTTTTAGAAATATTATGAAAAAGTATTTACTTGTATTGTTGTTGTTTACTATTAGTTCATGTTCACCAATAATTTTAACTAATCCTTTTTATTATAGGGATAAAGAGATTCAAAGTTTCAGTATTATTTCGACTTCAAGATTGACTGTTTTAAACCAAAAATTTCAATTATTTCCTATAATAATGGCGGAAGACTTAGATACCTCTAGACAAAGAGTTTATATATTACTTTCTGATTGGAGTGCATCGATGGGCTATTACAACTTTGATTTCAAAATTGATTATGTTCTCATTTATAATTTTATAGAGATTTCACCTAATGAAATTGATAATATCAATAGCTTTATTGAAGAAATTCAAAATTTAAAGGATAATAAGAAAAACAAAAAGGAAGCATTCTTTAAGTATTATAATTGTTTTGGTAATAAAATTATTGATAAAAGGGATTCAACTATTGGTGAAAAAGTACCAATTTTAGAAATATTATATGCTGATTATCCTAAGGATAATTATTTATTCTTAAGTATATTCTATCTAAATGGCGTAACAAAAAGATATGAAGTTTCTATGGGGGACCTTCAAAATTTAAAAAAGGATTTAGAATATGCAAAGAATTTAATAGTAAAATAGTTCCTCACGTCTCTATTCCTTTGAATATTATGTTAATTAAATAAATACATACTATGGAACAATTCTCGGTTTTTGGTAATCTTGTTGATTTATTAAATTCTAAAATTTATCCTGCAAAAATTTCAATTGCAGATAAAAAAATTGTATCAATTGAGCCACAGCAAGAACACTATGATACTTATATCCTCCCTGGGCTTATTGATGCTCATATTCATATAGAAAGTTCAATGCTGCCTCCATCTGAATTTGCGCGTCTGGCTTCTGTCCACGGAACGGTGGCAACGGTTTCTGACCCACACGAAATTGCAAATGTGCTCGGTAAAGATGGTGTCCGATATATGATTGAAAATGCAAAGCAAACACCCTTCAAATTTTATTTTGGCGCTCCATCGTGTGTGCCCGCTACTGATTTTGAAACTTCGGGAGCGAGATTAACAGCCGCAGATATTGAAGAACTCTTTACCGAATATGATTTGAAATATCTGAGCGAGATGATGAATTTCCCAGGCGTTATTTATGATAGCCCTGATGTGCTTGCAAAAATTGATATTGCAAAAAAATTCAATAAGCCAATTGATGGACACGCACCTGGATTGCGAGGTGAAGATGCCCGAAAATATGCTCAAGCAGGAATTTCAACTGACCACGAATGCTTTGATTTGGAGGAAGCGCGCGAAAAAATTCGATATGGTATGAACATACTTATCCGTGAAGGCAGCGCTGCTAAAAATTTCGAGACACTCGCTCCGTTGCTGAATGAATCGCCTGATAAATGTATGCTTTGCAGTGATGATTTGCATCCCGATGATTTAGCAAAGGGTCATATTAATTTGCTTGTCAAACGTGCAATTGCAATGGGCACTGACCCAATAAAAGTACTTAAAATTGCAACACTCAATCCGATTAAACATTATGGGTTGGATGTTGGGTTATTGCAAGTTGGCGATCCAGCGGATTTTATAGTAATTGATAATTTCAATGATTTCAATATCTTGCAAACTTATATTGATGGCGAGCTTGTTGCTGACAATGGCAAATCATTATTATCATTCAAAAATAGCAGTAGTATCAATAATTTTCAAACAAATTATAAAAATCCTAATGATTTCAAATTATCAATTAAAAATACGACTATTCCTGTTATCAAAGCAATTGATGGCTCACTCATTACAGAACGATTTGATTATAAGCCCGTGATAATTGAAGATGATGTAAAATGTGATTTATCCAATGATATATTGAAAATTGCGGTTGTGAATAGGTATAAGGATGCAAAACCTGCTGTTTGGCTAATTAATAATTTTGGTTTAAAGCGTGGAGCAATTGCTACGAGCGTCGCACACGATTCGCACAATTTGATAGCAGTTGGCATTGATAACTTTTCAATCGCAGAAGCAATTAATGCTATAATCGATACAGAAGGCGGGATGGCTGTGTATGATGGTACGTCAGCGAATGTCTTGCCACTGCCAATTGCAGGATTGATGAGCAATGATGACGGCTGGTATGCTGCACGCAAATATGAGGAGCTAAATCAAAGTGCAAAATTATTAGGGACGCATCTTACATCACCATTTATGACGCTTTCCTTTATGTCATTGCTGGTTATCCCAAAATTGAAATTAGGGGATCAAGGATTGTTTGATGTGGAGAAATTTGCATTTGTATAAGAAAAATGCTGAGAATATCAGTCAAAATGAACCTACGACTTAAGTCGTAGGTTCAAATCCGTTGTGAACAACAAATTTTTTAAAAATACAATTTTTATTATTAAATTTCGTTTTAAAATAACTTAAAAAAGGAATTCAAATGGAAATAGTTTTTAGCACATTGTTCTGCATAATGGTAGGAAGTATTATTGCACAGTCTCAAAATCATCGAGATAATGTGAACGAAGAAAAACCTAAACAAGATAGCCTGATGTTAGTCGGACGCTTCTCGTTCGAAAATTGGCAAAGGGAAATGAATTGGCAATTAGATACTAATTATCATATTGATGCTCACAAAATAAATGAATTAGATGATTTAATTGCAAAAAACAATATTTCATTTTTAATATTTGCAGGTTCCTGGTGTCCAGATTCCCGTTCTGAATTACCAAAAATAATAGAATTATTTAAAGAAGCAAATTTGAACGAAAGCAAATATGAATTGCTTGGCGTTGATAGAATGAAATTTGAGCCATCAGGCAAATATCTTGAATATAAAATTGAACGCGTTCCCACATTGATTGTATTAAAAGATGGGAAAGAAATCGGTAGAATTGTAGAATATCC
>JAGOIG010000086.1 GCA_017995735.1 Candidatus Kapaibacterium sp. | reverse complement strand
CCTCACGCGCTGCTGTTGATGCAGGATGGAGACCTCATTCCGAGCAAGTCGGTCAAACGGGTAAAACTGTTTCCCCATCTTTATATGTTGCTTGCGGGATTTCGGGAGCAATTCAACACCTTGCAGGAATGTCAAGTTCGAAAGTTATATTCGCTATTAATAAAGACAAAGAAGCTCCAATTTTTAAAGTAGCGGATTATGGCATTGTTGGTGATGCTCTTGAAGTACTACCTAAATTAACTGAAGAAATTAAAAAAATCAAAGAAGTATAATTAATTGCAATTAGATTAACTTTAATAACTAATTGATTTAATAAATAATCAAATTTTCCAATTATATTATTATAATTAAATAAATAAATATTTTAATTAGTATTAGAAAATTTTATTGAAAGTTTGCAAAACATTTGAAACAGGAGTTAATTCAAGCTCAAATTTATTATGTAGTTTCTGAAGTGATATTTCGGGAAGAAATACAGCAGGGAATTTGAGCTTTTGAATCTCCGAGAGTCTCTGACTTATATTGCTAACTCCCCTGACTTCACCAGTTAAGCCAATTTCTCCTATTATTACAGTTTGTTGAGGCAATTTTTGGTCTTTAAAAGAGCTTATTAAGGCGCAGGCAACTGCTAAATCTAAAGCCGGGTCGGATATCATAACACCTCCTGCAATATTAATAAAAACATCTCTACTGCTGAAATTTAATCCCAACCTTTTTTCCAATACAGCAAGTATCAATTGTAATCGGCGTATTTCAAATCCATTTGTAATTCGTTGAGGATATGCAAAATTTGAAGGTGTGACAAGAGCCTGAACCTCCAAGAGAATTGCACGACTTCCTTCTATAGCGCATGATATTGCAACACCTGATTCATCTGTTGGATTGCTTAGAAATATTTCAGAGGGGTTTTTAACTTCAATCATTCCATTTTCTGTCATTTCAAATATACCAATTTCATTTGTAGAACCAAAACGATTTTTCAATGTCCTCAATATTCGATAATTATAATTTTTTTCTCCCTCGAATTGTAAAACAGTATCTACGATATGTTCTAGTACTTTTGGACCTGCAATTACACCCTCTTTTGTAATATGGCCAATTAAAAAGAATGTAATATCATTTTTTTTAGCATAATTTGTTATTTGATTTGTGCACTCGCGTATTTGCAAGAGACTTCCCGCAATTGCATCAATTTTATCGGAAGAAATTGATTGAATAGAATCGATTACTACAAAATGTAGGTTATCAAGTGAAGTAATTTTTTCAAATATATTTTCAAGATTAGTTTCTGATAATATTTGTAAATCCTCATTTTTATGGAATATACGTTTACTTCTAAGGGAAATTTGATTCAATGATTCTTCACCTGTAATATATAAGCAATTGCGGGGGTTAAACTTGCCTGATACTTGAAGCAATAGTGTAGATTTCCCAATTCCAGGGTCTCCTCCAAGAAGCACAACAGATCCTGGAACCATTCCCCCACCAAGAACACGATCAAACTCCTCTATTCCTGTTAATATTCGTAAAGTAGAATCTGATTGAATTTGAGATATTAAAATCGGCTCCTGTCCTTGAGGCGTAGTTCTTTTTAATGGATGCTGCTCGATTTCTTCTTCAACAAAAGAATTCCACGCTCCACAAGTCGGACATCGTCCTTGCCATCGAGCAGACCTTGTTCCACAATTGGAACAAATAAAGATAGTTTTAGATTTCATTAATCATAGAATTCATCTTTTTGAATAATGTTCTCAACATTTGATATTAAATTGGGATTCTCTTTTAATTTATTAAGAATTGACGTAAGTTCAATTACACGGGTTCGCAAGAGACTTAATTCACTTAGTAATTTAGCTTTTGCGATTAATAATTTCTCTTCGACAGGTTTGCTAAGAAAATCGTCTGCACCCATTTCAATTGCTTTTATTTGAGTTTGAACATCATTTAAAGCTGTCACGATAACGACAGGAATATTTTTCATAACTTCGTCATCACGCATCTGCTTTACGGTTTCATAGCCATCCATACGTGGCATCATTACATCCAAAACCACTACATTTGGAGGTGTTTCCTTTATTTTCTCTAAGCATTCTATTCCATCGAATGCTTCAATTACTTCAAAATTATGTGCAGATAAATATCTGTGCATAAGTTTAGTAGTAATTTTATTATCATCAACAACAAGTATTAAAGGATTAGACATTTATAAACTTATTTTTCTTACAAAATTAAACAAAAAATATTATGAATTGTTATTATTTAAATATTTTATCATAATTTTGAAATATTATTATTGGTAAATAAATCATTTTAATGATTTTGGAAACAGGTGTAAATCCTGTGCTGTTCCGCAGCTGTAAGGTGGAAAGAATTATCAATTAACCACTGGCATTGACTGGGAAGGTGATAATTCTTGTTGATACCAAGCCAGAAGACCTATCAATAATATTCTCATTGTTATTTGCGAGAACAAATATAATGAGGAGCTCAGTTATGTACCCATAGAACATTTTCCGCTTCTCATTATATTAATTCAATGTAATTTTTAAAATTTTAATTAATTATATTTGATTAATATTGATTACTATAAATATTTCATAATTGTCTACGGAGCTAATTAATTGTTAAAACGATTTAATTATATACTGTGTTTTCTGATAGTTACTAATATTTCAATACTTTACACTCAAGACGATACATTAGTATATCAAACAAGAACAATTGAAATAGACGCACCTCGTTTTGAAAAATCCAAAATAATGAGCTATTCGGATATTCATCATATTGAAATTTCAGAGATTGATAGACTGAAAAATTCAAATATGACTGATATAATTAAATATATTCCTAACACATATATAAAAGATTATGGTGGTATCGGCGGAATTAAAACAATTTCACTACGTGGTGCTGCTTCTTGTCAAACAGCAGTTTTAATTGATGGGATACCAATTTCTTCATCACAAAATTCTATTGTTGATTTTAGCTTGCTTCCTTTGACATTTTTTGATAATATTGATGTTGTCACAAATAGTTCAAGTTCATTATTCGGAACAAATTCAATTGGTGGTGCTATTGACCTGCACTCAAGAATCCAAAAAAGCAAAAGCTTTAATATTTCAGCATCAATTGGTTCGTTTGGATATTCAACTATTTCTACATCCGCGAATTCAACACTTTTTAAAATTCCCTATTTTATAAATTTTAATTATATAAAAAGCAAAGATAATTATCCTTTCGATTATAATGAATTTGGAAAAATTATATCAGTAATGCGACAAAATGCAGATATTTCAATTTTAAATGGAGCTGCATGCTTTGTGATTCCTATAAAAAAATATTTATTTACTAATAAATTATTTATAACTAATTCAGAAAGAGGCGTACCGGGTGCTGTCATTACAGGAAAAATTGAAAATTCCTTAGCAAGATTAAATGAATTTAAATTATTGAATTTATCAAATTGTTATATGAAAATTGACTCAAATATAAATAATGAAATCAAATTACTATTATCTTATAATTCATCAGATTATAATGATAAAGGGTTTTTGCCAAATGATAATTTTGCAAATTCGTATTTTATTTCTCGCGATGTCAGGATAATTGATGATTTTTCAATTAATAATAATAGAATTTCTAATTCATTAAATATTATTTTTCAATATTCTAATCTTTCAGGGAACAAACTTTCACTTGATGTTGGCAATTATGTAGAGCGATTGAACTTAGGAATTGGAAATAACCTTTCTTGTGATTTATTAAGAATGGAGGAATTTACATTATCAGCTTTATTATCAGCAAAATACGATTATTGGAGTGATATTAAAAACGTATTATCTTATACAGCAGGTATTTATGGAAAAAATATTTTTGATAATACTGATATAAAACTTATGTATTCAAATAATTATCGGATTCCAAATTTTAATGAAATGTATTATCTTAATTATGGAACTACGAATCTAAAACCTGAAAAATCAAATTCTTATTCCCTATCAGTTGATTTCTTGCCAATCAAATTATTTAATATTAATCTAAATTGCTATTATATCTCTACAAAAAATCAAATACTTTCAGTTCCAAAATCAACCATTTCGTGGGCAGCGCAAAATATTGGGAATGTACATAATTACGGTGCATCTGTAAGTATACAATCATCATTATTTCATAATTCTCTATTTTTAATGTTTGCATTTACACACCAAAAATCAATTGATAAGACAGATAATTCCCCTTCCTATAATAACTTGCTTCCATATTTACCGAAGGAAATTGTAAGTTTTATGATGAATTATAAATATAACGTATTTTCAATTGGGACAGATATTTATTATAACTCTTTTAGATATTATTTAATGGATAACTCATTAAATTCCCTTATGAATTCTTATTATAATATAGATATTAATTTGTCTTATATAATAAAATTATTATCAAATAATTTAACTATTTCCTTAATTATTAAGAATATAACAAATCAAACTTATGAAATTATAAATAATTATCCGATGCCAAAACGAAGTTATGTTATATCAATAAATTACAATATTCGCTAAATAATGTTAATAATTATAACTAAGTATTCAATACAAAAAAAGATATAAAATATGTTTAATAAAAATAATAATAAAATGGACTCGAAAAGAATTATTTTTTTCTTCTCTTTTCTTTTACTTGTTTCTTGCACTGAAACCCAACAACCAAACCAGCCTAATAATTCCAATTATACAAAACCATCCGCATTCATTCTATGTGAAGGATTGTATAATTATAATAATGCAACTTTGACCAGATATGATATTTCAACAAACAAGAGCGATAATGATTTTATTGGAAATAATAATCCAGGTTATCAATTAGGCGACATTGCTAATGATGAATTAATAAAGGGAGATAGTTTATTTGTATTAGTATCTTCTTCAAAAGTATTATATTTAATTAATGCGAACACAGGAAGAATATTAAAATATATAAGCTTCGAAGGTGACCGTTATCCACGTCGTTTAGCTATTGCAAATGATTCAATTATATATTTTTCAGATGCTTATGATAATTCGATTAATGAAGTTAACCTCAATCAATCAAAAATCACAAATAGTATTAAGGTAGGTCCCCAGCCTGAAGGTTTATTTGTTTATAGAAATAAAATATATGTTGTAAATTCAGGGTGGGGCGATTTAAATAAAGCTAATCCCGAAGCAGGCACATTATGGATAATAAATCTAAATTCAAAGAATGTTGAAAAGAAAATTTATGTAGGTCCAAATCCCGTAGAAATTATACCCGATAGTTCAAATAATAGATATTTTATTACATATTACAATTTCCCATCAGAACCTGATTCGCTTGGTGGGATATTGGAATATGATTTACAAACAAATACCAAATTAAAGCAGTGGCGAGGCAATTTTACAAATGTATTATTTGATGAGTCACATAACTCGCTATTTACTATTGTAAAAGATTTTTCAAATGATTCAACTACTTTTTGCAGCGGTATTGCTAAAATCAATCTTAATGACAATACTATGAAACAAATAATTAAAAATAATATACCGCAAAATATTTGGTATTCACTGGCTTTTGATAAAGCGAGAAATTATATATGGATTGGCAATGCAAAAAATTTCCAAGTCAATGGAGAAGTACTCATATACAATTTCAATAACCTTGAATTACCAATTAAATCAATTGAAACAGGTATAAATCCAAATAAAATTATTTTCTATAACTAAAAATTCAATTTAGTTTCATAAATTTGTATTTTAATAAAAAATTTGGATATATCAATGAGTATTCTTGTAAATAAAAATACAAAAGTAATTGTTCAAGGTATAACTGGGTCGGAAGGCACTTTCCATACTTCACAAATGCTTGAATATGGTACAAATATAGTTGCGGGGGTGACACCCTTAAAAGGAGGTCTTAACTATGAAGGAAGCGAGGAATACAAATTTATTCATCCTGTACCAATTTTTAATAATGTGAAAGACGCTGTAAAGGAAACAAATGCTAACACAAGTATAATATTTGTTCCTCCATCTTTTGCTGCTGACGCAATTATGGAAGCAATTGAATCAGAAATTGAACTTATTATTACTATTACAGAAGGGATACCCACAAGCGATATGGTCAAAGTCTATGAAGCTTTAAAATCATCAAAATCACGAATGATTGGTCCTAATTGTCCGGGAGCTATAACACCAGGGGAAGCAAAAGTAGGCATTATGCCAGGCTTTATTCATAAGAAAGGGCATATTGGCGTTGTCTCACGCAGTGGGACATTAACATATGAAGCAGTCAAGCAAATTTCTGATTTAAAATTGGGGCAATCTACAGGAGTTGGTATTGGTGGGGATCCAATAATTGGCAGCCAATTTCTTGACATTATCAAATTATTCAATGAAGATCCTCAAACTCAAGCAATTATGATGATTGGAGAAATTGGTGGCAATGCAGAAGAAATTGCAGCTGACTATATTAAAAATTATGTGAAAAAGCCTGTGATTGGATTTATTGCAGGGGTTACTGCCCCACCGGGAAGACGAATGGGCCATGCAGGGGCTATTATTTCTGGGGGAAAAGGGACAGCTAAAGATAAAATTGATGCTTTTCGCAATGCTGGTATATATGTGGTTGAAAATCCTGCGGAAATCGGATTAACAGTTCAAAGAGCTGTAAAAGAATATAAAATTTCTGAATTATCAAATCAAAAGCTTAAAAAATCTACTAAATCTGTAAAAAGTAAAACAAATAAGAAAATTAAATCTAAAAGTGTTGCAATTAAGCAAAATAAATAAAAGGAACTTATGAATAATTTAACATTTGGAATGATTAAACCTGATGCTATTGAAAAAAATTATACAGGGAAAATTATCGATTTTATATTACAAAATGGCTTCAAAATTCTTGCTCTTAAACAAATTCAAATGACTACAAGACAAGCGGAGCTTTTTTATTATGTACATCATAATCGTCAATTTTATCGAGAGCTTGTTGAATATATTACCCGAGGTCCTGTAATTGCAATGGTCATAGAAAAGGAAAATGCTGTGCAATCTTTTCGTGAAATTCTTGGAGCGACTGATCCAGCAGAAGCTGCCAATGGCACAATTAGAAAATTATACGGCGAATCAAAAGCAATCAATGCAATTCACGGCTCCGATTCTGATGAAAATGCTCAAATTGAAATCTCGTTTATGTTTAATCAATTAGAAATTATTAATGGCTAAGCCTTTTGAAACAATTTCTTCTGAAATTATTTCAATAAATGATTATTGGAATTACTGCCATAATAAATATGTACTTCCAACCGAAAAGATAAGTGATTATTATTACGCTGATTCTTTGGGTTCAGTTCATATTATCCCAATTTTAGAAGATAATATATTTATAATGATTAAACAGTTCCGATATTTAAATCAAAAAAGTAGCATTGAATTTCCAGGAGGAGGAATTCACAAAACCAAATCCCCTATATCTGCAGCAAGATCTGAATTAAAAGAAGAAACAGGCTATAAAGCACATAATATAAAATTAATTGGCAAATTCAATCCTTGCGTGGGTATTACAAATGAAATTTGTTCAGTTTTTGTTGCAAAAGACCTCGAGAAAAGCTCTATAAAAAATGATGAATCAGAAAAAATTGAAATATTATTTGTTTCGTCAAATGATATAAATAAGATGATAGTATCAAATAAAATTTGGAACGGTATGACAATTGCTTCCTGGTGTATGTTTAAATTATCTCAAAGTAAAAAAAATGAAAATTAAGAATTTTGTTCTATTGTTAATACTTGCTATTGCAAATATGAGCGTGCTATACAGTCAGACAAATATGAGAGGTGAAAACCAATCAGCAGATACTTCAAAACAATATACTAGATATATAATACGCCCAAAGTATCCTGTAAATCTAGCATTTCACTATATGTACACAGATAATACTAAATTTGAGCAGACTTTAAGCGATTCTACAAAAAGGCAATTTGAAAGAAATATAATTTATTATTTCACACTATATTCA
>JAGOIG010000085.1 GCA_017995735.1 Candidatus Kapaibacterium sp. | reverse complement strand
AATTGCATATTTTATAATAACAAAATTAAGACGTTTATGGGATTAATTTTAATTGATGAATATTTTGATAGCATAAAGCTTTTTAAGTCAGAGATATTTAGAGATGAACGCGGATATTTTATGGAAGTATTTCGCGAAGATGAACTAAAAAAATATGGCATTAATGTGAATTTTATTCAAGAAAATCAATCTTTATCCAAAAAAAATGTAATTCGTGGTCTTCATTATCAAACAAATCCACCACAAAATAAATTAATTCGCGTTGTGAAAGGTTCTGCAAAATTTATAGAAGTAGATATACGCCCAAATTCAAAATATTTTAGCGAGCATATTGAGATTGAACTTAACGATGAGAATAATTATATATTATGGGTTCCCGTTGGATTTGCTAATGGTTATGCATCATTAAGCAATGAGACGATTGTTGTGTATCTTGTTGACAAATATTATAATCCTGCGGGTGAAGAAACATTATTATACAACGATCCACAATTGCAGATAGATTGGAAAATCGATAATCCGATATTATCCCTAAAAGATAAGAATGGAAAATTATTGAAAAATATAGTAGGAGCATAATATTAGGGGTGATTTCACTTGAATATATACCGCTGTATCTTTTTTATTGTGCTGAACTAAAGCCCTTCGTTGAAATGAATATAGATTTGCCAAAGGGGGCTCTAGCTATCTACAAGGGCATATTACCACAAAAAAAATTTAATTTAACAAGATTTTAAAGTCCTACTCGTTATTGAAAAATGCTGAAATGAAAAAAATTATCTCAAAAATATTAATTGTAGTTTTCATTTGCGATATATTTGGAGTTCAGTTTACCTTCAAAATGTTACAACTTAATATTAAATATGAAGTTAAACAAGAAATAAAAGTCAGTGCAAATGATAATGAACTTGAGATGATTTCTGCTGAAGATGAATTTATACATTGGATTTTTCCAGGAAAGGAATTCAGGTATAGAAATGAAATGTATGATGTGGTTAAATCAAAAGTTATTGATAGCAAAAAATATTATTATTGTATATGCGATAAAAAAGAAAAAGATTTAATCAATCAATATAATAAAGCAAACAGCAGCAAAACAAATAATATAATCAAGAATATTAAAACTATTCTTTTATTTTTTGATGGAATCTCTGATTTATTATATCCTAATCCTTATAATTATATTATTTATAATTATATTTTTAAAATTATTGAGAATTATTTAGTAATCCCATCGCCACCTCCTAAATTTATATAATTTTAATATCAAGTAAAAATATTACAAGTATAAATTTGCGCTTTTAATAAAAACAAAATACAGGCGTAAATTTGACTCCCATAAACATTGTTTGTGTTATTTAATTATTAAATGACATATATTTATATAATAAAAAAAAAATTAATTATATCTCAAATTGTATATGGTTCTGTGTTTGAGGATAAAAATAGAAAGAACCAATTTTTAACAACTATAAATAATAAGTAAAATGAAAAAAAATATTATATGTTTAGCAATAGTGCTATTATATAGCAATATAATTTTTGGGCAAACTGAGATGCCCGATACTACAAAAATTTTCAGACTTAATAATGTGATTGTAACAGCAAGCAGGATGCCAGTGGCATTGAAAAATATACCTGCATCGGTTTCAATGGTCACTCCCGAAATGTTGTCAATTATGCCAAAAACAATAGCGGTAGATGAAGCATTGCGATTAATACCAGGCGTACGCATTGATAATCAGCATGGTGGGGAGCGTGTTCATTTATCAATTCGCGGACAAGGGATACTCACCGAACGCGGATTACGTGGCATAGGGGTATTTATTGATGGAATTCCTGTAAATGATCCATCGGGATTTGCGCCTGATTTGTATGATGTGGATTGGGCAACTGTTAGCAAAATTGAAGTTCTGCGAGGTCCAAGTGCGGGCTTATATGGAGGAAGCAGTAGTGGTGGTGTGTTGAACATCTACACACAAAATGGTGGCTCTAAACCATTTGGGGGCGAAATAAGTCAAAGCATTGGTTCAAATGGTTTCTGGAAATCGCTTGTTCAAGTGGATGGCTCGAAGGATATTATGGATTATCGACTGACTTATTCGCATTCAGCAGGCGATGGCTATCGCGATCATCAAGCATTCTGGGCAAATAATTTTTATGAAAAAGTCAATTTTTATCCATCTGATAAGTTATATTTAACGCAAATTATATCACATATTGATTATTTTCATCAAAATCCTGAAGGCTTGAATTTAACACAATTTGATAATCTTAGCCAAGCAAATCCTGATGCAAGACCATTCAATGAGTATCAAAAAACAAATAGAACAACAGTTGGTATGCACGGCTTATATAGATTCAACGATATGCACGATGTCGAGGCAACAGGGTATTTAAGGAATTGGAATTATAAAGAAACAAGTAATAAAGCTGCTGAATATAGAACTATATCAAATCCGGGAGCTAGCTTGCAATATAATTTCCATCTGTTGACAGGTGCTATTAAAAACGATTTTAGCATTGGTGCAGATTATAAATATCAGAATATTGGAATGTATAAACTTCAAAGTGGTTCAGACCCAAATAGAAAAGAAAGCACAGATGAAACAAATATAGAACTCAATAACTTGCTTGCAAATCAAGTTATTACGCAAGATAATCTCGGCGCTTTCTTTATGTATAAGATGCAATTTAATAAACTAACATTTATGGGTAGTGTGCGATATGATGACATTACAAATAAATTAACCGATAAAATGTTGGGAGGAGATACAGCTGTGACTATAAAAGATTTTTCAAAAACATCAGTAAGGATTGGTGCAAGTTATAACTTTATCGATGCATTTACCTTATTTGCAAATTGGAGTCAAGGATTTATACCACCTTCAACTGAGGAATTGGCAAGCAATCCTGTAGGATATTCAGGGTTCAATACTCACCTTGTGCCTGCAACTTCAAATAGTATTGATATTGGTGGCCGTGGATTCATTGGTGATAAATTCTATTACGAACTCACGGGATTTTTGATGAATACCGAAAATGATTTCTTCCGTTTCAAGCAATCAGGCCGTGGCAATCAAGAAGTATTTTATGGAAACGCGGGAAATAGCCGACGTATCGGTATTGAAGCAGCAATAGCATATGATATTCTTGATAATCTCAAATTTCAAGTGGCTTATACTTATGCAAATTACAAATATACCTCAGCCACAATCGACCCAATATATGCTGATACTGCTTATGTTTTGACAACACCACCCGCAAAAGACCAATGGTTACCAAATTCTCCACAACATCAACTTTTTGCCGAGCTTGATTATACTGTAATTAAAAACCTGAAATTAACGTTAGAAACAGAATATCAATCAAAATGGGCAATTTATACAGATGCAAAGGCTTATAATGGCGAACTTGACCCAACAATTTATCAGAATTGGCAAGATGGATTCAATTTGTATCATTTCGGCGTTTCCTATCAATTCAAATTATGGAACTTAGATTGGGAATGTAGTATATTCCTACGTAATATGTTTGACAAAACCTATATGGCATTTACTGAACCTGACCCCGATGGAAATTCATATCAGCCAGGGCCTGGACGTGAGATATTTGGAAATATAAAAATCAAATTATAGTATAATTTAGGGGCGTATATAGTACGCCCCTTCCCTTATTCTCCTAAAAAAAGCAAAAACAAAAATATAATAATTCATTTGACTTATATTATTTTCTCATCAGCATTCTAATATTTCATAAATTTTAAATAAATATTTGGATTATTTATCTGCTTTAAGTAATTTAGCATTTTTTTAAATATAGAGGTTAGTTTATGTATTCTAATTACTATTCTTATTCGGATACAGGCATTTCAACAACGATGATTATTGTGTTTATCCTACTTTTTGCCATCTCCATTGCATTGTTAATAATACCATTATGGAAAATCTATCTCAAGGCAGGCAAACCAGGCTGGGCTTCAATTATACCAATTTATAATATTATTGTATATTTAGAGATAATAGGCAAACCTTGGTGGTGGATATTATTATTGCTTTTTGTACCTGTAGCTAATATAATATTTGCAATACTTATGGCAAATGAGCTGTCAAAATGTTTTGGCAAAGATGCAGGATTTACAGTTGGATTAATCCTTTTGCCATTTATCTTTTATCCCATACTTGGTTATGGCAAAGCGCAGTATATCAAACCTGAAACCGCGTATTAAAATTCTTTACACGCAAGATTTAATTGTTTAAGTTATTGGTTGTATATTACGCCAACACATTATACAGAGGGTTCAAGCTCTCTGTTTTGTTTTCCATTTTTTCGTAAATTGTATTTATGATAAATGATTATTTACTAAATTTATTCAATACTTACAAAAAAGGTGACGCAAGAGAGGAAACTTATTATGAACATCTTGCAGATTTCTTGAGAAGCTATTCCCAAACAAAGAGAAATAAAAAAATTGATATAACAATTCTCCCTAAAAAAACCGAGGCTGGCAATCCTGATTTTCGTATCTGGGATGGAAGACAGAAAATTATTGGATATATCGAAGCTAAAGATTTGGGTGTTGATCTTGATAAAATCGAGCATAGCGAACAACTTCTAAGATATTTATCTACTTTCCCGAACGTTATTCTAACTAATTTCACTGAATTCCGTTTATATCGAAATGGCGAGCAAATTGATAAAACATCCATTGCAAGGCCTTTTATTATTAAACAACTATCAGCAGTTCCCCCGATAGAAAATGAAGATAATCTATTTGAATTGCTTGAACGATTTCTTGATTTTTCTCTACCTCGTGCATATAACGCAAGAACACTTGCCACAGAACTTGCCAAAAGAACAAGATTCCTGATGGATAATGTTATTACAGAAGAGCTAAGATTTGGCACAGAATCAATTCGAGGATTTTATGAAATTTTCAAGGAATTTTTAATTTTTGATTTAACAGAAAAAGATTTTGCAGATATTTATTCCCAGACAATTACTTACGGTTTATTTGCTGCACGCCTACGAGCAGAGCAGGATTTTAATCGTGTATCAGCGTATTCATATATCCCGAAATCAATTGGAATTTTGCGGGATATTTTTCGATTTATTTCTCTTGAAGAATTGCCTCCGCAACTCGAAGTTATTATTGATGATATTTCGGAAGTGTTATCTATTGCAGATGCGAAAAATATTTTGGAGGAATATTATCACGAAGGAAAGGGCAACGATCCTGTGCTACATTTCTATGAAACATTCCTATCGACTTATGATCCTACAACCCGTGAAAGACGTGGCGTTTATTATACTCCCGAACCTGTTGTATCTTTTATAGTACGTTCAATAAATGAAATACTAAAAGACAAATTCAATATTGCAGATGGGTTTGCCTCCCCCACTGTGACATTGCTTGACCCCGCAGGTGGCACGCTTGGATTTCTTGCTAAAGCAGTAGAAGTTGCCGTTGAGGAATTTGAAAGCAAATATGGTAAAGGAGGTATTAAGTCATTTTTGAAAAACCAAGTATTAGAAAATTTCTATGCATTTGAATTAATGATGGCTCCATATGCTATTGGCCATATAAAAATGTCTTTTCTGCTTGAGGAATTTGGCTATAAATTAAGTGATGATGAGCGTGTTAAATATTATTTAACAAATACACTTGATATGACAGAAAGGAATATTTCTAAAGCGCCTGGTACATCATCTCTTTCAAAAGAAAGTCATAATGCAATGATAATTAAAAAAGAAACACCAATTCTTGTTATTCTTGGCAATCCTCCATATTCGGGACAATCAGAAAATAATGGAGAATGGATTGCTCATGAAATAAAAAAATATTATGAAGTTGATGGTATTCCAATTAATGAAAGAAATCCCAAATGGTTGCAAGATGATTATGTTAAATTTATACGTTTTGCCCAATCGAAAATTGATGAAACGGGTCGCGGTGTTTTAGGCTTCATTACAAACCACAGCTATATTGATAATCCAACATTTCGTGGAATGCGTCAATCTTTAATGAAAAGCTTTGATGAAATTTATATCTTTGATTTGCACGGCAATAGTAAAAAGAGAGAGAAAACCCCCGAAGGAGGAAATGATGAAAATGTATTTGATATCCAGCAAGGTGTTGCTATTTGTTTTATGATAAAATATAAGAAATAAATAAATTTTCAATCGTAGAGACGCCATTATGGCGTCTCTACAAAACAAGGCAAATAATAAATGTATAATTAAACCAATTAAATATTATGGCAAAAGTATATCATCAAGAAATATTTGGATTAAGAGATGAAAAATACGACTGGCTGAAAAGCCATAGTATTAGCAATGTGGAATGGAAAGAAATTGAACCTCAAAGCGAGTTCTATCTCTTTAAACCGTTAGACACAAAGTATCATGAAGAATATCAATCATTTATGAAAGTTACAGATATATTTATTGAAAATAGCGTTGGTGTTGTTACAGCAAGAGATGAATTGACGATTGGATGGACTAAAGATGAAATATGGCAACGCATCCATAATTTTTCAAAATTAGATAAAGAAATAGCACGACAAACGTATAAATTGGGAAATGATGCACGAGACTGGAAAGTTGAACTTGCACAAAAAGATTTGATAGATAGCGGATTAGATAAAAATCATTTAACGCAAATTTTATACCGTCCATTTGATAAGCGCTATACTTATTATACAGGTCAATCACGTGGTTTTCATTGTATGCCCAGAAAGCAGGTTATGAAACATATGTTTTCTGAGAATATTGGGTTAATAACTATTAGGCACTCAAGAAGTCCAAAATTATGGAATTTTGCTTTTGTTAGCAATCAAATTATAGCAGGTGCGACAGCTGTCACTTCACTTGATATTAATTACTTTTTCCCTCTATATCTCTATCCAAATATTGATAAAAAGAATTTTACATTAGAAAATATAGAACAAAATGCAGGAGAAAAAATTCCAAATATAAATCCTGAATTATTTAGGAAATTGAAAAAGCAATTTACGCCCTCACCCCTAACCCCTCTCCCAAAGGGAGAGGGGAATAGGGAAAATCCTCTCCCTCTGGGAGAGGATTTAGGTGAGGGCATAAATATAACTCCTGAATCGATATTTTACTATGTCTATGCAGTACTTTACAGCAATATATACCGCGAAAAATACAAAGAATTTTTGAAAATAGATTTTCCACGTATACCATTTACAAAAGATTATGAGCAATTTATTGCATTAGGAAAATTGGGTGAGCGCCTTGCTAATATACATTTGCTAAGCTCAACCGAATTGGAAAATGTAATATCAAAATTTCCAATTGAAGGGAATTGCAAGGTTGAAAAGGTTGTGTGGGAGGCGCCCTCACCCCTAACCCCTCTCCCATTGGGAGAGGGGAACAAGGAAAGTCCTCTCCCTACGGGAGAGGATTTAGGTGAGGGTGGTAAAGTATATATCAATAAATTTCAATATTTTGATGGTATAAAAGAAGATGTATGGAAGTATCATATTGGAGGTTATCAGGTTTGCGATAAATGGCTAAAAGATAGGAAGGGGCGGACGTTATCGTTAGAGGAAATCAAGACATATTGCAAAATAGTGACAGCTCTTGCAAAGACAATAGAAATACAATCGAAAATTGATGAATTATATGAATAGGAATTTCCTTTTTTTTATTTAATTTTGTATTCTTAAATATTTTGGTGTCGTAGCCAAGTGGTTAGGCAACGGTCTGCAAAACCGTGAACGCCGGTTCGAGTCCGGCCGACACCTCATCTGTTATAAATCTGATGATATGGATTTAAATTACTTACGTAAATTAATAAAGATATTCGACGAAAGCTCGCTTGACGAATTAACTATTGAAGAAGCTGATTCAAAAATAAAAATTTCTCGCAAACCGTTGAATTCTAATAAATCTATAAATGCAATACGGGACAGATTGGAGATACAACCTCAATCTGATGAAGTGCAAAATTTCCTAATGCAAAAAAATATGGTTTTGACTGAAGAAAAAATTACTACTCTACCCAAAGCAGACGAATCTCAATCTGGATTTTATGAGCAAAAAG
>JAGOIG010000084.1 GCA_017995735.1 Candidatus Kapaibacterium sp. | reverse complement strand
TTGGTTTTTTCATTAACCCAATTATTGATTATTTCTTTTGATTTCTCGGACTCATTAAAATTAAGTCCTGTCACTTCTGCATCAAAATATTGTTTGCATAAATCGAAAAAGGTTTGCTCAAATGGGAAATTATCTCGATACCAAATAGAATTTGCCAAATCAAATTTAACTTTTGGGTCCAAATTTGCCAGCAAATCAATCAGCGTCCTATAAGATTGATTTACTTCATCCATCGAAAGTCCATATAATTCCATTGTCTTGAGCATTGCATCGCGGGTCTCGCCCGCAGCGCCATTCACTGTCATACCTAATGCCATTGAAATGCTAAGTGGAGAGATGACAACATTTTTATTGCCATCTTCATTGTTTACTTCTTTAAATAATTTGAAGCCGAATGAGTTATCAACTGATACTAATTTCTCTTCGCCTGCTGTAAGCTGACGCGGTGGTGTATATACTGTGGGTTCATTAGAACTTGTGCAGGATGCTATCGTAAGAATCAAAGCGAAAGAAAATAGTTTAAAAACAAAACTCCACACACTTCTTCTCGTCTGCCGTTGATTATCCATAAATCCTCCCTTTATTTATAATTTATGAGAATTTCCCCAATAATACTTAAAGCAAAATTATAAATTTAAAAAGAAATAAAAGTATTTTTATTTTATCTACTTATAACAAATCTTCCATTTACAATTTTTTCTCCTGTATTTATTTTTATTATATAAATTCCTGGATTATATTGCATTAAATTTAACTTAAACGTATGCTCATAATTTGTAATATCATGAGATAATAATTTTATTCCTTCAAGTGTGTATATTTCAATTGATTTAGCATTATTCGGGAGATTTATGTTAATCCAATTCTTTGCAGGATTTGGATAAATTTCTATCATTGAATTATCTACAAGTGCAGACTCATTTACATCAGTTATATCATCAAAAATTAAATTATCTATATATATAGTTCCACCCAAACCCGAAGTATATTCAAATCGCAATACTGCATTTTGCAAATCACGATAATTTATTAAATCGATTGTTTCTTTTCTCCACTCATTTGCTTTTGGAGTAAATATACAACCATTTAATGATTGAGGGTTAAGGATAGGTTCTGATGCAGTTGCTAAATCTGCACCTGCTTTTTCATATATTTTAAAATAAATATTAGGCAAATCGGGTAATCCAAGATAAACCCTGAGAGTGTCTGATAATGATATTTCCTGTGAAGCATATGGTGGAGTGAAATGTAAATAATTAAAAGCAACATCAAATGTTAATATTGGATGATTGACAGTTGTAAGATCCAACATTGGCGAGAACATATTCTCAGCTATCCCCATATTATCAAAAAAATAGGGTGTATTAAACATCGTAAGAGAGTATTCCCCCTCTGTTTTACTGGAGTCTAAACTCCAAGTGAATAAATTACCCGATCCAACTGTTTGCCATTTTGAAAAGGTTTGATCATTTTCCTCAAATCCAAATTTATAAGGAAGCGGTATTGAATTCAAATTCACTAGAAATAGATTGCTTAATGATTTTCTACTTAATTGATTGTTTACTGCAATAGAATTGATTGAATCTATTTGGACTACTATCTCTGAAATGCCTTCGGGAACTTCATTTAGCGGCAATTCAATATCAAGATAATGGAATGATTCAAGAGGTGTTGATCCAACTTGCAAGGAATAAGATTTTGATACATCATTAATTATATAAGTGAAGTGTATTGAAGTTATTGGTGTTGCACCTGTATTTCTAACTCTGATGATAGGTGTGATTGATTGAGAGTAAATTCGAGAGTACTCGTTTGGATAAATAATTGCATTCATTTCTGCATCTAGTTCATTTTTCATTGGATTATCTAAGAATTCAAAACAGGGTTTTAAAATTGTAGCACCAGGAATCTGATGACCCATTCCATTAATAGTGTTCTTTATTACTTTGCAATTATTTTCTACAAGATATTTGAACAAAGAATCATCAATATTGATATATACAATATCATCCCCACCATTTGTTATAGCAATTGGGATCTTATTTGCATTTTCATATTTAAATTGCATCCCTAATAATCCTCTTACATCTTTTAAGCCTTGCAAAGCAGGTGTATTCAGCAATAAACCACGGAATTCAGTTGGGTTGTCTAATCCATATTTCAATGCACTGCGTCCACCAAGTGAAAATCCACCTAAATAAATATAATTTGTATCCACCTCGTAATTAGATTTTACCCAATCCTCTGAAATCTTGATGAATACCTCATCCCCTTCGGGAGAGTAAAAATCGCTTGCTTGGTCATTTCCTCCATCGGGTGCTGCGATAATAGTATTTTCTAAAAAACTAAGCTGTCCACTTGAAACCATCACATTTAAAAAATTTGTGCTATTGTCCCCTAAACCGTGTAGCCATATAAATAATTTATATTTCTCCGCCCCATTTGTTAATTTTGGTACGTGCACTGAAAGTATCCTCATCTCGCCATTGAAAATAATTTGTGTGTCAAATGTTGTGTCATTCTGGCTTTTTGCGTTTTGTGCAAAAAATAATGTAAAAAGTAAAATTGGCAAAAACTTAACATATTTTAACATTTTATTTACCTTACTATATTTTATTTTTTTCAAAATTACAGAAGATTGCCAAATAATGTTCGTCTTTTTTCTGTTTTTCTACAAAAAAAGCCATCCCCGATTGGATGGCTTTGGAAAATCTTTTAATAATTTTACACAAAAATTTATTCTTCTTCTTGCGCTTGCTTTGAATACTTATCAATTAGCTCTTGTTGAACGTTAGGTGGCACAGCCTGATATTCTGCAAATTCGTAGGTAAATGTTCCTTTTGCTTGCGTCATTGATTTGAGAGCAGAGTAATATTTATCAAGTTCAGCTTGTGGCATTTTTGCTCGGATAATTTGCATTTTCCCTTCTGCGTCAATACCCAAAATCACTGCACGACGTGATGGTAAATCGCTCATAATATCGCCCACATATTGCTCAGGCACCCTAATTTCAACATTATAAATTGGCTCAAGAATTTTCGGTGCTGCTTGCACAAAAGCTTGCTTGAAAGCATTACGCCCAGCTGTTTTAAATGCTGCTTCATTCGAATCCACAGGGTGCATTTTCCCATCATATACAAACACCCTCACATCACGCACAAATGAACCCGTTAGCGGTCCCTCTTCCATTTTTTCCATTATTCCTTTCAAAATTGCAGGCATAAAGCGCTGGTCAATCACTCCACCAACGATGCAATTGACATATTCAAGCTTCCCGCCCCAATTTAAGTCCATCAAATCACGTCCGCGAATTGTCAATTCTGGGGGGTCTGATGCTCCTTCATACCAAGGGTCAATCATAATATGCACTTCTGCAAATTGTCCCGCACCACCTGTTTGCTTCTTATGGCGGTAGCTTTCACGCGCTGCTTTTGTGATTGTCTCTCGATATGGGACTCGTGGTTCGATAAATTCTGCCTCAACCTTAAATCTATTGGAAAGCCTCCACTTTATAATTTGCAATTGTTGGTCGCCTTGCACATATAAAATTGTTTGCTTTAATTCCGGCGAATGTTCAACTATAATAGATGGGTCTTCCAATGCAATTTGATGTAAGCTTGTTCCTACCTTTTCCTCTTCGCCTTTTGTTTTTGGTACAACAGCAATCCTAATTTTTTGCTTTGGATATACAATATCTGGATACGCAACCTCAAAACCCTTCTCGTGGAATGTATCGCCAACTTTTGCGTTCCGCAATTTCACAGTAGCGCAAATGTCGCCCGCTTGTGCCACAGGAATTTCCTCACGTTTTTTGCCTTGTACAGCATAGACTTGACTGAATCTATCTGACGAACTGCGCTTGTGATTTATCAATTCCATACCCGAAGATAATTTGCCTGTGATAACTTTCAAATAAGTTAAATCGCCTATCTTTGGGTCAGAATATAATTTAAATACATATAATGATGTTGGCGATGCGGCATCGACTTGAATTTCTTGCGAATCTGATTTGTATGTAATATCGCTTGCTCGGGGAAAATAATCCACTACACCATCTAAAAATGAATTTACACCAATATTAAGCATTGCCGAAGCAACATAAATAGGATAAATTTCAGATTTCAAAAAAGCTTTTTTCAATCCCTCAACTAATTCAATATTTTCAAGAGTTCCCGAATCGAAATATTGTAGCATTAGCTCTTCATCAGTTTCTGCGACAGAATCAATTAATTGGCTTCGCAATTGATTTGCTTTATCGGTGAAATTTGCAGGTATGTCTTCTTCGGTATATGTTCCATCTTCGGCAAATTTTAATAATTTCATTTTTATTAAATCAACGATTTCATTAAATCCAGGTCCGGAATTTAATGGATATTGTAAAATTACTGCCCTTGGACCGAAAGTCCCAACTAAATCGTTTTGAATTTTATCAAAATTGATATTTTCAATATCGAGATTATTTACTAAAAAAGAAATCGGTTTTTTGAGCTCTTTTGCTCTATCAAAAATAATATTTGTTTGAAATTCAACTGAATTTGCTCCATTTATAAAAATTACAGAAGCATCTGCAACATGCATTGCAGCAAGTGATTCACCAACAAAATCATCAAGTCCTGGAGTATCAATAAAATTAATTTTAATGTTTTTCCACTCGCAATACATTAAGGAAGAAAATACCGAAAACCCTTTCTCTTGCTCGATTTCTGTATAATCAGAAATAGTATTTCTATCCTCAATTGTACCTTTGCGATTAATAATCCCCGATTGATATAATATAGATTCAGAAAATGAAGTTTTGCCCGTGCTTTGAGGTCCCATCAACACAATATTGCGGATATCCTTTGCTTCATATTCTTTCATAAGACACCTTTAAGTTTTATTTTAATTATCGTAATATTTTATAAAAATGTAATTTAGAAAATTTTCTAAATTACTCAAAAAAAAGCAAATAAAAGTAGTGAATATTGATTTTCTCAAATTTTATTAGATAATTCCAGTATCTTTTTTGCTAAATTTTCCCAAGTATATTTTGATTTAAACAAATCAATATTGTTACTTAATTCGACTTTTAAATTATTCTCAAAATAATATTGAATTTTTGCAGCTAACTCGCCAGGGTCATTTTTCTCTACAATTAAGCCCGTATTGTCTTGTTCAAGCGTTTCTCGCAACCCTCCAACATCAGTTGCAATTACAGGTAAATTATATTGATAGGCGACGCTAATAATACCACTTTGTGTTGCAGAACGATAAGGAAGCACACACACATCTGATGCAGAAAATATTGCGGGTACTTCATCATCTGTTATGTAACGATTTAACAACGTAATAGAATTTTGTAATTTCAATTCATCGATAATTTCTTGATATTTATTGAAATTGCCATAAACCTCGCCTGCTATAATAAGATGGTAATCCTCAGGAAGCAATTTCATTGCATGCAACAATATATCCAGCCCTTTATAATCACGAATAAAGCCAAAAAATAAAAGTACTTTTTTATTTTGCGGAATTTGCAATTTCTCCCGTGCAATATTTTGCGGAATTTGTCCTTGAAAATGGGAATATATCGGGTGAGGAAAATATTCATACCTCGCATTTGGAATAAACTGAAGCAAATCATCAGCAACCTTTTGGCTCATCACAATAAAACCATCTTGGGAATTAAGAAAATACTTAATGAGCGTTATATCAAATATCCTTTTTTCGTGAGGAATTACATTATCCAAAATTGCAATTGATTTTGTTCCCTTTTTATGTAAAATTCTCGCAACCCTTCCGAGCGATGGTGCAAAATATGGCATCCAAAATTTTGTTATTAGCAAATCGGGATTGAACTTTTGAATTTCTCTTGCGCATTTTTCCCAACTGAAAGGATTAATTGTATCAAGTATGCGATTTGCGGGAATTATGTCAGCAGGATCGTTTTCCGACACAAATTGACTTTGACCTGGAAATAAAAACCCTGGATATTGGCGAATGAATGTGTATGCTTGGATTTCAGCTAATTTTTCAAATTCACGATATAATGATGCATTGAATTGTGCAATACCACCACGAAATGGGAAAAAAGTAGATAAATATGCAATTCGCATTACTGCAAATCCTTCAAGTACTTAAGAATTCTATTTGCATCTTTATATAATGTGTCTTCTGTTTTGTGCATACTTAAAAATGTTTCGAAATCCTTAATGGCGGGTTTATCCTCTTTTTGAAAATAATAAATCAAAGCTCGCCCATAATAAGCAATGTCATAATCATTTTTTAGCTCAATTGCTTTGTTATAATCAGCAAGTGCGTTTATATCTTGCTCAAGATGATAATAAACATTTGCCCGCTCGTAATATGCTTGATAAGAAGAAGAATTGATTTTGATACAATGAGTCAGGTCCCGCAAAGCTTCATTATATTTTTTTAAATTTCGATATGCAATTCCCCGTCCCAGCAATGCATTGAAATCCTCAGGATTTTTTGAAAGCACTCTGGAGAAATCCATTTCCGCTTTTTCAAACTCTTGCAAATTCAAATAACATACTCCACGAGCAAAATAAGCAGGCATATAATTTGGATTGAAATTTATTATTGCGGTATATAATTCACTTGATTCTTTATAATATCCATTTTGATAGGCGTCATAAGCCTTCTGAAGATCACTTTTTTGCGCAAAAGCAGGGAAAAAACAGATAAAAAATAATACAATAAATTTTTTCATTTTATTAAGATTTTTTAAAATACAAATTTAAAATAAATAAACTAATTAAATATATTTTTTATAATTGAAAGCACAGGAGGAATGAAATAAATGGCATAGAACCTACGATTTAAGTCGTAGGTTCAACAAAAGCACGGATGCTTTTGCCAAATATTGCTGAATTTATTATTTTTTACGCAATTATGAATCAATTGCATTTGAATTAAAAAAATACTATAATTTTCCAATGTATTAATTTGCATATTTAAATTATTACAATTATGGAAAATCATCAAAATTTAGGAATTAGCACATTATGTGTTCATGCGGGTAGCTCAAAGGATGAGCTCGGTTCAGTTGTCACACCAATTTATCAAACATCCACATTTAAATTTAAAAATGCAGAACAGGGTGCTAAACTATTCAAAGGTGAAGAAAAAGGATTTATTTATACACGGTTAGGGAATCCCACAGTCGAAGCAATGGAGGACGCAGTTGCTGAACTTGAAGGCGGATATAAAGCAATAGGTTGTGCAAGCGGTATGGCGGCTGTGCATACTATGATTGCAGGAATGGTAAAATCAGGTGATCATATTGTGTGCAGCGAATCTGTCTATGGCGCCACATCTGTATTGCTTTCATCAATTATGCCTGAGTTTGGAATTGAAACAACATTTGTAGATTCAAGCAATATTGAGCAAGTCAAAAATGCAATAAAACCAAACACTCGAATGATTTATATCGAAACACCAGGCAATCCAACCTTGGCAATTACTGATTTGGCAGCAGTTGGGAAAATTGCAAAGGAAAAAGGGATATATTTTGCAGTAGATAATACTTTTATGAGTCCAATACTTCAGAAACCATTTGAATTTGGCGCTGACTTTATTGTGCATAGTATGACCAAATATTTAAATGGCCACGCTGATGTTGTTGCAGGTATTATTGTAGTCAAAACTCCCGAGCATTATGCAATATTGAGAAAGATGAGCAATCATTTTGGTGGCGTAATTGATCCATTTAATTCATTTCTAGTTCATCGCGGGCTGATGACATTAAGCCTTCGTGTATTGCGGCAGCAAGAAAACGCACAAAAGGTTGCGGAATTTTTAGAAAATCATCCAAAAATTGATAATATTCAATTCCCAGGATTAAAAAGCCATCCACAATATGAGCTAGCCAAAAGACAGCAAAAAGGGAGTGGTTCGATGATTTCAATGGAATTAAAGGGTGGATATGAAGCAGGAACAAAATTAATGGATAACGTGAAGCTATTCCAATTAGCAGTCAGCCTTGGTGGAGTTGAATCTCTAATACAACATCCTGCATCAATGACACACGCGGGTATGGATAAAGAATCTCGCTTAAAAGCAAAAATTACTGATGGACTTGTTCGTTTATCAATTGGAATTGAGGG
>JAGOIG010000083.1 GCA_017995735.1 Candidatus Kapaibacterium sp. | reverse complement strand
ATACTCAATGCAATACAAGAATATCTACAAATATTCGATTTCATAATAATTAATTATTTTAATAATAATCAAAATTAATAAAAATTATTTATTTTTGAGGTTTTTCTTTAATAAAATTTTAAAATTTCTAAAAATCTATGAGAATATCATTAAAATGGCTGAAAGAATTTGTTGAATTTGATGCTGAACCTGAAAAAATTGATGAGATATTAACAAGTTTAGGTATAGAAGTTGAAAAAATTATCCGAACAGGTGAGAAATATAACAATTTTGTAGTTGGCAAAGTTATCAAATGCGAAGCGGTTGCGGGATCTGACCATTTGCATTATTGCGATGTGCGAGTAATTGATAAAATTTATCCTGTTGTGTGCGGTGCACCAAATGTCCAAGATGGGCAGAAAGTTGTACTTGGGCTTATTGGTGCAGTAGTTCCCCAAAATGGGATGATTATAGAACGCAGAAAAATTCGCGGTGTGGAATCAAATGGAATGATTTGTTCGCGGTATGAACTCGGTATTGATAATGACCATTCGGGAATATGGGTGCTTCCTAATGATGCGGTAGAGGGGACTTCGCTTGCTGATTACTTAGGCGAAAATGATGTAATATTTGAAATTAGCATTACACCAAATCGTGGAGACTGTTTGAGCCATTTAGGAATTGCGCGGGAAATTGCGGCATATTATAATTTACCAATCATTATCCCTGAAATTAATTTAATTGAAAATAATGAAGATATAAATCAATTTGTAAAAGTTGAAATAAAAGATCCTGAAAAAAATCCCCGATATATAGCGAGACTTGTTCGTAATGTTAAAATTGGTCCCTCACCTGAATGGATAAAGAAAAGATTGGAAGATGTGGGCTTACGTTCAATCAATAATGTAGTGGATGCAACAAATATCGTGTTGATGGAGCTCAATCAACCATTGCATGCATTTGATTTTGATAAAATTAAAAATAATACAATAATTGTACGAGCAGCAAGAGAAAACGAGAAATTTATCACGTTAGATGGCAAAGAGCGAACGCTTGATAGCAATATGTTAATGATTTGTGATATTGAAAAGCCGATTGGAATTGCGGGAGTGATGGGGGGTGAAAATTCAGAAATTACAGCGGACACAAAAAATGTATTAATAGAATCGGCATATTTCAACCCATCGTCAATTCGGAGGACATCCAAGAAGCTTGGAATTCAAAGCGATGCTGCATATAGATTTGAGCGTGGTGTGGACATAGACAATTTGGTTTATGCTGCAAATCGAGCAGCACAATTAATGGCAGAGTATGCGGATGGCGAGGTAGTCAAAGGCTATATCGATGCTTATCCAACAAAAATTGAAAAGCCTGTGATTAATCTAAATATTAATAATGCAAATAAAATGATTGGCTCAAATATTTCCAAAGATAAAATGATCAACATACTTAAGAGATTAAATTTTCAAATTATTAATGATGCAACCAAACTTGATAATATTCCTACCCAACCACCATCCTATCGAAATGATATTGAGTTAGAAATTGATGTTATTGAAGAAATTGCTCGTCTATATGGATATGACAATATTGAGCCACAATATATTTCTGCAATTGATTTTTCTAATAGAGAAATTCCCAAGGATTTGAAAGTTCCTGAAATGAGAAAAAGCGTCAGAAACTTTTTGATTGGAAGGGGGTATAATGAAATTTTAACGCAAAATATGATTGACCCTAAATCAGCCGCATTTTTCAGTGACGAATTTGTGGAAATTGCAAATCCACTTGGCGAGGAGCTTTCGATAATGCGTCCATCACTGATTTCATCAATGCTAAAGGCAATTGCAAATAATATAAGATTTGGAAATAATGAGCTCAGACTTTTTGAAGTAGCAAAAGCATTTTCAACAGGGATAAATAAAGGGAAATTTATACCTAATATTATGGAAGAAGAGCATATATGCATTGGACTTTATGGCAATTTTGCTACTAAGCAATGGGGAATTCCACAAAGGACCGTGGATTTTTATGATGCAAAAGGGATTGCGGAAGAATTACTGGACTTTTTAAAAGTAAAGAATTACGAATTTAGGGTTTCGGCGAAAGAAAGTTCTATTTTCACAAGAAATTATTTAGAAATATATGTACAAGATGAAAAGATTGGTGAAGTTGGAGAAGCAAATGAGAATATATTAAAGCTTTATGATATTGAACAAGTTGCTTATATTGCAGATATATACGCATATAAATTATATAATCTTGGATTAGAGCAGCCGCATTATGAGCCAATTTCGCAATATCCTCCCGTATTGAGAGATTTAGCATTTGTATTTGATGAAGATATTGCTGCGGGCGATGTTTTAAAGGAAATTCGGATGCAGGGGGGGGATTTGCTACAACGACTGAATTTGTTTGATGTTTATAGGGGTAAATCAATTGGAGAGGGGAAAAAGAGTATTGCTTTTAGTCTGTATTTTGCTTCCGCTGAGCGGACTTTAACGGATAACGAAATCAATGAGATTACAGAAAAAATTATTTCAAATATTGAGAAAAAATTTAATTGTCAGTTAAGAAAATTTTAAGTAATTTACATATTTAATTAATACAAAAGTAAAATGGAAGAAAATGAAGACATAATTAGTGAAAAAGGTAAAGAGTCCTCGCCATTTTCAGAGGTAAAGGAGTTATTTTCTATTGCTCTTGAGCATTTACGCAATCAAATCGCAAAAAATAATGAATTATCAAAAGAAAATACCGAGCTCCGGGAATCAATTGAGTCATTAACTTTGCAAATCAAAGCTCTCCAAGAAGCAAATAACGAAATATCAACAAATAATATACAATTAGAGAATGATATTAAATATTTGCAGACACAAATAACATTGTTAAATGAAAAGAATCGTTTGCTCACTGATTCAATGAATGAGTTATATAATTTAAAAGAAGAAAATCAAATTTTGAAAGAACAGATTAATGAAAAAGAACGAGCTTTAGCAGATATCGAATTCATTAAGCAAGCTTTGACAGAGAAGAATATCGCATTGAATGAAAAGGAGGAGCAAATAATGGGTCTTAAGAGGGAATTATCATTGAAAGATAACGAAATACTTCAGATTAATTTAGAAATTCAAAAATTTACAGCATTACTTAATGAATTAAATGAGTTAAAAGCAAAGTGCGAGGAATTTAAAAATCAAAATGAAAATCTTAAGCTGAACCTTGAAAATACAAAAAATGAGCTTGAAATCAAGACAAACCAATTAGAAAATACAATAAGAAAAATTCAGAATCTCGAACAAAATCGCTTAGACATAGATTTTGAGAAGTCAAAATACGAAAGCGAAATATTATTGCTAAAGACTCAGCTTGAGCAATCACAAAATAAAAATAATGAATTATTTAAAGAAATCTCTGAGATACAAGATGAAATAGAGATTTTAAATAAGGAAAAAGCAGAAAATTTATTAAAATTAGATTCTAAAATGGAGGAAAATGAGCAATTACATACACAATTAAATCAATTTAATGAGAAAATTAAGGAACAGCAAATAAAAATTGCAGACCTTTCGGGAGAGCTAATAATCAAAAATCAAGCGATTGCGGAATATGCTCATCATATTAAGGAAATGGAAAGCAGAATAATTGATTTTGAAAGAGAAGCACAAAAGATTAACGATAATCAAGATATATTTACATCAGAAAGAATTGAAGAATTAACAAATCAATTAAATTCTCAAAAAAAATATCAAGAGCAATTGCTAGATAAAATTAAGGAATTGGAAAATTTGTTAGCTCTGCGATATGAACAAATTAGAATTTTAGAGAATGAATACGGACAAATGAAGGAAAAATTTGATAGCAAAATTAACAGATTGAAAAATAAGGTACTGGATTTAAAGAAGCTATTTATAGAATCAAATTAAATCTTAAAAGAAAAAAAATAAAAATACATAAAATTTCGTTTTAATAATAATTAATTGACAACGATAATAATGCAAGAAGTAATAAATTTCGAAATTGGTGATAAAAGTTATAATTTAGTTGGTTATAATAAAGAATTAATAGAGAATTCGACAAGCATCGTGAAAGAGAAATATGAAGAAATAACACGAGCAAGTCGTTCTGCAATAACTATGGAATCAAAATTTCTACTAGTTGCATTGAATATAGCCGAGGATTTATATCTTGAAAAAACAAGGTCTCGAGATTTAGATAAAAGCAATGAATATAGCCAGTTAATCATAAAGATGAAAGAGGAATTGAATAAGGTTATGGAGCTGGAGCAAATTGCATAAAGTTCTTTGAAAATTAAATAAAATTTTGCTGCACTAATCTATCGTTGTCAAAAATTTGCAAGAACTTTAGTTATTCTATCAGGGATGTAGACTCTGTTTATTGATAGCAGGCCTCAGCTGCGAAAGCAGCGCAGATGCAAATCTGCCAGTGGAAGTTAGAAATGAGCAGGCTACTTTACCCACTGTGCCGGAATGTGTTCTGAGCACCCTGACTGATAGGTTAGTGCAGTTTTTTTATATATATTTAAACATTTTAATATTTATTATAAACAAATAACACAGGGAAAAAATGGAAGCGTATTTAGTTGTAGTAATTGGACTTGTAGTTGCAGCAATAATAGGATATTTCATAGGAACATCAGCTGCAAAGAAATCTGCAAAAAAAATTATTGAAGAAGCCGAGCGCGAGAAGGCAAAAATAATCGAAGAAGCGACAAAAAATGCCCAGCATATTCAAAAGGAAAAATTACTTGAAGTAAAGGAAGAGTGGCACAAGAGGAAGGCAGAATTCGAACAGGAGAGGCATCAAAAGCTCAAACAAGTCAATGAGACAGAAACACAATTGAAGAAGCGGGAGGAGAATTTAGAGAATAGAATGGATATGATTCTCAAGCGCGAGAAGCAATTACAAGAAATGGAAGCTAATTTAAAGAAGGGACAGCAATCAGTTGAAGCAAAATTAGCACGGATTACAGAACTTGAAGCACAAGCTAATCAAAAATTGGAAGAGATTTCGGGGTATTCAAAAGAAGAGGCAAAGCGAGTTTTATTTGATAATTTAATAGCAGATGTAAAAAATCAAGCGGCAAACAAGATTAAACAAATTCGTGAAGAAGCAAAGCAGCGAGCGGAAAAAGAAGCGCAAGACATAATCATACAGGCAATCCAGCGCACAGCCACAGACCATAGTATTGAATCAACAGTCTCAGTAGTCAATTTGGAAAGCGATGAAATGAAGGGCAGAATTATAGGACGAGAGGGACGAAATATACGTGCATTTGAATCGGCGACCGGAGTTGATTTAATAATTGATGATACTCCTGAGGCAGTTGTGATATCGGGGTTTGACCCATTTCGGAGAGAAGTGGCAAAAAAATCACTCGAAAAATTAATGCTCGATGGGCGTATACACCCCGCACGAATTGAGGAAATTGTAGAAAAAACACGCAAGGAACTCGAAGAGGAGATTCTGCAAGTTGGAGAAAATGTCGTGCTTGAACTTGGAATAAAGAATATGCATAAAGAATTATGCAGACTGGTTGGAAAGATGAAATACCGCAGCAGTTATGGGCAGAATTTATTAAGTCATTCGATTGAAGTAGCAAAAATTGCAGGTATAATGGCAACCGAGTTAGGATTAGATCCAAATTTATCGAAGCGAGCTGCATTATTACATGATATAGGTAAATGCGTCGATGATGCGGAGGGTCCTCACGCATTGATTGGATTTGAGATGGCAAGGAAATATAAGGAGCATCCAATTGTATGCAATGCAATCGGTTCACATCATGAAGATATAGAG
Source organism: Candidatus Kapaibacterium sp. (assembly GCA_017995735.1). Taxonomy (GTDB): domain Bacteria; phylum Bacteroidota; class Ignavibacteria; order Kapaibacteriales; family UBA2268; genus UBA2268. The sequence continues at coordinate 2,413 of JAGOIG010000083.1, read as the reverse complement.
ATGGAATCGCCATATGCTGTAATTGTTCAAGCAGCGGATAGTATAAGTGGAGCAAGGCCTGGTGCAAGACGTGAATCCCTTGAGACTTATATCAAGCGACTTGAGAAATTGGAGGAAATTGCAACAAGTTTTGAAGGGGTTGGGAAAACTTATGCAATCCAGGCAGGACGTGAAGTGAGAGTGATTGTTGAACCAGAGAAAATTGATGATTCTAATTCCGAACAATTAGCTAATGATATAGCTGAAAAAATCGAAAAAGAAATGGAATATCCTGGACAAATTAAAGTCACTGTAATTCGAGAAAAGCGTGCTGTTGCGTTAGCCAAATAAATCAATAAAAATTCAAAATTTAAAAATTAAGAAAAAGATATGACAACGCAAGAAATACTAGCAAAATACAAAACAATTGCAGTATATGGAATGAGCGGCAATCCCTCGAAACCGGCTTATGAAATACCTGAATTTATGATTGAGAAAGGATATAATATTATCCCAATTAATCCAAAAGAAGAAGAAATTCTTGGCAAAAAGGTCTATCACAACTTAATGGATGTGCCAGATAAAATCGAAATACTTAACGTATTCAGGCCATCTCAAGAAGCGGTTGAGGTGGTCAAGCAAGCAATCGAACGCAAAAAAGTTAAAGGCGATATTGACGTTATTTGGTTGCAATTAGGTATTTATAATGACGAAGCAAAAGCATTAGCGGAAGATAATGCGATAGAATTTGTACAGAACAAATGTCTGAAAATAGAATATAATAAGATGCCTTAATTATATGGGGTTCAAAAATTTGAACCCCTTTTTATTTATTTAATATTTCTTTATAATAAAGAGAATATTTATGTTAAATATGTGTTCAAAATTTCGAACTCATACTATTTATTAATAAATTTCAATTAATTTTGTATTTAATTTTTTATGTAATATTAAGGTAATCAATGAAAAGAAGTGCAATATTATTAGTTTTTTGTTCACTGTTAATTTTTGGGTGCAATAAGAAAGAACCTACAACATCAAAAGCGGAATTGAAAACATTCGATGATTCATTAAGTTATGTTCTTGGAATGCAATTAGCAGAACAGACCCAACGCGATTCCATTAAAATTAATATTGATTTATATAGCCGTGGGTATAAAGATGGCTCAGACACAAACAAAAAGAATCGTATTATAAATGATAGTGGGGTAGCGATCGTTTTTGGGAAGTTCCAAACAATAATACAGCAAAAGCAAGCCGCACAGATGGCACAATATGAAGCGCAGCAAAAGGCAAAAGCTGAAGAATTGCAGAAGCTAACTGCTAATTTTCTTTCTGAGAATCGAAAAAAACCTGGTGTTAAGGAAACAAAGAGTGGATTACAATATGAAATCCTAAAGCAAGGGACGGGACGCTCTATTCAACCGAATGATGTGATAAAAATGAAATACGTAGCGTATTTTCCAACAGGTGAAGTTTTTGACTCTCTTTATAAAAGCGCACCTACTCAATTTCCTGCACAAAAGATTTTCCCAGGATGGGAAGAAGCTGCATCTTTGATGAGAATTGGAGGAAAATATAAATTTGTTTTTCCACCAAAACTTGCATTTGGAGAAAAAGGTTCGGGACCAATTCCACCAAACGCCATAATTATTTTTGATGTGGAAGTAATTGATGCACAGCCAATACCTCAACAATTGCAACAAGGAATTCAAGTACAGCCACAAAGGCAAAGATAATTTTTTATAGTATTTTTAAAAATAAAGGGAAATTATGTTATTAAAACAAGAAATTCAAGAAGCATTAAATACTCAAATCATTCGAGAGATGTATTCATCGAATTTATATCTTTCAATGGCAGCATATTATTCATCAATTAATTTAAATGGATTTTCACATTGGATGCGTCTTCAAGCGCAAGAAGAGCTAGTACATTCATTAAAGATATTTGATTTTGTTCTTGATAGAGGCGGCAAAGTTAAAATAGACCAAATACCTGCACCACCTTCATCGTGGGACAATCCCATTATGCCATTTGAAGATAGCTATAAACATGAGCAGCTAGTCTCGTCATATATAAATGAAATTCAGGATTTAGCATTCAGTATGAAGGATTTCGCGACGGTTAGTTTTCTGAATTGGTTCGCAAATGAGCAAGTTGAAGAAGAAAAAGACACAAATGATATTTTGGATAGACTTCATCTGGCAGGTGATTCAAAAGCAAGTTTATTTTTGATGGATAGAGAACTCGGGACACGTCAAGCATCACAAGGTGAATAGAGTTATTAAAAAATGCAAGATTATTCGTTATTCGATGAAATTATTAATTTATCAACAGAACAAATTAATCCTGAAACAAAGAATATAGATCTTGCAAGCACCCAAGAAATTCTTTATTTGATAAATAAAGAAGATAAGAAAGTGCCAGAGGCAG
>JAGOIG010000082.1 GCA_017995735.1 Candidatus Kapaibacterium sp. | reverse complement strand
GTGCATCAATTACTCTACATTCTTGACTACTTCTGTTACTTTTTGTGCTGCATCGAGAAATGAATTCGCTACTTTAAATGACAGCCCCGAATTTTTCAAAATCAATTTTGCTTCTACCGAGTTTGTTCCCTCTAAGCGAACTATAATAGGCACATCAACTTTTGTATCTTTTAATGCTTGAACGATACCATCAGCAACTTTATCACATCGAACAATTCCACCAAATATATTTATTAGGACAGCTTTGACATCTGGATCGCTCATCATTATTTTAAAAGCATTGGCAATTCTATCTACATTTGCACCACCACCAACATCAAGAAAATTTGCAGGTTTACCACCTGCATATTTTATCAAATCCATTGTTGCCATTGCGAGACCTGCACCATTCACCATACAGCCAACATTCCCATCCAATTTTATATAATTCAAATCATATTTAGATGCTTCAACTTCCAAAGGGGATTCTTCATTAAAATCTCTTAACTCTAAATAATCAGGATGCCTGTATAAAGCATTATCATCAAAATTGATTTTTGCATCTAATGCAATTATATTATTATCAGATGTTTGAACTAATGGATTGATTTCCAAGAGACTTGCATCAAGTTCATCATAAGCTTTTGCTAATTTTGGAAGAAATATTATGAAATTCTTATATGCATCCCCTTTTAAATTAAGACCTAATGCAATTCTACGTACTTGATATTGCATAAGCCCAAACCGTGGGTCAATTGTTTCACGTAGAATTTTTTCAGGAGATTCTGCTGCCACTTGTTCAATTTCTACCCCACCTTCTGTTGATGCCATTACTACATTTCTTCCCGTTTGTCTATCTAATGTAATACTTAAATAAAATTCTCGTGAAATTGAGCAACCTTCTTCTATCAACAATCTATGTATTATACTTCCTGCTGCACCTGTTTGAACAGTAACTAGCTTATTGCCTAACATTCGAGTTGCATATTCATAAGCAGAATGAGCTATGTCATTCCCACTAATTATATTTACACCTCGCACTTCTTTTCCATTATAATTAATAGGTTGGTTTGTTTGAACATCATAAACTATACCTTTTCCTCTACTACCTGCATATACCTGTGCTTTTAAGGCAATAATTTGGATCCCTTTTGATTGAAATTCATCATAAGTCAATTTACCTGCGTCTTCTGCTGTAAATACAACCGAATGTTTAAGAGTAGGAATTCCAAATTTACTTAATAATTCCTTTGCTTGATATTCGTGAATTTTCATAACTTTACTATATAAATATAAATTTCAAAATTAAGAAAAAAAATTAAAAATTATCGTGATTTTTCAGATATTCATCAATCGCCTTTGCTGCTTTTCTGCCTGCTCCCATTGCTAATATTACAGTTGCACCACCTGTCACAATATCCCCACCAGCAAATACACCTTTTTTATTTGTTGCCATTGTTTCTTCATCCACAATAATATTGCCCCATTTATTTGTGCGCAAATCAGGTGTAGTTTTACTTAAAATTGGATTTGAGCCATTCCCGACTGCTACAACGGCAACATCAATCGGAATTTCTTCAATTGCGCCTGGGATTGGCACAGGCTTACGTCTTCCTGATGCATCAGGTTCGCCGAGTTCCATTTTTTGAATTTTTGCCGATTTCAACCAACCTTGTTCATCCCCAATATATTCAATTGGGCTTGAAAGAAAATGGAATTCAACTCCTTCTTCTTTTGCGTGAGCAATTTCTTCGATACGAGCAGGCATTTCTGCTTCACTTCTTCTATAGATTATCATTGCACGACGTGCTCCGAGTCTTAAAGATGTCCTTACAGCATCCAATGCTGTGTTACCACCACCAATAACAGCCACAACTTTGTTATTTATTTCAATAATTGGAGTATCATTATGGTCAAAATCATAAGCTCGCATTAAGTTCACTCGAGTGAGAAATTCATTTGCAGAATATACCCCAATTAATTCTTCTCCTGGAATATTCATAAAATATGGCAAACCAGCTCCTGTTCCTATAAATGCAGCATCATATTCAGCAAGCAATTCATCAAGTGTTTGAGTATATCCAACCACAAAATTTTTCTCAAAATGGACACCTGCTTTTGCGAGTGCATCAACCTCAGCTTTTACTATTTCTTTTGGTAATCTAAATTCAGGTATCCCATACACCAAAACACCACCAATTTCATGTAATGCTTCAAACACTGTTACATCATAACCCATTTGAATAAGATCTCCAGCACAACTTAAACCCGCAGGACCACCACCAATAATGGCGACTCTTTTATTCTTTTTTTCTTTTATTGCTGGCGGTTGAATTCCTATATTATTCCTTTCCCAATCTGCAACAAATCTTTCAAGATGTCCGATTGCAACAGGAGTAAATTTTTTATTTAAGACACAAACTACTTCACATTGCTCTTCTTGAGGGCATACTCTCCCGCATACAGCAGGCAATGCATTATCTTGTTTAATAATTCGAGCTGCTTCTGCAATGTCTCCTTCAATAACTTTATCTATAAATTGAGGTATCTTTACATTTACGGGGCATCCTTTTACACAGGGTGGATTTGCACACATTATACATCTTTGGGCTTCTGCCTGGGCAAGTTCAATTGTATAGCCTAAATTAACTTCATTAAAATTGCTTTTTCGAATATTAGGATTCTGAGAAGGAATTTTATGCCGTGGAATTTTAACCCTTTCTTTCATTGGCAATTTTTCTGCAGGTGAATATGATTTCATTTAGCAATCTCCTTTTCCATTTCTGTCTTACGTTTTTTATACATTTGTTCCATATAGCATTCAAAATTATGTAAACTTTTTTGTTCCTGGGCAATATATGATTTATTACGTTGATTTAAAACCTTAAAATCGACTTGGTGAGCATCAAATTCAGGACCTTCTACGCATACAAATACAGTTTTTCCACCAACAATCGCCCTACATCCGCCACACATTCCTGTTCCATCGACCATAATAGAATTTAAGCTCACAACTGTCTTAATATTGTATGGCCGAGTCACTTCAGCAACCGCACTCATCATTGGTACTGGGCCAATTGCAAGCACAAAATCTATTTTTTTTCCGTTGTCAATTAATTCCTGTAATTTATCAGTAACTAAACCATGAAATCCGTAGCTCCCGTCATCTGTAGTTGTATAAACTTCATCACTAAATGCTCTCATTTCATTTTCAAGAATAACTAGCTCCCTTGTTCGCCCACCAATAATACTAATCACATAATTACCTGCCTCTTTTAATGCTTTTGCAATTGGATATGAAATTGCGGTTCCAACCCCACCTCCAATCACAACGGCAGTTCCATAATTTTCAATATGTGATGGCTTCCCTAATGGTCCTACAAGGTCGAGTATATAATCACCAGATTCAAGCAGATTTAATGTTTTGGTTGTTTTTCCGACACCTTGCACAATTAATGTAATAGTGCCATCATTAATATTTGAATCTGCAATTGTCAATGGAATTCTTTCGCCATTTTCATTTATACGCAGCATTACAAACTGGCCCGCCTTGCGTTTTTGTGCAATTTTAGGTGCTTCAATTTTGAAAAGCTTTACGTTTGGTGATAGAAAATGAGCTTCAACAATTTTATTCATATTAGTTATAGTTAATTATACAAAAAAATATAAGATGTAACAATAATATCATAAATAATTGCTTAATTTTAAGGTTATTCTAAATAATTAATCTATTTTCTTTACTCCCACCCCTGTGAATTGAAAATACTGTTCATTGATAATATTTGGATTCGACCTAGCTCTGTATCTGATTTTGATAATATTATCATAAGAATAAATTGCGTCTTCAATTTTTGTCAAGTTCTTTGGAAGCTCATAATAATAAATATCCTCTAATTTATCATTATTATTTAAAAAAATAGAAAGAAAATATGTCGTATCGTGATTTTTAGTTGCTCTATAAAAAACTAAAAAATCAATCTTTTTATCATAATTTAAATCAAAATTTTGGCTTTTTATTTTTTCAAGTTTATAATCGATATTTATTTTTTGTGGATGAGGGACACTTACATTAGAATCATTATTCAATTGATTTTCAGAACTTTCACTAATTATATTTTTAGTATTTAATTCGGATTCGGTTGAAAAAGCTGGATGTGTTGTGTCAGATTTTATAACAGTATCAGACTTTGTTCGATCTAATGCTTTATTCTCGTCTTTTTGGCAGCTCGTTAATATTATCATACAAAATATTGAAAAATAAAAGCAATTAAATTTCATTTTTTATCTTATTACTTTAAATATTCTATTGAATCTAATTGAACCAAGCTTTGCAAATAATTGTGTCATCGGCAAATTAGTATCCCACGACCAATAAACTATCATAGGTGTTCCCACGACATTTTTATATGGTACAAATCCCCAATATCTCGAATCTAAGCTATGGTCACGATTATCCCCCATTGCAAAACAATAATTATTTTCCACTACATAATTATATGTTGGTTTATCATCGATGTAAATTGTTGTCCCTGTATTTTCAATTTTATGACCTTCACGCATTATAAAAATTGCCCATTCTTGATAATTATCGGGCGTGATATTTATCCTATCTCCTTTTTTCGGTATTATAATTGGGCCATAATTATTGCGTGTCCACCCTTTCCCTGGGGGAAAAGTTCTAAAAGGATCTGAGGGGTCATAAAAATCCGAAGTATCAACAATTGAATGCTCAGGAAATGGTTGTCTAACTCCATTTACATAAACAATATTCTTTTTAACTTGTAAGGTATCGCCAGCCGTTGCTATACATCTTTTCAAATAATATTGGAATTCAGAGGATTTGACTTCATCTCGATATCCAGGAAAGATAAAAACTATAACATCACCCTTCTTCGGTTCCGAGGGTGCAGGGAATTTATAAAATGGTAATGGTACATTTATGAATGGTATAACTTGTGGTGTTGTTGGACCATATTTGAATTTATTTACAAAAAGAAAATCTCCGGTCATTACAGTATTTTCCATTGAACCTGTCGGTACTACAAATGAAGCAAGAGCCAATCCATTTATTACCATTACAACAAGTATTGCAAAAAATATAGTTTTCACCCAAGACCATACCTTCTCGCTCGTTGTTTTAGGTTCTTTCTTTGCTTTTGATGGCTTTTTTGTTTGTTTAGCCTTTTGAACACCTTTTGTCAAGATCTGCTGATTATTTTGCATATTATAAAATTTAAAGAAATTATATTAATTTGTTTATAAAAATCTATTTTATTACTATTATTATATTAGTTTTTATATAATAAAAAATTAAGCTATTCATTATCAATTTTTAAAACCGCTAAAAATGCTTCCTGTGGAATTTCTACGTTTCCAAATTGTTTCATACGTTTTTTGCCTTCTTTTTGTTTCTCTAATAACTTACGTTTTCTTGTAATATCTCCACCATAGCATTTTGCTGTCACATTTTTCCTCATTGGGGATATATTTGTTCTTGCTACTATTTTTGATCCTATGGCTGCTTGAATTGCTATTTCAAATAAATGACGTGGAATCAATTCTTTAAGTTTAGAAGTCAATCGCCTCCCCCATTCAGCTGCTTTTGAGCGATGCACGATAATTGAAAGTGCATCTAAAGGTTCGCCATTTATTAAAATATCTAATTTTACTAAATCCCCTGCGATATAATCATAAAATTCATAATCCATTGAGGCATAACCACGGGAAATTGATTTTAATCTATCATAAAAATCATAGACAACTTCTGCTAAAGGCAAATGCCAAGTTAAATCCACACGTTGAGCTGATAAATAATTAGTATCCATAAGTGTTCCGCGTCTATCCATACAAAGTTTCATTACTGGACCTATATATTCATCAGGCATTATAATCTGGGCACGAATATATGGCTCTTGTATTTCTTTAATTTTCGATTGGTCAGGCAATTCAGCAGGACTATCAATATAAGTTATCTCTCCATTTGTTTTTATTATTCTATATTTTACGTTTGGTACTGTTGTAACGAGGTTCTGATTGAACTCTCTTTCTAATCTTTCTTGAACAATTTCAAGATGTAGTAATCCTAAAAACCCACAACGAAAACCATAACCAAGTGCGCTCGATGTCTCCGGTTCATAATAAATCGCTGAATCGTTGAGAGACAATTTCATTAATGAATCACGCAAAGATTCAAAATCATTTGCATCTGTTGGATAAAACCCGCTAAATACCATTGGTTTGACTTCTTTAAAACCCTCTATTTGTTTTTCGCATGGATTTTTTAAATGTGTTATCGTATCGCCTACTTTGGTATCTTTAATATTACGTATTGATGCAGTAATATATCCAACATTTCCCGCGGTCAACTCTCCTGTCCTTTGTCTTTTTAATTTCATTATTCCAACTTCTTCAACTTCGTAAGATTGGCTTGTTGCCATAAAAAGAATTTTATCTCCTTCCTTAATTGTACCATCAAAGACTCTAATATTTACAATTACACCTTTATAATCATCAAAAATCGAATCATAAATTAATGCTCTCAAGGGTGCATCAGGATCTCCTTTGGGTGGTGGAATGCGTTTAACTATTGCTTCGAGAATTTCATCTATTCCAATTCCCTTTTTTGCAGAAGCATAAAGTATATCTTCTTCCTTACAACCAAGCAAATCGATAATTTCCTGCTTAACTTTTTCGATATTTGTTTGAGCACTCGGTAAGTCAATTTTATTAATTACAGGTATAATTTCAAGATTATGGTCCAATGCAAGATAAAGATTGCTTATTGTTTGTGCTTCTACTCCTTGAGTTGCATCAACCACAAGAATTGCCCCTTCGCAAGCTGCAAGCGATCGTGATACTTCATAAGTAAAATCAACATGACCAGGCGTATCTATTAGATTTAATATATATTGATTTCTATCATTGGCAGTATATTCCATCTGAATTGCGTGAAGCTTAATTGTAATACCACGCTCTTGCTCCAATGGATTATCATCAAGAATTTGATTATAAATCATTTCCCTTTGGGAAATTGTATTAGTTTTTTCTAACATCCTATCCGCCAAAGTAGACTTACCGTGGTCGATATGGGCTATAATTCCGAAGTTTCGTATGTTTTGCATTTAAAATAATATAGAATTACAAAATTACTATTAATTTGAATATTTCTTAATGTGTATGATAAATTATGTATTTAAATCCTTAATAAATTTCCAATATTAGACGTAATTCTTCCTATGATATTCTTAAAATTAAAATTCTAAGTACTATTTTATGCTCATAAATTCCTTAATTACTTTATTTCATTAAAAATGTTTAATTTTGATTTTATGAAAAATGCAAGCGATAGAAACGCAATACTTAATCCCCAACCAACACTTGCAGAAAAGCAAGATGAATCGCAAATCAGACCATCGTCTTTCGACGAATTCATTGGGCAGAAGAAAATTGTAGATAATTTGCTCGTTTTTATCAAAGCTGCTCGGTTGCGAGGCGAATCTCTCGACCATTTATTATTTACGGGCCCTCCCGGTCTTGGAAAAACAACTTTAAGCCTTATTATTGCTAAGGAAATGGGTGTAAATATAAAAATCACCTCTGGTCCTGTTCTGGAAAAGCCCGGAGATCTTGCGGGTATATTAACGAACTTGAATGAAGGGGATGTGGTATTTATTGATGAAATACATCGTTTGCATCCAGTCATAGAGGAATTCCTTTATTCTGCAATGGAAGATTATCGTCTTGATATTATGATTGAAACGGGACCCAACGCAAGATCTGTGCAAATCTCTCTTCCACATTTCACTATGATTGGCGCTACAACTCGTGCAGGGCTTCTTACAGCTCCTCTACGTTCACGTTTTGGTATCATCAATAGATTAGATTATTATTCAACCAGCGAATTAGTTCAAATTATTACTCGTTCAGGCAAAATACTAAATATTAAAATAGATGAAGATGCCAAATACGAAATCGCAGCGCGATCAAGAGGAACTCCACGAATTGCTAACCGACTTTTGCGACGGACACGCGATTTTGCTCAAGTCAAAGGTGATGGAATTATCACACTTGATATAGCAAAATATGCCCTTGAAGCGTTAGAAGTTGATGAACGGGGTCTTGATGAAATGGATAAAAAAATACTAAGAACTGTTATCGAAAAATTCAATGGCGGTCCCGTAGGAGTGAATTCTATTGCAATTGCATTAAGCGAAGATCCAGGTACTATTGAAGAAGTCTATGAACCTTTCTTAATCCAACAAGGTTTTATTAATCGT
>JAGOIG010000081.1 GCA_017995735.1 Candidatus Kapaibacterium sp. | reverse complement strand
ATCCATATTCTCTTGTATCTTGCATTATTTTTGTCAGCTTTTCAAGCTGTCTTAGCATCACCAAACACTAATGTGAATATTATTGATTCGATTTTAAAGCAAGGGTATATTCAATTAATATCTTATTATAATATTCAAAATCAGGATACTCTTGTTTATATGTTTTCCGATATGCCATTTTATGACTATTTCGAGAAATCCCTCATCGACTACGCTTTTGCTAACAATATTAAATTAAATAAGTTACAAAACAATTGTAGTAATGATTTACATTATGTAAAAATTCTTCCCTTTACTCTTGATATAGTATATAAGGAAAATTTAAACAATTATATACGAACAATTTCTATTAGCATAGAAGCTGTTGAAATTCATTCTGATGGCAGTATTCAAAATAAATTCGAAAGACAGTATCTATATTCTGATACATTAAAAGAAGTTGATATAAATTCTATAGAAAATGATGCTATTCCAATTTCAAAAGGAAAAAAAGAGAGTAAGGAATTAAATCTATTTGATAAAATAATTGAACCGGTAATTATAGTTGCGACATCTGCTTTGACTATAATCTTATTCTTTACAGTTCGATCTAAATAAATTATTGAAAATTCTGTAAAAAAAAGGGATGTTTTTTACAAACATCCCTCAATAATATCATAGTAATATTTAATTTATCTTAATTTTTGACGAATTTTCTTTTCATTGAGGCCACGTATGAAGTATATTTTTGAGCGGCGAACATTTCCTTTAGAAACTAATTCAATATTTTGGATTATTGGGGAATATAGTGGAAAGATTCTTTCCACACCGATATAATTTGATATTTTTCTCACAGTAAAAGTCTGATTTATACCTGACCCTCGGCGGCTTAAAACAATACCTTTAAAATTTTGGATACGTTCTTTCTCTCCTTCCACAACACGTACAGCTACATTGATAGTATCTCCGGGTCGAAAATCAGGAATACTTGTAAAGTTGGGATTTTTCTCTTTGCGTAATTCTTCAATTTTCTTTATTACTTTATCTTCAATTACTTGTTTAGTTTCCATCGAATTTGAAATTTTATAAAGATACAAAATTAAGAAATTTCTTTGAGATAATTTAGAAAATTATTTCGATAATATTACAATCTCTGTTCTTCTATTTAATTGTCTTCCAAAAGATGTTGCATTAGAAGCAAGAGGCTTAAGCTCACCATAGCCAATAGATTGAATTCTATCAGGACTTATTCCTCTTTTGATCAGGTACTGTTTGACAACTTCTGCACGTTTTTCAGATAATAGTTGATTTGCTTCAAGTGTTCCAACATTATCTGTATGTCCCTCAATCAAAATTTTTATTTCGGGTCTAGATGCCATAAAATCACTAAGTATATTTAATTCCTTGACATCTTCGGGAATCCGATAACTATTTACATCAAAGAGCAGATGTTCAAGAATTAGTTTTCTGCCAAGATCAACAATAGGAATTGTTTTTCTAACTATTTTATTCGTTTTTGAATTATAAATGCCAATTTCAATTGAATCTGGTATTGAAGTCTTACTTGAATTGTAAGTGACAATAAAAATATTAGTTAATTGGTTAGAAAAATTATCAAGAACTGTAGAAAATGGATATTCTATGTCATAATCAGTTCCGCGAGTCTTTTTGGATAAAGTTGAGTATTGAACTAATTTGCTAGGTACAATACTAAAAACGCGAATTTGCTCTTTCTGAAGAGTTGAAATAATATCGTCCAAGGTCAAATTTGTTTGCCCATCGCCTGATTCACCTTTTGAATGATATGGTGCATCGGTAATCAAGACATCCACTTTTGTAGCTTCCTTACGATAATTAATTTTTGAAGATTGATATAGAGCTTCTAAAGCATTTTCTTTCTCATCTCCACCCCCAAATGCTTTGACTGTTGAAATCCATCCAAGAAATTCATATACGTTAGATGTAGGTTGATATACTTTTTCAATTTCATCCGAAAATAATATTAAGCCTAGTCGATAATCTATACCACGTTTAACAAGTTTTTGAGTAAAATTAACGATATTATTTTTTATTCCATCAATATATTGCTGCATAGAGCCTGTTTTATCAACTATAAAGATAAAATCAACAGCAATTTTTTCGGGTGTTTTAACCTTTTCAATACTAATAATTTCCTTTTGAATTCCATTTTCATAAATAAACACATTTTTTGGTTCCAGAGTGTCTAAAGGCTCACCAAATTTGTTGGATGCTTCAACTAATATCTTTATGTTAGGGAACTGGCTGATATCAACACTCTGAATTGTAAGGGAGATTTCTTGCCTCGCCGATTCAATTTTTGATTTTGTCAAAATATCTTTTTCTAATTGTTCATTTTGAGCAAAAGATATATTAAATAATAATATATTATTAAAAAAAAGAATGAATATGAATTTTCTGGTTAAAGGTTTAATTAACATAATTTTTATTCTATATTATGTAGAAACTTTAAATTTTTTCTCCTTAAAAATAAGAAACATATTAAATAAATCAATAAATAATTGATAAATTAAATAAACAAGGGGTAATTTGCCCCTTGTTTATAATGAATATATAAATTATTTTATTGATATACATAATTATATTGTCAATCGTAAAATTGGTGAAATCATAAAGAAATTTCTGATTTCATATGGACGTAATGGTCGTAAAGGTGTTGAATATTTTGCTTCAATATATAGCCAATTTCCAAAGATAGGTAGCCAAATATCGCCTAAAATTATTTGATTTGAATATTGAATACTTACACCAAAAGGAAAAGCTGCCTGATTGCGATAATCGATTTTGAAATATATCCAATCACCAAATTCATTTGGTTTATATAACTTCAATCCTGTCTTATTTTTACTTAATGAAAATACAGTCGCGCCACCTAAGCCTGGAGATTTAATTAATGCTAATTCTTTCACGTCAGAATATGATACACCTACATCAAATCGCAAGTAATTTTCCGGATTTTGAGGATTAATCCACCAATTATAATATGCAGTTACTACGCCACTAGATCGAAGTGTAGGCGCAACAGAATCAACTCTTCCGCCATCGACAAGTTGTTTAGGTTTATAAAATCCATATTTATTTGTTTCAATATTGAAATCTTTTTCAAGATTACTCATTGGAATTTCTGCTCTTATGCTAATTCCCAATTCAGGTCTAAAAGGCATATTAAAATCCATCCCCGCCACCATTTTTCCGTCATTAGCATTATTAAGTGTCCTTTTTGGAATCCATGAGAAAATAGTACCAGGGTCTATACCGCTCGCAGTTCGATATGCACCGCCTAAATATGCATTAATAAGATATGGTATTGCACGGCTTGTTCTTGAATTTTTATTCACATACAGTGGCCTCTGCAATACAATTTTGTTTTCGCCAGCGTACCAATACGGGTAACCAATTTCATCATTTCCTATTGTGGAACGAAGCCAAAATCCCGTTTCGCCAATTTTTATTGTTTGTTCAAATAAAGATAAAGTGAAAGCTTGATTAACATTAGTCGGTTGTAAATAATTGACAATTGCATCTGCTTGACTTTGAGTTAATGGAATTTCAGTTGGTATATCAGTATAGCAATAATCACGTTTTGCTTTATCTTGGGCATAGCCACGCTCTTTGCCCGCATATTTATAATAGCCTGAGATGAAACCAGTTAGAATATCACCTAATTGAGACTCAATTTCTACAGCATTCATAGATGCTTTACCACAGGTTATATTTAATATTTGAAATACTTCATCATCATATTCCCTTGGAGCGGCAAGAACTTCAATTGATTGTTGGTCTAATAAGCTCTTATCATAATTTGATGCAAGAAATGCATGATAAATTTGAATCTGCAAATCAGGTTCGCATATTTTCCATCTTGGGAAATACTTCTTTACATCTGGATTAATAGTCGTTAATGAATCTATAATTGCTTGCTTATCAAGTGTTGGTTCAGTTTGGCTGAATGTTTTACCCGTGAATAGTGAAACAAAAATAATTGCCATTAACAGGATATTTTTTACTTTATTGTTCATTTTTATTTTCATTTTTTTTCAAACATTAGTTTTAAAAATTAATAATAAATCTTGCCATTGGTAAGAAGAAGCTTTTATTTTCCCATGGATGTGGAGAACTTGCGAAAACTTTGAAGTATGCATTAGCATCAAATCTTAAGAAAAATCGATTTTGAACAATTGGTATCTGGAGCCAAGCGTTTCCAAATAACGATTCATCAAAGAATTGAATAGATGCGCCAAAAGGTGTTGATAATCCTTTTGCCATAAAATCTAATCGTGTAGCAATTCCGCCAATAGTTTCGGTTTTTGATTTTTGATAATATACTGTTTTAATTCGCGTTATTGAATCCATTTTAGATTGATAGTTCCAAGTTTCTGCAGAATAAATTGAGGCACCTACACCGAATCTGAATTGATAATTTTCATCTATATTTATCCCAAAAGTATAATACCCTGAAGCATTTCCTCTTATTAACCAATCATCATCACCAACCCGATATTGATAAATATTCGGTTCTAAATCCCTATTTTTATAATCACTTGGTTTAGCATTCCCGAAGACATAAGCGCCATCAATGTGAAAAATTCCACTTCCGGGTAAAATTAGTATTGGAAAGTCAAGTTTTCCTGATACTCCTACTCCTGCATAAGTTAATTTTCTTTGAATACTATATACATTATTAGTCATTGCTGACCATCCTGATGTTGGAAGTATTATCCCGAGTTTAGCAGCATCCCATAATGCGCTTACAGTCATCCGCTCGCTCCAAAGAGATGGATAATTAATCGACTCCATTCCATATTTTATCTCTAGACCAAATTTGGGTAATTGTTCATTACTAACTAAACTTATTGTATCAGAAGTTCCGTCTGCATAATTTTCAATATTGAAATCATAGCGTGTCCATCGAATTAAATCTGGACATAATATAACCTCATTCTTTCGACTGTTCATATCGTTTGGTTGCCCTTCAGTGACTCTCAAAAATTTCTGAATGTCCTCGCTTTTAATTTCGAATTTATCTGATACTAAAGAATTCGAGACGCCATATTTTTTTGGAGCAAATCTTAAAAAAGTTCCGATTCCTTGGGCTTCAAGAGTTTTATTTACAATGTTATTTTGCCTAAAAGCGTTAATTACAAGGTCATACATATTATTCGCACGAAAGTCTGATTCTTTTAAATCAAAGCTCTTAAGTTCCGGATATGTATAAATATTTGTTGGAGTCGGGTTTCCAATATTTTTCTCTATAAATGGATCATCATTTTCCGAAACAATAAGAGCAATAATCACATTCGGTTCAATTTGACCTGGATACATACGAGTGGTTATAACGTAAGCTGTTCGTAATTGCTTTTGTACAACTGTTTTGCTTGCATAATAATTATATATACAATCCAAATCAGTTGGAACGGGCATACCTCTTTGAAGCATATCACGTGTTACCTCAGCAACAGAATTCCCATTTCGGACGCCGTTCTCAACAAAGTTAAGAATTGTTTTATCTGCATTTTTAATGCAATCTTCACTAGTTGTTTGCTCAGTTATCTCTGCCTCTTCCTTTGTTTTAATAGCAGCACGAACATCTTTCATATCTTTGATTTGATAGACAGAAATTTCACCAAAGCGGTAATTTGTGAATTTTGATAATATAGATTCTAGTCTTGAACGGAAGCCCTCATCTCCTCCTTGCGAGAGGAGAAATGAGGGAGCAAGAATCGCTATACACACTATATTAATTATTGCTTTTGAAATTTTTTTATACATTTTATTTACCTTTTTGTTTTCATCGTTAATAATAAATTATCTCCTCCTTGGACCACCACCCCGCTCGGGTTCGAAGTTAATAGGAATTTGCAATGTTATTTTTCTTGGTTCTGATTTGACTCCGTTTGCAGGATTAATTGCAACTGCTTGGAGTGGAACATTGATTGTGCCTCTTATTCTGGTCTGACCTCGCTCGAGTTTTCCACTGAATTCCATTCTCAATGTATAGCCATTTTCAACATCTCCATCGATAGTTGGTTCAATAGATGGCGAATATGAGCCAAGTCCATCAAGGCTTGGTTGGCCAACTGATACTTCGATTTTTGGATCTTGGTCTGCAATACCTGTTTGCACCTTAGATACAAGTATGTTAGAGACTGTTACCTTGAACTTCGCAGCGGTTCCTGAAACATCAGTAAGAATATTCCTCACAATTATATTAGGCTCTTCTTGCTTGATTGGGAAGGTCTTTAATGGGAATATATCCACTTCTGTGTTTGTTCCAGGTTGTATCCAAGTGATTCTCAAATTAAGCTTAGTTGCAGGTGGTTTTAAGAAAACTCCATTTTCTGAAGTTACTGTTAAGCCCACAAAAGGAGGACGTTGTTGATCAATATCAGTATATAAATAGGTTCTAAACTGGTCATTTTTAATTTTTGAACCTGATGTAGGAACAGCATTCAAAAATGCAGTCAAACCATAATAGGAATAAGCAGATAAACGATTATTAATTTCTTTCTGACTTTCATCGGTTAATCCCGTTGGAAATACTTCTACTTGCACTGCCACGGGAACGGATTTCCTTGTTGAAATTGAATGAGTTAATTCTATTGTATATTTGCCCGGACTCAAAGGATTATTTGTGTATGCTCTGAATTCTCTTGAGCCTCCTTTTATTGGTGGATTTACTCCCGAGCCTGGAATTTGATCTAATGGTTTGAATAGCAAATTATCTATTTTTGCACCACGGCTATCGAATATTTTACCTTCAAGTACATTCGAACCCTCACCCTGGAAAGGTGCTATTGAAAAATCAAAAGAGAGTGGAACTTTGTCAAATGTTCCAATATAATTCAATGCTGATACTGTCGGTTCCGATATTGTTGGTGTTGGTGTTATTACACGCACATCGAATTCCATACTACTCTTATTTTGATCGAAATTCACAGACTGCCCAGGAGCCAGCAATCGAACGATGTATCCATATAAATTCAAATTTGAAATTACTTCACTTGCATTATCAGATTTCATTGCCATTTGTTTTGATTCGTCAAGTTTTGCAAGAAATTTATCTAGATCATTTTCCTTAAACAAAATATCAGGAGAAGGTGGGTTATAAGCATCTAAATCTAATGTTAATTGATCAAGAACCGTTCTCAAATCTTTAACAGTTAATTGGACAGTCCCAATATTTATTGTCATTTCATCGGGGACTTCATCAGCACTCATCCCTCCACGAATACCCAAAATTCGATTAGTGCGAGAAAAAATACGTAATTTATACCACCCTGCTCTGCTTGGAGGTTGAAAATTAATAATAAAATCACGTTTTAATAATCCTTGCGATTTAATATTTCTCTCTCTCATTGTTTCTTGGTGCGAGTAGAAAAATGCACTATCTGGGGGCAATCCCGAAGGTGCAAATGTCTGGCCAATCCTTTTAATTTTATTAGGTGGATATACAGGTTCAATAGTTAATGTTGATAAATTATTTAAATCTAATCGATTATATGTTGCATCTTCATCAAGGTTAATTTCTGTCATACCAAGAAATTCCCAGCTGGGACCAGTGAAATTAGGTACTTCAACAAGTTGGCCGGGAGAATAATTAGCAAAATCTATTTTTGATTTTCTAATATCTTCATCGCTTGGAAAAGGTGGAGCAGCTGTTGGATCCGCTGTCGAATTATAGAAGATCTGATATTGAATTTGCTCAACATTTGCTAATTTAACTAATTTTTTCAAGCGAGTATAATATTCTTTTTCATTTTCCTCCGCATTTCGCCTCAAATCACCACTAATATCTGTCACACCGACAGAAACAACATATTGTCTGAATGATTTAATATCAGCACCCATTACAGCACGAATGTCAATTCCAGGAGGTGGAATTGTGATTTCATCTTTTGGTTTTGTATTAATACCTTCTGTTCCTGCACCTGATTGTAGCTGCGAGAGAATGCTTTGCACTATTTTCATAGTTTCTCGTTGCTTGCGAGCAAGTCCCTCTTCTGCCTCATCTCTATCAACAATTGTGATTAATAATTCAAGAACAACTGCGAGATATAATACAAAGTAAACTCTCGCTGGACCGCCACTTGCCATTGTTATTCCTCCACTTTTATTTTAAATTTTATTAAAATTAACTTTTTCAAATTTTAGTTTTTTAAATAAATTAAAACTAATAATATATTTTATTTTATTTTTTCAAAATATTAACAAATTTATCACAAAATAAATTTTTTTTAATATTTGTAGTAATAATACTTACATTTTT
>JAGOIG010000080.1 GCA_017995735.1 Candidatus Kapaibacterium sp. | reverse complement strand
AAGTCATCTCCTCTGTTCTTTTCCTGAAGGTAGAATTATGAAGTGGAAAGCTATGCATTGCGTCATTACTTGATTTCATCTAAAACTTTGCGGATCACATCGGTAGAAATGCCGTATCGCATAAGCATATTATATATATAGGGAATACGTTTCGATGGGTCCTTGCGATTTATTGCAGCTTGCTTCTTTTGAAGTATTTTTTGCGCAGATTCATATTCCATATTTCCTTTATCACGAAATATATTATCGCATATTTCTAAAATTATATCTTTATTTGCACCCTTTCTTGCAAGTTCTTGTTCAATGCGGCACCTACCTAAATAATGCCTTTCAGCAAGCCATTGGGCATAATCTTCAAAATATTTATAATCATCAAGATAATTATATTCTTTTAAAAAATTAATAGTGTTATTTATTACCTTAGCTTCATAATTCTTTTTTTCTAGTTTACGACGCATTTCCAGCTCGGAATGTTGCCGTCGTTCTAGGTATCGCAGTGCGGATTGCTTTGCATCAATTTCATTTTGCAGATTAATTATTTCGTGCAAATCACTTAAAGATATTTGAGCTCCTTTTTCGAGCCGAAATTTATTGATCAAATCTAATGAAAAATTAAGTGGTTCATAACCTTCAAAACTAACTCGAATTTTATTTCCTTTGCCAATTTTTTGAACCGACAAGACTGTAAAAATTATGTCACTTCCCACTTTCATTTATCTATAATCTGTAATATTAATTCTTTTATTTGCGATAGAAGTCTCTTGATTGTCATTACTTGCAATAAAAATTAAATTTCCTTTATTATGGAAATCTTGAATGATTTGCTCAAAATTAGAAATCCCTTCCTCATCGAGGTTAGAAAAAGGTTCGTCCAGAAATAAAACGAAGGGGTCATTCAAAATTGCTAAAATCATCTTCATTCGCTGTTTCATTCCCGAAGAAAATGCCTTAATTTGCTTCAAATAATGCTCTTGCAAATTAAATTGATGCAATAAATTCATACCCATATCATTTGTGAATTTAATATCACGCATTTTACACATCACCCGCAAATGCTCAATAGGATTAAATTCTTCATATAAATTTAAATACGGAGAAACAAATCCAAAATATCTATGGAAATTATTAATATCGATATTTTGATTATTAATAATAATTGAAATTTTACCACTCGTTGGTTTCAAAACGCCTGCAAGTATTTTCAGCAATGTGGATTTCCCGCTTCCATTGGGACCGGTAATTGCAACGATATCGCCCGCAATTGCATTAAAATGCATATCCTTAAAAAGCAATTCGCTTGGTGAAATGCGCTTAGAAAGGTTATTTATATTTATTTTAATATTTTCCAAAGAATTAAAATCTTAAAGAAATCAAAATTAATGATTTTTGATTAAAATAGACATAGCTTATAGGGGTTCAAAATAATGAACCCCTACTTTTTTTTATTTTAATATTATAAATTTTCTTACAAAGATTTTATTTTCTGTTTGGAATTCAAGGAAATACATACCTGATGCAAGTTCATTTAAAGGAAATGATTGAATACCATTTATATTTTCAGACGAGCCTGTATAAAGAGTTCCAACTATCCTTGAATAACTATCAAGAATTTTAATGGTGCAGTTGCTTGGAATTGTTAAATTGATATTAAAATATAAAATTGACTTAACAGGATTTGGATATATAGAAAGCACCTCATTATTTTCCGAATACTCGAACACACCTGATGTGATTGTCTGAAATGTCCAAATATCGGACCAATCTCCATCAATATCTCCAAATTTTGCTCTTACACGCCAATAATATATTGTATTTAGTTGAAGCCCTGTAATATTTTGATAATTAGTTGGGATATTATCTATGCTTTGGATTAATTGATTAAATGTCTCATCGGTCGATACTTGCAAGAAATATGCCGTAGCATTCTCAAGCGAATCCCATAAAAAAGTCACTTCTAAAGGAACTTGATAAGATTGATTTTCGGGATATCGCAATATAGGAACAGGTGAACCTGTCTGAAAAATCCATACTTGAGACCACGATGAAGTGCCATCGACATTGCTAGCTCTTACTCGCCAGAAATATGTCGTTTTTGGTAATAGATTCTTGACTTCATAATTTGTTGTTTCAATCGAATCCTTACTAAAAATTAAATCATTGAAATTTATATCGCGAGCAACTTGCAGGAAGTAATATTTTGCCCCATTTGTTGAAAACCATAAAAACTGAATAGTTGTTTTATTGTCTTTTGAATTATTTGATGGAAAACGTAAGCCCACAGGTGCAATACCTGTTGTGAAATCCCATATTTGAGAATATTCACCTTGGCGAGTAGTATTTTTGACTCTAACTTTCCAGTAATATTTTGTATAACCTTCCAACTCATTTAAAGTCAAATTTGGCGAGGTAATAATAGTATCAACTATAATTGGCTGGAAAGTATTTTGTTTTGAAATAACAAATTCATAACTATTGTATTTATTATTTGGCGTCCAAGAAAAATCAGGGGATTGGCTTATATTTTTTGAATCATTTACAGGGAGAAGCAAATTAAGTGGTCCAATAATGCTTGCAAAGTGCCAAGGGTCGGAGTAATTACTGGTTTGATTTTGATTTGCAGCTTGAACCTTCCAATAATAATCTTTATCGTAATCAATATGTGATTGCAGATCTAAACTTGTAGCCCCTGTCACTTTAAAAGTTTTAGCATTACTGAAATCGGATGTATCTGACAACATAACATTATAAAATGTAGCACTTTCTACTTTTCCCCAAACTAATTTTCCATTTAATGGCACATCCAATGAATCATTATGTGGAGAGATAAGGACGGGCGCACCAAAAGTTGTTTGGAAATTCCAGATATCTGACCAAGGGCTTTCACCAAACTGATTGAATGCTTTCACTCGCCAATAATATTTTTGATTCAGCTGCAATGTTTGGGAGGCAAGTGTTGTGTCAGCAAGCGAATCGGAATCCATTATAAGAGAAGCAAATTTATCATCAGTTGCTAATTGCAGATGATAAAAGTCAGCATTTACAACTTTATTCCATAAAAATGTAGGATTGAGAGAAATGCCAAGAGAATTATTTGAAGGTGTAACTAAAGTAGGAGCATTGAGCAAAGTGGAAAAAGTGAAAACCGAAGACCACTCGCTATAAGAGTCGTGATATTTTGCGCGACTTCTCCAATAATACGTTTTATTATATTCTAAAGTCTCATTATAAGAAGTGTCGCTTTGAACAACCCACGATTTAAGTATTTCAAATGTAGGAGATTCCGAAAGTTGCCATTCATAAAGTTCAGCTTTTGAAGTAGTTGTCCATATAAAGTTTTGGACAAGATCTGCTGATTTTTGGTTATCTGTTGGAGCAATATTTGTAGGGGAAGCCATTTGGCTGGTATTAAGATTTTTAAACATAGAAGTAGAAACACAATAGAGATTGGATTCTCCATCCGATGAAAGGTCAATATTATTTGCTGATGTAATATCATCATATAATGAATCCCATGAAGTACCATTGTCAATTGATCGCCATAATCCATAGGACATAGAAAGACTACGCGGAATACTTCCAATCACATATATAGTATTCTCACCTGTGATATTAATTTTAGAAGCACCAATTGAGTCAATATCTTTATAGTGCAATTCGCTATAAGTCCAAAAATTACCTTTACTCTCGGAATGATAAATTCCCATTGAAGTCGTAATATAAATAGCATCTGAACTATTTAAAGCTAAATCATAAACACTTCCACTAAGTCCATTAGTAACATTTTCCCATTTGCCTCCCTGATTTGATGAACGCCACAAATCAGTCCCCATCGTCATATAAATATATCCATCAGAAGAAACTTTAATTCTCAGAATTGCAGAGCTATCAGGGGGGTAAGTTTTTTTTGTAAATGTTATTCCATAATCATTTGAAATATAAAATGAATATGTAGGTGGAGGTGGTGGGGTCCCTGATGGTATTGTTGTCGTTCCAAATGCTAATAATCCACTTTTATAATCTATTCCCGTTACGGGATTTGTTATGCTGGTCGATGTCCAATTGATACCATTAGTTGATTTGAAAAGACCACTATCAGTACCTGCAAAAATTATATTATTTTCGACTGAGCAAGCGGTTTTAAGGGTCTTACTTCCCAAATCAGTATTTTGCCACGTTTTTCCATAATCGCTTGAAAATTTGACAGTTTCAGGTGCATATTGAGCAATAATATTCCCCTTTCCCCACGTAAAAAACTTAATTGGAGTTTGATTTCGTAATGATGTCATTTGTTTCCAATTGCGTCCATTATTAGTACTGAGCATTGGCTGAGATTCGTTTCCAAATGAGTAGATTGTTCCAGATTTTGAGCGTGTAAGAGTAGTAATACCAACATTAGATTGAAATGGCGTGCGCCATTGATTCCACAAATATTTATCGAAATATTGAATACCTGCATTTCGTGTGCCAATGATTTCTTCCATATCATCATCGATTACAAGCGCTGTTATGCTGTAATCTAAAAGGCCTGTTGTATCTTCTGCTTCGCCCCAAGTTATCCCTTCATTAGGGGACATAAATACACCTCCACCATTTGTGGCAGCATAAATTTGGGGATAAATAGGTATTCTTACTAATGATTTCACATATTTATTTGTTATACCCGTATTTGCTCGCTGCCAGGTCTTTGCTGTATCGTGAGATTGATAAACTCCACCGCCATAAGTCGACGCCACAATATACCCAACTTTTGAAATTCCAATTGAAGATATTGCTCGATATGGCAAGCCCGTATTTGATTGAGTCCATAATGTTCCACCATTTGTTGAGATATAAATACCTTGTCCATAAGTTCCAGCTATCAACATTCCCGTTTTATATTGGCGCACACAAGTCACGTTCAATATCCCTAAACCATTATTTAGAGCTGACCAGCTCCCGCCTTGATTTGTCGATAAGAAAATACCGCCCATCGTGGAAATATACACTTTGTTATCAGAACTAACAAATATATCATTAAAAAAGAAATTTGTTAACCCTGTATTAGCGTCAGCCCATGAAGTTCCGCCATCCAATGATTTCTTCAAACCTTTTCCCCATAGTCCAACATATAATATGTCAGTGCTATCGACTGCCGATACTTGTTGTGCAGATCCATCGGGATATGGCAATTGCCCAAAAAAGTCTTGCGAAATTGTGGGAAGAAAATTAATGCATAGAATTACTAGGATTGGTAATACTAATTTTTTCATTACTCACCTTTTATTAAAAAATTAAATTTCATTTTACTATAAGACAATCGAAAATCGATTTTGTTACACTTTTTTTTAAAAATCAGGAAAATAAATTTAAATTTATATCATATTTCGCATCAATCCATTGTATTTTTTCATTCTTTCTAAACCAAGTCAATTGCCGCTTTGCAAAATGTCTCGTATTTTTTTTAAATAATTCCAATCCTTCATCATAATTCAATTCCCCTTCTAAATATCGAATTGCTTCTTTATATCCTATTGTATTCATTGAATTTAAATATTTTGAATAACCCATTGAGAGCAATTTTGAAGTCTCTTCAATCAAACCATTACCCCACATATTTTCGCATCGTTCACTAATTCGTTTATATAAATTTATTCTTTCCATAGATATACCGAAATATAAGCAATCATATTGAATTTCTTGAGAATGTCCATTATTTTGTGCTTCTGAGAAGGGTATTCCTGTGTTCTCATAAAATTCCAATGCTCGGATAACTCTACGTGGATTTTTATCTGAATAATTTTCTGCAGATATTGGGTCTATAGCTTTCAATTTTTCATAAAATGCTTCACGGCCAATTTTATTTAGTTCATTTTCTAATTTTTTCCTAATCCCCGGGTCCTGTTCAGAATCCGAAAAATTAAATAACCCTTCGCATAATGCTTTGATATATAAGCCTGTTCCTCCAACTACGATTGGAATATGGTCCCGGCTTCTTATGGCTTCAATTACAATTCTCCCATAGTGCTCAAATTTCCCTGCCGAGTAATTCTCATCTGGATTTAAAATATCAATAAAATGATGGGGGATGCTTGCCAATATAGATTTATCGGGCTTTGATGTGCCAATATCCATATATCTATAAATCTGCCGGGAATCCGCCGATATAATTTCGCAATCATAAATTTCTGCAAGACGAAGCGAGAACTCGGTTTTTCCCGAAGCAGTTGGTCCCAAAATCACAGGCAATACATTTTGATTTCTTAATTCTTTGAGTTTGATTCTTCCCATCCCCCCAGCCCAATTAATGGAACAAATTTGAAAGTTTGTAGCTTTTTATCAATATATTGTGTTTCATCGCAACGCGTCACTAAATGCATTGTTTGAATTTCTCTATCACCTATTGGAATTACCATCTTACCATTATTTTTTAATTGCCTAATAAGCATTGATGGAATTCTCGGGGCTGACGCGGGTACAATAATTCTATCAAAGGGCGCATACTTCTCCCAACCTAAAGAGCCATCCCCATATTTTTGATTGACTTCATATCCTAACTTTTCAAAATTCCTTTTTGCAATTTCATATAAATCAAGAATCCTTTCAATTGAGTAAACATCTGCACCCAGCTCACAAAGCACACAGGCGTGATAACCGCTTCCTGTCCCAATTTCGAGAACTTTCATATATTTTTGTATATCTAGCACTTCCGTCATAAATGCTACTGTATAAGGTTGTGAAATAGTTTGTCCATAACCTATTGGTAAAGCACAATCTTCGTATGTATGCTCAAGATATTCTTCGGGGACAAAGATTTCTCTTGGGATTTTCATTATCGCATTTAAAATCCTTTTATCTTTAATTCCCTTCTCAATTAATTCTTTGATTAATTTTTCTTTTTCCTTTAAAAAGTCCAGTTTATTGCTCTATTTGTTTATAAATATTATTTTCTTTAATAAAATTATAGACTGTGGAAGGAAGTAAATATTCTACCGATTTTCCTCCTTTTATCCTTTCACGAATTTCTGTAGAAGAAATTTCAATTATAGGAGTATTTAATTTATATCTTTGCTTTGCCTCGCTATTTATATATAATTCAAATGGAAAAACGTTTAATTCAAATTCTAATTTCCGCTTTGCAATGCAAATATGGGCAAGTGACATAATTTCTTTAAATTCCTTCCATAAATGAAACTCGCTTGCCTGGTCAGAACCAATTAGCAGATAAAGCTCACCATTAGGATATTTCGCTCCTAAATATTTTATCGTATCGATTGTGTAAGACACTTCCTGACGCGATATTTCATAAGTTTCAATTTCAAATATTGGGTTTGAATCAATCGCAAGTTCAAGCATTTTTAATCTAATTTCAATTGGAATAATTGGATTTTTTTCTATTTTGAATGGTGATAAATATGAAGGCACAAACAAACATTTATCGAGTTCCATTATCTCGCAAAATCGCTCAGCAATTATCAAATGCCCAATATGCACGGGATCGAATGTCCCTCCAAAGATTCCAATTTTCATCGCATATTTAAATAATAATTAAAAAACAAATTTAACAAAAAAGATAATAAAAATTGGAATTTTTGAAATCTCTTATCTCATTCTTTTATAAATTTCATTGGAATGATTTTCCCTTGATTTCGCAATACCATAAAATATATACCTTTTGGCAAATTTGACACTGATATTACATTGCTCGTTAAATCACCCTTCATTATTTCCTGACCAAGCAAATTGCTAATGGAATAACTCCATATTTGATAACCATTTATTCCGCTTATTTGCAAGGCATCGGTAACAGGATTTGGATATATTGTGATATTTCCATCATATTGCGACTCATCAACCGATGAAACGTGCATTTGTTTGGAAATCCTTTCTCTAATAAATTGCGAATTAGTTTTTGCAAAATATGGTCGTCTATGCAATTCTTTATCCACAAATTGATAACCTGAGAAAAGCAAATTTGTATCAGGTGTTATCGTAATTGAATTAAATGCACCAAATCTACTTGATAGAATAACTGTTTTCACTACTTGTCCCATTTCATTTATAATTGCATAACCAGGCGAATCATTAATAGAGCCTGCCGCAAGGAAATTCGCAGAATCAAGTGTAATCATAGATGTGAAATACATATTAGGATATTTCAGATCTTTTGTAACCTTATTTTGATTATTAAAGAATTTAACTGTAGTATCTTGTAATGCAACAATAAGTGTATTATCATTTAGTCGGATAAAGGAATTATAGATAAAGTATTTCTCTCCTTTAAACACAAAATCAAATATATGGATAAGTGAAGTCCGTATTTCTTTATAGGAATGATATA
>JAGOIG010000079.1 GCA_017995735.1 Candidatus Kapaibacterium sp. | reverse complement strand
GACGGGGTTCCAGGGAATATCATAATTAATTACCATACCGGCGCGATTTAAATTATAACCTTCGGATGTTTTATCGGTAGATAGCAATATATCAAAATCATCAGATTGTTTATTATAGGAAGCATCAAAGTTCTCATAAATTTGAGCATTTGTCTTCTTAGACAGTTTGCCTGGCACTACTAATACTCGATCCTTAAATTCTGTTTTATTAAAAGCATCTGCAAGATAAGTAATTGTGTCAATATATTCAGAGAAGACAACAATTTTCCTTTTCGGTTCTTTATTTTGAGGTTGCTCATTAAGGATTTCACGTATTCCTTTAATTAGGCGATTTGATTTGGGATCATTATTCAATAAATCAAGTTGATCAATTTCTGAGAGGATATTTTCAAATAATTTAATATCAGATTCGATATCAGCGATAAATTCTTTTTTTAATTTGAATTTTGAAATTTGATAAACCTCGCTATCTTGGAAATCTTTATGTGACGGTTTCTCATTTCTTTCAATTTTTTGTTTTAGTTTTTCAGTAGCTTTCTCGAGATTGTCCACTAAAATTTTAAGAAAATTATCTTTGTCACCCAACAACTCATCTATTAACTTTCGATTGAGAATATATAAGCCACCATCGATACTTTTTTCGCTAAAGTTGATAAATTTGAGAGCATTTTCGTGAATTGTTTTAAAATTCCCGATTGTTTCTTTAAAGGAATTAAAAGAACTTTCAAAGCGTTTCACAATCAACCTTCTCATAAATTCATATAAGTTAAATTGCTGAGTTAATCGGAAGGCATCTTTGCTAAAATTCTTTCCCTTATCATCATTTTGTATCTCTTCATAATCGATAATCCCAGTCTGGTAAGCAAATGGTCTATAAATAGCACCTCTAAATTTACCACCATATTGAGGATTAGCGAAATATTTCGATATTACATCATCATAAAATTCAGATTGCTCAGGTGTTAATTCATAAAACCATTCAGATGGATCCGCAAGAGTAGAAAGTTCTTTAATTTCATTTTTATAATAAGGATTTTTCTGGAGGTCCAGCCTATTACGTCTAATAATGACGGGTTCGATGACCTCTCTAATTTCTTTTGCGATTTGTTTAGATTTTAATTTGATTTTATCCGGATCAATATCAGTTGAGTTAAAAATTGACTTATATTTTTTCTTTGAATTTTCTCTTTTTTTGGAATCAGAGGATTTATAATTACGTTTAATGTAGGATAATTTATCAAAAATAGATCCAAAATCATCAAACTTTGCTTCGAGATTATTTGATAGAGTGATACTGGACTTCTTAGGTAAAATAAATAATTTTAGCAAGGAAAAGATATCGGCGGGTTTGTTATTAAAAGGAGTTGCCGTAAGAAGAATAACTATTTTCCCACGACAAATGTTTTTAAGAAGTTCATAATCTTTTGTGTTTTGATTTCTAAACCTATGTGCTTCATCAATAATAACAACTTCGATATCTTTTGACTTTGAAACTACATTAAAGACAGATTCCAAATCGCCTAGAGAATAAGCCTCCCATCCAAGTGAAGCAAGTTTAAATTCTTCGAGATATTTTTTCCATCCGTAATTTTTCTCCTTATCCCCTACAATGCTTGGTGGAGCTATAACAATGCCACGTTTTTTTAATTCGTAAGCAACAGCAGATGCAATAATAGTCTTCCCCAGTCCAACAACATCAGCAATAATGACACCATTATGATTTTCAATGATTGATAATGCTTGCTTAATGGCATCAATTTGATAATGGTACTCTTTGTAATTGTTTTCTTGCAATATTTCTTTTACTCGATCACTCAACTCTTTACCTTTGAATAAATCCAGATAAGATTTTAGTACATATGCATATGCTTCAAAAGGTGTTATTTCTCTTAATAATGTTTCATATTTAAACAGATTGATTAGTTTTTCTTTATATGTTTCGATTTCTGTAATTTTCATTGATTTGTTTTCCCATAAGTCATCAAAATATGCCTCTGCATCAGCAACTCCGTAATCACTAATTTCAACATTAAATTCATTTTGAGTAGTTAGCCCAGCTTTTGTAAGATTGCTACTTCCTGTGATGAATAATTTATCTCTACCTACTTGTGATTTATTTAAATTAAAAATATATAATTTAGAATGATTTGGCGAATTAGTCTTTCTAATTATTAGTCTATTTTGATTTAAAAGATCAATAAAAAAGGGAGCTTGTTCAAAAAATTCCTTTTTATCAAATTCAGTGGAACTTGTAAAAGTTCGAATAGATTCAAAATACATTTCAAAATTTTGTCTTGAAGAAACCTGCGTTTCATTAATTGAAAATTCAATTAACTGATTGTTCATTTTATCTACATTTAATCCAACAAGTACTTTCAGAATAACATCGGGATTTTTTTTCAAATTCTCGTATAGTTCTTTTATACCCGAAAAATAAAAATATGCGACTAGAAATTTTAGTTCATCGCTAGTTTCGATCAACTCTTTGAGTCTTTTTTCTAATTTGTCTGCTCCTGAATTGGTGATAAAGTTTTTCATAAATTTATTCCATAATTATATATAAAATCTAAAAATAATATTGTCTCATTTGATTGCATTATAGCATTAAATTAAGACAGTGTGTTCCAATAATTAATTTCATATAATGCTAAATGATAAATAAATGCAAATTAATGAAATTTGCTAATTATTTATGCATTAATTCTTCAAATGCTTTAATTGCATCATCCACACTTATTGATTCGATAGAATCAGTTGTGAGTAATGCTTTGTGTGGCGTTTTATATGGCGTCCATGGTAATAATTTTGGTGGAATTTCGGGAACATAATAAAATACAACAGTGGGAATTTGGAAAGCGGATGCAAAATGCACAGTTGCCGTGTCAGGCGTGAGAAAATAATCGCAAGTGGATATCATTTTAGCAAGCAATTGCAAATCATCAGTAATTGGTGCAGGGAATGCTTTAGTGGTATTGCAAATTTCTGCTTGCAAATCTTGAAGATTTTTTTGTACAAATACATAAATTTCAAAATCGGGATGATTTTCGAGAAATTTATTAATAAAACCAATATAATTATCAATACCCCAAAATTTTGCTTTTGTGGATCCAGCAAGATTTATTCCGAGGCGTTTTTTATTGTTATTTTTAGGAATTGGATTTATTATATTGTCATTAATATGTAAATTTATTTTTTTGTCAATATTTGCAGGAGCAATATTAAACGGTAGCAAAATATTCATCACTCTATCTACGATATGAACCTGAGACTGATTAGGAAGAGGTACAATGTGAGTATATACTGAGCGATTTTCTTTATCAAACCCAAGTTTATATTTGCTCTTAATCAATTTCATCATTATTGAAGAAGTACGTGATGGGCTATCAAGCAAATCTATTATTAAATCATAATGTTCAGCGTTCAAATGCAAAATTAGAGGTATAATTTTAAATAAGTTTTTTTCGTAATACCAAATTTTCTGGAAAAATGCTTGAACAAAGGGGGTTGCAGCTATATTCTTTTCTCCCAAGCAAATATGGAATTCCTTTTCGGGAAAATTTGCTTTAAAAGCTTCAAACAAAGGAAGCGAAATAATCACATCACCTAGTCTATCCTGGCGAAGCAGTAGAACTTTTTTAATGTCAGATTTTGAGAATATATCTTGCGGGGATGCGATTATTTCCATTTGTGCTAAACGAATTCGATGTGCATTTCAGCGGCTTTGATTGAATGTGTTAGCGCACCGATAGAAATACCATTAACGCCTGTATGCAAATATGGTTCGATATTGGATAAATTAATTCCACCCGAAGCTTCGATATATATATTTTTTCCATTTCTATGATTACGAATAATTTGTACAGCTTCTGAGACACGCTCGGGGGACATATTATCAAGCAAAACAGCATCCACGCCAATATCTAATGCATTATACAATTGTGCAAAAGTATCTACTTCCACCTCAATTGGAAGATGTGAATAATTATTTTCCTTAACGTGTTCAACAAGCACATCAAGCTGCTTACCCGCAAGATGATTATCCTTAATTAGAATTCCTGATGATAAATCTAAACGATGATTTGTTCCACCTGCTTTAGCGACGGCATATTTTTCAAATAGACGCAATCCTGGGGTAGTTTTTCGAGTATCGAGTATTTCTATATTATAAGGTTTAGCCAATTCCACGAATTTGCGGGTTTTATTTGCGATACCGCAGAGTAATTGAATTAAATTGAGTAGCGAGCGTTCAAGCGATAAAATTTTTACAGCAGGTCCAATAAACCGTGCGATTACTGTGCCATCTTTCACATAATCACCATCGTTTGAAAGTATCTCGATTCTCACTGATTCATCAAAGAAACAAGGAATAATTTTTTCACCAATAAATACAGTATCTTGTTGAGTGATTAGCTTTGCCATAACAATATCGCGATTATCAATAGTAAGCTCAGTAGTAATATCGTTGTTTGGAATATCTTCAGCAATAAATTCAGCAATTTTTGATTTGATATATTCTTCTGATAAATTAGTTATTTGCTTATATAACATTAGCTTAACTCCAGCATTTTTTGAATTGGTAATAAAGCTTTTTGGCGAATTTCTTCCTGTACATCCACTTCGGGTGCAAAATTTTCCAATGCTGAAATAATTTTATCTAATGTGTTTAAACGCATAAATGGGCACATATTGCAGCTACATCCTTCCAAATCAGGTACTTCTAAGTAAATTTTCTCGGGTGCAAGCTTTTGCATTTGGTGAATTACGCCAGGTTCCGTCAAAATTATAAATTTCTGCTTCTCACTTTCAACTGCTCTGCTAATTATTTTGGTCGTGGAACCAATTATATCTGCATATTTCAAAATATTCGGAGGACACTCAGGATGTGCCAGGACTTCTGCGTCGGGATTTTCTGCAATCATTTGCTTGACTTTTTCTTCTGAAAATTTTTGATGAACAATACAAGCACCATCCCATAAAATTATGTCACGATTTGTTGTTTGCTTGACAAATGAACCCAGGAATTTATCAGGACCAAAAAGCACTTGCTTATCTGCGGGAATTGAATTTACAATTTTTGTGGCATTAGATGACGTGCATATTATATCGCTCAGCGCTTTAACCTCGGCAGAAGTATTAATATAACTGACCACAACGGAATTCGGATGAGCATCTATCCACTCTTTATATTCATCGGCAGGTGCGGAATCGGCGAGCGAGCATCCCGCCATCAAATCAGGAACGATTATTTTTTTGGTAGGGTTCAAAATTTTTGCGGTTTCTGCCATAAAATTAACTCCGCTAAATAAGATAACATCTTGCTCGACCTTTTGGGCATATTGGGATAAGGCAAGCGAATCGCCAATAAAATCAGCAATATCCTGAATATCAGGATCTTGATAATAATGAGCTAGAATAACGGCATTACGCTCTTTTTTCAACTCCTTAATATGCTGGATTTTCTCCTCGGTAGTGAGCGTTTCTATATTTATATCAATTAATTCCATTACATTCTCAAAATTAATGAAAAAGTAATTGACGAATATTATTTTTTTGAATTATGAATTTAAGGGCGATTCCTGAATCGCCCTTAAATCATCGCCCCTACAAGATGATTATACTAATTCGGAAATGGCTTTGCCTTGCATATAGAGCAAAAGGTAATCGGGACTACCTGTTTTTGAATCAGTGCCACTCATATTGAATCCACCGAATGGATGGCTGCCGACCATAGCTCCGGTGATTTTACGATTGAAATAGAGATTGCCAACGTGGAAATCGCGTTTTGCTTTGATGATTTTTTCACGATTTACAGTGCAAACGCCACCTGTCAAGCCATATTGAGTATTATTTGCGATTGCAAGTGCATCATCAAAATCTTTTGCACGCAGTACTGCAAGCACGGGGCCGAAAATTTCTTCTTGTGAAATACGGGAATCGGGAGCAACATCGGTGACAATAGTTGGTTGTATGAAATAGCCGGGGCGGTCTAATTTATTGCCACCAACAACGATCTTACCTTCTTTCTTAGCAATTTCAATATATTCAAGGATAGTTTTTTCAGCGGAGGCACTCACTACGGGTCCTATGCGATAATTTTCTGTTGGCTCGCCAATAGGTAAAGCCTCGGTTGCTTTTATCAATTTTTCGAGGAATTCATCATATATTTTATCATCTACGACAACACGCGAACAAGCAGAGCATTTCTGACCTTGGAAACCATAAGCAGAGCTAACTGTGATATTTACAGCTTCATCCAAGCAGGGAGCTTCACTATCGATAATCAGTGTATCTTTGCCGCCCATTTCAGCGATAACGCGTTTTAGCCAAATCTGACCTGGATGGACAATTGCAGCACGTTCATAAATGCGTTTGCCAACATCGACCGACCCTGTAAAAGAGATAAAACGTGTTTTTGGATGATCGACAACAAAATCACCCGTTTCACTACCACTTGCTACCAGCAAATTAAGTACTCCATCAGGCAAACCAACTTTTTGCATAATGCGAGCAAAAATATACGCCATCATAGGGGATTCAGAGCTTGGTTTTAGTACAACGGTGTTCCCTGTAACAATGGCAGCTGCAGACATCCCAGCCATGATCGAGAATGGGAAATTCCATGGGGGTATAATTACGCCTACTCCTAAAGGAATATAACCATATTCGGAAAATTCGCCTGGAAGTGAAGGAATATCCGCACCTCTCATATAGCGAAGCATTTCTCTGCCATAATATTCAAAGAAATCAACACCTTCTGAAACATCTCCATCGGCTTCTGCATAATTTTTGCCCACTTCTTTAATCATCCAGGCATTAATTTCATAACGATGTTTGCGAACATATTCAGCGGCTTTAAAGAGAAATTCTGCTCGTTCTTGAGGTGGAAAATTTCTCCACCACTTGAATGTTTCATAAGCAGTATTTATAGCACGTTCTGCTTGGTCTGCGCCACTTTTTTGAAATATACCAACAACTTGTTCAGGGTTTGCGGGATTAATTGATTTGGTTTTTTTCTCAGAAAATATGTCTTTTCCTCCAATTATATTTGGATACTCTCGTCCAAGTTCATTTTCAACTTTTGCAAGGGCATCTTTTTGTTTTTTAACATTCTCGGGATTAGAAAAATCAATAAAGGTTTGATTTGAAAAAGGAACCATAATAACCTCAAATAAAATGAATGAAATTTATAAAAAATGCAAATTAAGTATAATCGAAAAATTATTAACATTATATTAATATATTTTCTAATCCGAAGACTTTTCAATTAAGTATTAATACGTAAATTATAATTAATAATTTTTATTAATTTTGTGAATAAATGATATATTATATGGTAAATAATAGACGAAATTTAGGAAAATCTAAAAAAATATTTTATCTAACTTTTATCTTCTTAATTTTTTTAGAACTTAATATCGTAAATAATAGTAAGTCTTATGCACAGAGTTCGGAAAATGTTGGAATTGGTACAAACACACCTGATAATTCTGCAATATTGGATTTAGATGTCAATTCAATGACAACTAAGCGTGGTTTGCTGATACCAAGAGTGACTGCTGCACAACGTAATTCAATCACAAATCCAGCAACAGGATTAATTATATATGTAACAGATGATAATAATTTTTACTATAACGCGGGAACGCCTGCCAGTCCTAATTGGATAGCATTAGTTTCTGCAGTTGCAAACATACCATTTGAAAAAATTGCATCAGGAACAAATACATCAGCAACTATGACGGTGGGGAATGGTGCAGCTTTGCTTCCATCGGGTACGGGATATATTCAAGCAAATCGATTTGTTGGAACGGGGTCAATAAGTGATGCGGTGGATTTAACTACAAATGAAGTAAATGGTATTCTTCCAATTTCAAAAGGCGGTACCAACCTTTCCACAATTCCTATTAATGGGCAGATTCTTATTGGGAATGGTACAAATTATTCATTGAATACTCTAACTGCAGGAACAGGGATAAATATTTCAAATGGTAGCGGAACAATTCAAATTTCGACTGTCTCAAATGCTATTGACCATAATGCTTTGTTAAATGTGCAATTGGCGGGGAGTGGAGTTCAATATGGTCATATTTCTGACCAAGCTCAAACAATTGCAGGTGCAAAAACATTTTCAAGCAATATTACAGCTCCAACATTAACATCTACAATTTCTACAGGAACGGCACCGCTTACAGTAAATTCGCAAACATTAGTATCCAATTTAAATGCTGATTTATTAGATGGGAAAAATGCCTCTGACTTTTTAGAACATGGGAATACAGGTGATTTAACGACAACAACAGCGGGGGTGTCAATCACGGGCGGAACAGGCGCAGTGATAGGG
>JAGOIG010000078.1 GCA_017995735.1 Candidatus Kapaibacterium sp. | reverse complement strand
AAGAAACAAAGCAAAGAAAAACGTAAGAGCTTTTTTGAAAGTATGAAGGAATTTTTTAAACAATTTTAAAATGAAATAATAAAAAAAGGTGTAATAAATGCTGGATTCTAAAAATTTATCAATTGATATTGAGACCCCTGATAATCTTAAAGCTGTAATAAAAGTTGTAGGGGTTGGCGGTGCAGGTGGCAATGCAATCACTAGTATGGTAGAAGGAAAAATCCGTGGAGTTGAATTAATTGCAGCAAATACAGATGCGCAAGCATTGCAAAGAGTGCAAACCCATAATAAAATTCAGCTTGGGCGAAAAACCACAAAAGGGCTTGGAGCTGGTACTAATCCTGAAGTTGGAAGAAAGGCAGCTGAGGAAGCAGAGCAAGAAATTACTGAAATACTTAAAGGCAGTGATATGGTTTTTATTACCTGTGGAATGGGGGGTGGAACAGGCACGGGAGGATCGCCTGTTTTTGCTAAAATTGCAAAAGATTTGGGAGCACTAGTAGTCGGTATAGTAACATACCCTTTCTCATTTGAAGGAAACGTAAAAATCGAGAATGCAAAAATTGGTATTGCCGAACTATCAAAGAATGTCGATGCATTAATCACTATACCAAATCAAAGAATTTATGATATCATTAATACGGATGTAGATATTGATGAAGCATTATTAGTAATTAATCAAATACTTTTCAATTCTACACGTGGAATTTCTGATATTATTAATTATCCAGGCTTAATCAATGTCGATTTTGCAGATGTCCGCACAATTATGAGTTCTGCGGGCCATGCATTAATGGGAATCGGAACAGCATCAGGTGAAAATAGAGCAGAAGAAGCTGCTCTTAAAGCAATTAACTCACCTTTGCTTGATGGTATCTCAATTAAGGGAGCAAAGGGAGTATTAATTAATATTACATCAGGAAAGAGATTTTTAATGTCCGAATTCCAAACAATTAATACTTTAGTAGAAAATTACACAGGTGAAGATGTGATAATGAAATGTGGGGTAGTCAAAAATGATGCAGATACCGATGAATTGAGTGTTACTGTAATTGCAACAGGATTCAACCAATATAATTTAAAAGATGGAGAGCAAAAAAACCTTTTTGGTGAAACAATTGAAGAAAAAAAGGATAATAAAATTGATATTGAAAACACAATAAAGCAAATCCGCCAAAACGGGTACAAATTTGCTGAAGAGAAACAACAAAACAACACTGAAAAAGTTTCGATACCGTCAGGGGGCAATGCGCTTAAAGGATACGATATACCTGCAATTATTCGTAAAGGATCACCTCAAGCAGCTTCATATACTACATTATTTCCTGATGATGATGATAAAAGCAAAAAGCAAACTAATAAGGAGGAAAACTCAAATTCTAATAATTTCGAAATGCACCGGGGAATTGATTTTTTGAGTATAAAACCCGAAGGATTTGGATTTCCCTACAATAGACCTTAATAAACAGGGGCAATTAAATTTGATTAATTGCCCCTAAGTTACTGCTTCTTTTAATGAATATACATAAGCTAGGACTTGTGCAACAGCTTGATAGAACTCTTGAGGTATTTCCTGATCGACTTCCACATTATAATAAATCTGGCGAGCCAGTGGCGGATTTTCGATAATTGGAATATCATTTTCATTTGCGATCTCACGAATCTTTAGAGCAAGATAATCGACACCTTTTGCAATTACTTTTGGAGCAGACATTTCCTTTTGTTCATATTTTAATGCAACAGCAAAATGAGTTGGATTAGTCAATATCACATCAGCTGAGGGAACATTACGCAACATAATGTGCCTCAAACGTGTTTGCATCATTGAGCGGATTCTTGATTTAATAAGAGGATCGCCTTCTATCTGTTTCCATTCTTCTTTAACTTCCTGCTTGGTCATTTTCATATCATTTTTAAATTTCCATTTTTGGAAAATAAAATCTCCTACTGCAATTGCAATATAAACAACACCCATTTTCCAAACAAGTTCAAAAGATATTCGGAACATAAAATTAATAATTTCATTATATGGCATCTGTAGAAGCCCGACAAGTTCCTTATCTTTATTTCGCAATACAGAATATGCTACAAGCCCAAGTATTATAATTTTGACTAAACCTTTTGCAAGTTCAAATAAGGAATATGAAGAGAAAAATATGCGTTTTAAATTTTGAAATGGATTAAGAATTTGCTTAAACCTAAGACCTTCGGTAAATTTTTTTGTTGCAATTTTAAATCCTACCTGGCTAATTTCAGCAACCAATGCAACTATAAAGATTAAAAAAACAATTGGTCCAATAACTTTCAATAAAAATAAAGCAAATTTGCCGAAAAAATAAGGTATATTCTCCTGTGTAATTGTAATATTTGAGATATTGAGCAAAACTGAGCGTGATAGATCCAGCAAATTTGATGAAATTGAACCAATGAACATAAACACAGACATACAACCAACAAGTAAAATTGCGGCAGTTGTGACATCCATACTTTTAGCGACTTGACCACGTTCACGAGCTTCATTAAGTCGTTTTGGAGTCGCTTGCTCGGTTTTTTCCATTCCATCTTGATTCTGAGCCATATTACAATACTCCCGGATTTAAGCTCACAAGCCACTGCATAGTTATATTTTGAAAATCTTGAAGAGAATACTTAATAAAATATATAACAAAGGGAACAGAAACAAGTAGAATCACTAAGCCGACAACAACTTTAATTTGGAAACTCAAAATAAATATATTTGTTTGAGGGGCTATTCTTGACAATAATGCAAGTGCAAGGTTTGTAATAAAAAGCGACATAATTGCAGGGGCAGCAATTTTAATAGCAACAATAAAAATTGTCGTTGCATATTTAACAATCACTGAAATTGTTGCATCTGTCGGTGTTGCAATAGAAATCGGAACAATTCTGAAACTTGCAAATAGAGTTTCAATTAAAAAATGATGACCATTTATTAGTAAAAATATCATTAACACAACCAAATCATATACCTGCCCAATTAAAGAAGGCGAGGAAGCATTTTGGTCAAAAAGTAGAGAAGTATGAAAACCCATATCAAAATCAATTAATCCACCCGCGAACCGTGCTGCATAAAACACAAGTTGAGCAGAAAACCCAATTGCAAATCCAACCATTAACTCTTTAAATGCAAGCAATACAATATTCCATAAATGGAAATCAATTTGTGGTTGCTCATTCCATAATGATGTTGTGATAAAAAATGTTAAAAATATAGCAATAATTATTTTCAAATGTGGAGTTACACCCGAATTAGAAAAAATTGGCGCAACAAAAAGGAAGCTGCTAATACGAATAAAAAAGAGAAGAGCAATTATAAATTTCCCCATAAATAAATTCAATGTAGCAGAATCTATCATTGCTTATAAATTTTGGATCATATTGAAAATTGTGTAGGTTAATTCCTTCATTTTCGAAATAATAAAGGGTAAAATAATTACAAGGACAAGAAAAATTGCGATTAATTTAGGGACAAAAGTCAAAGTTTGCTCCGAAATTGATGTTGCTGCTTGGAAAATTGAAATCAATAGCCCAACTATTAGAGAAACAAGCAAAATTGGACCGCCAATAATAAGTGTATAATAAAAAGCATCTTTTACTAATGATATAATCATTGTTTCATTCATAACATCACCCTACGTTTTCATAATTCCATTCATTAAAGAAGTGATAAGCAAATTCCATCCATCCACTAAAATGAATAATAGCACTTTAATAGGTAGAGAGATCAATTGCGGAGGCAATAAAAACATCCCCAAAGACATCAATGTGCTTGCTACAATCATATCCAACACAAGGAAAGGAATAAAGAGCAAGAATCCAATTTGAAATGCAATTTTCAATTCTGAGATTGTGAATGCGGGAATAATAGTTAGAGTAGAAACATCATCAATTGTATGTGGCTTTTCTTTACCACTCAATTTGATAAACAATCCAAGATCTTCTTCACGTGTATGTTTTAGCATAAAATTGCGGAAAGGTTGCACAATATTATGCACAGCTTGTTGCTGAGTGATCTCATTTTTTAAATAAGGTTGGATTCCATTTTTATTTGCTTCATTTAGAGTGGGTTGCATCACAAAAATTGTCAAAAACAATGCTAATCCTGTCAGTACCTGAGTCGGAGGTTGAGTTGCAGTACCAAGGGCTTGCCTTAGAAAATAAAATACAATTACTATACGCGTAAAGCTTGTCATCATTATAAGAATTGAAGGAGCAAGCGTCAGGATTGTTGTTATTGCAAGAATTTGCAAGGTTAGTACGAGGTCATTTGATTTATTCGATGATTCAAGATTTATAGATACTTTTGGGATTTGCAGGGTAGGTTCATCTGGTTTTGTTTGTTGGCTAAATGCCATCGCATTTGAAGTTATAAAAATGAATATTACTGCTATAAATATTCGCTCTAATGATGATTTATTAATATGTATGAAATTTGCCATCATTGAGAATATTCACCAAAAATTATAAATAATTGAGAAAGACAACTATTATGCCAATAGCTACTCTATTACTTCTATCTCAACTTCGGCAATACCATCAGATAGCATATCAATTTCTTTTGCTGCGCGATAAGATAAATCGATAATTCTTCCCTCAACAAATGGTCCCCTATCATTGATAATAACTATAACGCTTTTCTTATTTTTTAAATTTGTGACTTTTAATTTTGTACCAAAAGGCAAATCGCGATGTGCAGCAGTAAGTTTATTTTTATCATAAACTTCTCCACTTGATGTCTTACGATTATGGAAATCATTAGAATAATAGGAAGCAAATCCACGGAAAGTCATTCCAATTGGTACAGAACCTTGGCGAGTAGTATACGACTTAGCATTGCTCTGATTAAATCGCACAATAGATGAGCAATTAGTGAATAGAAACTGAATCAAAAAGAATATTAAAATAAAAGAAGGCTTTATATGTTTATATAAAATTATATTTTGTATAATTTTCAATTTTTCAAATTGGATTTGTAGCAAATTAGCAAAATACAGAGAATTTTATTAATTTTGTATTCTAAAAATTTTCAAAAAGACGGTGCTATTAGCTCAGTCGGTAGAGCATCAGATTGTGGCTCTGAGGGCCGAGGGTTCGAGTCCCCCATAGCACCCTTTTTTTATAATTATTTTAATTAATAATTAAACAACAATCAAGGGCACATTAATATGGTGGCGGACATAATCCACTGTTTCACCAAAAATTAAATCTTTAAGCCCTCGATGTCCATGACTTCCCATAACAACTAAATCTGCGTTGATTTTTTCGATAATCTTAGGTATTTCTCTTTTTGGGGAACCAAATTCAAGAATTGATGTAGCATTTATTCCAATATTTTTCAATGAATTCACATATTCTTGCAACTTATCACGGTCTTCAATAGATTCAAGGTCCCTAATCTCACCCTTCATTATCAATGCACCTGCACTTTCGACGATGTGAATCAACGCAATCTCGCCACCATTATTTAATTGATTCGCAGCTGTGCTAATTGCTTTCAAATCACTTTGTGAAAAATCAATTGGAACGGCAACTTTTTTAATTGGCTTCTGTTCGAGCAGAGAAGATAGTTGCGTAGTATATGCGTGAGGTGCAGTTGCTTTTTCTTTGCCTCGCAATTTAGAAAATAGCGGCCCAAATGTGATGTATAAAATTAGCAAAAATAAACATATACCCGCTAAAATAACAAGATACTGTAATACAGGTTGATCTGATTTGCTCATCCAATCAACGATTATGTCATAAATAAGATTCATATTCAAAGTAACAATTAACATAGCAACAACCCATGATGCAACCTTAATGAGTGGTTTAATTGCAAATTCGCCCATTTTCTGTTTATCACTTACAAAATGAATGAGAGGTATTATTGCAAAACCGAGTTGCATACTCAAAATCACTTGGCTTAGAATTAACAGATTATTTGTAGCGGCATTTCCAAATAATAAGATTGTTAAAAAAGCGGGGATTATCGCTAATAAACGAGTTAAAATACGCCGTAGCCAGGGTTGAATACGAATACGCAAATAGCCTTCCATAACTACTTGTCCCGCAAGAGTTCCCGTAACAGTTGAGCTTTGACCTGCTGCAATTAAAGCAATTGCAAACAATGTTGGAGCAAGATTTGTACCTAAAAGAGGTGTAAGCATTTTATATGCATCTTCAATACCCGCAATATTATGAAAACCTGACTTAAAAAATGTTGAGGCTGCAAGAATAAGTATTGCTGCATTAACTACAAAAGCAATATTCATAGCAATAGTAGAATCGATCAAATTGTATTTCAGAGCATTGCGAATACCTTTGCGGGATCTATCAATTTTACGAGATTGAACGAGTGCAGAATGCAAATAAAGATTATGTGGCATAACAGTTGCACCAATTATACCTATTGCAATAAATAAAGCATAAGTATCAGGGAGAGATGGGGCGAAACCCGTAACCACTTCCCCAAAATCAGGTTTTGCTAATATTAAATTTATAAAAAAAGAAATACCAATTATAGAAATCAAAGAAATAATCAGAGCCTCAATTTTTCGCATTCCTAACTTTTGGAACAATAGAATCAGAAAAGTATCAAGCACAGTAATTGAAACACCAATTAAAAGTGGTAATCCAAATAGCAAATATAAACCAATTGCCATACCAAGCACCTCGGCTAAATCCGTGGCTGCAATTGCAATTTCTGCTAAACCATATAATATGTAATTAATAAATTTAGGATAAGTTTCGCGGGATGCTTGAGCTAAATCTAATCTTCGGACAATTCCTAATTTTGCGCTCAGGTATTGCAGCAGGACTGCCATCAAATTTGAAAGCAGTAATACCCAAAT
Source organism: Candidatus Kapaibacterium sp. (assembly GCA_017995735.1). Lineage (GTDB taxonomy): Bacteria > Bacteroidota > Ignavibacteria > Kapaibacteriales > UBA2268 > UBA2268. The sequence continues at coordinate 1,545 of JAGOIG010000078.1, read as the reverse complement.
CAATGCATATCCATAGCGGCTACCTCCACCAATATCAGTTGCCCAGTTGCCTGGGTCCATATATCCTACACTAATCAGATATGCAGGTCCTAGAAAATTGAATATACGTCGCCACCCATATTGTGGTACAGTAGTATCTATACTTTCATTGACTTCTTCGAGGGAACGCTGTTGAGAATCAAGGGATTTAGAAAATTGCATACAATCTGTGAATTTTCAAAAAATTACTCCATTTTTTTAAATTTGAATTTATATTTTTCAAATATAACTTAAATATTGTGATAATTGTTAATGGAAATAGTGAATATGCTGCTTATATTCAATAAATTTCTGAGCAATTTCTTCAAGTGTTTCGCGAACTATAATTTTCCGTCCACTAATCAATGTTATCGTTGGGTCGTGTGTGCTATCGACTGATTCAATTTCATCAGGGTTAATTGCAATTTTTGAGCCGTCAATTTTTGTCAGTATTATCATTGCTCTTTTAGTTCTTTTAATAATGCTTGGCGTTCAATTTCAAGTTGGCGTATTCGGCGCAATACAGAATCCAATTCAGCAGGCATAGAATCAATTTCTAATCTAATTTTAGAAGCAGCTTCATCTATTAGATCAATTGCTTTATCTGGCAAATGTCTATCAGTAATATATCTGTCTGATAATTGTGCTGCGGCAATAATTGCATCATCAGTAATACGCACACCATGATGTACCTCATATTTCTCTTTTAAGCCACGCAAAATTGATATTGTATCCTCAACCGAAGGTTCATCAATATAAACTTTCTGGAAACGGCGCTCTAATGCGGCGTCTTTTTCGATATATTTCTGATATTCATCGAGTGTCGTTGCTCCTATCAAATGCAGTTCGCCACGAGATAATGGTGGCTTTAATATATTTGATGCATCGACACTGCCTTCGGCGGCTCCTGCGCCCACTAAGGTATGAATTTCATCTATAAATAGAATAATTTCACCCGCCGAATCAACAACCTCCTTGACAATTGCTTTCATTCGCTCTTCAAATTGTCCTCGATAACTTGTTCCTGCGACTAAGCTACCCGTATCGAGGCTAATGATTTGCTTATTTTTCAAAGTTTCGGGCACATCCCCATTGCTTATACGAATAGCAATACCTTCGACAATTGCTGTTTTGCCAACACCGGGATCACCAATTAATACAGGATTATTTTTAGTTCGACGCGATAGTACTTGCAAAACACGACGAATTTCATCCTCGCGTCCTATTACGGGGTCAAGTTTGCCACGCCTTGCTTCTTCTGTAAGGTTACGACCAAATCTTTTAAGAGTTTGATACTTTTCTTCGGGATTTTTATCGGTAACTCTTTGACTTCCTCGAATATCCTTTAAAGCTGCAAGAATTTTATCTTGAGTTACTCCTTCTTCATTAAGTATATCTTGTGCTGTACTTGGTATATTAGCAAGAGCAATAAGCAAATGCTCGACACTTATAAAATCATCCTTCGTTAAATCAGCTTGTTTTTCTGCTGCATCAAGTACATTGGCTAAATGATTTGAAATGTATTGA
>JAGOIG010000077.1 GCA_017995735.1 Candidatus Kapaibacterium sp. | reverse complement strand
GCGGGATTGAAATAATCAATCATAACAGTGATTCGATAATCATTTAAGGGTAAACCAACAATTTCGACTTGTGTTTTCTCATTCTTATAATCAAAAGTTTCTTCTATCGAGAAATATTCACGCTCGGCATCTTGCTCTTCTATACCTGCCTCCAGCAAGGCATTCACATAATCAATTGAGCTACCATCAAAAACAGGTGGTTCATTTGCAGATAGTTCTATTATGCAATTATCAATACGCAAACCAGCAAGCGCAGCAAGCACATGTTCTACTGTATGGACCTCTATGTTGCCAATTCCAAGAGTTGTGCCTCGAGATAAATCTACGACGTAATCGACAAGAGCGGGAATTTCTATTTTTTCAGCAATATCAGAGCGAATGAAGCTATATCCGTGATTTGGTGGTGCCGGATGAAAAGTAATAGTTGAATGATTGCCCGTATGGAGCCCTATTCCTGTAAGAGAAACTGATTTCTGTATTGTTCTTTGTTTTTCCATTAAAAATGATATAAATCACAAAATTATGAAAAAAAAGGCAAATGAGAGTTTTTAGAGTTAGTAAATTGTAAATTTAGAAAATATCATTAAATTAGTATAAATTAAAAAAAATATATATGAAATATATTGATAATCAACTTGTTAATGAGTTCTTTCGTGGCTTTCACATTCAGAGATGGAACGACCGCGTTAGGCCTATGGATTTAATTGAAATTGATAAGCATAGCCATAAAATGCTAATTGCTTTTTTAATTGCAAAATATGAAGAGGACCGTGGTAATATAATCGATTGGAATTTGATAATCAAAGATGGCATTTATGAATTGCTCAGGCGAATTGTCATTTCCGATATTAAGTCTCCTATTTACCAGGAAATTCGGAAAAATAAAGAAGTATTCGAAAAATTAAATGAATATATTTTTTCTACTCTTGAGCCTATCCTAAATAATTTGGAAATTAAAGATGAATTCAAATCATTCCTTTTTAAGCAAAAGGACATATCAGATTTGAATTATCGCGTGATGGAAGCAGCACATATCTATGCGTCTCTTTGGGAATTCCAAATTATCGAAACAGCAAATCCAAAAAATTATCAAAATGAGAAAATATTAACTGACCTCAATAATCGCATTTCACCATATCAAGATTTAGCAGGAATTGATAAGTTGCTGAATCATCATACTATTAAGAATTTTGTTGATTTATTTGGTTCATTACGCTTTCAGATACGTTGGGCACAAATTCCACGCTTACCAAAAACGTCTGTGCTCGGTCATTCCTTGCTTGTGGCAATTTTATCATATTTGTTTGCCCGAGAAAACAAAGCATCTCAGAAGCGATTGTATAATGCTTTCTGGGGAGGCTTATTCCACGATTTGCCTGAAGCAGCAACTCGCGATATTATTTCACCCGTTAAAACATCCTCGGCTGAACTTGATAATTTGATTAAATCAATTGAAACTGATCTTGCTGAAAATGAAATTTATCCACTGCTTGAACCTTCTTGGATTGATGAAATTAAATATTTTGTTGAAAATGAGTTTTCAAATAAAATTATTAATAAATCAAATCAAATTGAGATAATTCAAAGCACTGAAGAACTTAATTCAATGTATAATAGCGATGAATATTCACCGTATGATGGGCAGTTAATTCGTGCAGCTGATAGGCTTGCTGCATTTTTAGAAGCATACCATTCTTGCGATGTTGGGATAAGTCCTGAAGAACTAAAGATTGCAGGTAAAAAAATAAAAGAAGAAAACATTAATAAAATTTTTGGTAATGTCATTATGCGTGAGATTTACTCACGTTATTAATTTATAATTTTAAAATTACTTATGAATAAATTTTTATTATTCCATAAATTGATTTAATTTCATTTGTGAGAGCTGTCAAAGTATCTTCACTATCAGATTCAATTACTATTTTGCAATATAAATTTGATTTTTCAAGACGAAAATCAAAATTTGTAATTAATATATTATTATATTTCATTATTGTCGATTCAATATCCTTGATAATCAGGATATCATCTTTTGCAACAAATTCAATTTGTATAGCTTTTGAATCAATTGTAAGTGAAGGTAAAATTTGGAATATTTCTTCATCTTGATTTTTAACCGATCTATTTAAAGAGTCGGGAAGAGATTTTGAAAATTTTCCATATTCATTTGGAGCTTGAACTTCTTCATATTTTGGAGATCTTTTCTTTGATATCTTTGGAGAAGTAGGCAAAAATTCTGAAATATAAACGATAAACGAATCAAGGTCAATTTTATCCTCAGCAATTGAAATAAAAAAGTCTGAAATTGTACTATATTCTTGGAGAGTAAAATTGCTCTTTAAAAACGCTTCTAACTGATTATCATCAATATGTTTCCTATATTTGCGGAGAGCATCTTTCCATTTAAGTATGCCTACTTGTTTTTTCTGCTTTCTTTCTTCTTTTAAGAATTTAGTTATTTCATTTCTTGCACGACTTGTAACAACATAATTGAGCCATTCCTCAGATGGTTTGATATTATTTGAAGTAATTATTTCAACTTGGTCACCATTCCTCAAATGATAATCAATTTCTGTAATTTTCCCATTCACTTTTGCAGCGACGAAATGATTTCCAATATCTGAATGAATTGCATACGCAAAGTCAAGCGGAGTAGAATTGACAGGTAATGTAATAAATTCATTTGTTGGAGTATAAACATAGATTTCATCAGCAAAAAGATTTGCACGCACTTCATCGAGAAGCACTTGGCTGTCTTCGTTTTCAGGATTTTCAAAAATTTCTCGAACAATTGAAAGCCAACGTTGAATTTGATCTTCTTCGAGGATTGAATTTTTCTCTACTCCGGGTTTATAACGAAAATGAGCAGCAACTCCACGTTCTGAATATTCATGCATTTTACGGGTGCGAATTTGTATTTCAACTACACGCTTATCCAACCCATTAACAGCAACGTGAATTGATTGGTATCCATTCTTTTTCGGTGTAGAGATGTAATCTTTAAATGTGTCACAAACAGGTGGATAAATACTTGCTGTTAATCCATATACATAAAAGCACATATTAGGATCATCTGTATCCAAAACTATACGGATTGCAAATAAATCAAATAATTCATCAATTGTCTTTTGTCGCAAAAGCATTTTATTATAAATAGAATAAATATGCTTTGCTCGCCCTGTTATTTCAAAATTAATATGATTTCGCCTTAGAAATTCATCTTTGGTCAATTTTTCTTGCAATGGTTGGATGAACCTTTCTATATATTTTTCGCGCTCTTCATAGCTTGCTTGTAAATAGTTATCAATTTCAGCGTACTCTTTGGGATGTAATACCGCAAAAGATAAATCATCTAATTCCCATTTTAAATTTCTAATTCCTAAACGATTAGCAAAGGGTGTATAAATTTCCAAAGTCTCACGAGCTAGTCTAATTTGCTCACGCTCGGGCAAATATTTAACATTTCGCATATTCTCAAGCACATCAGCAAGTTTGATTAGAATTATGCGGAAATCTCCCGCAAGTGCTATTAAGAATTTTCTATAATTTTCAATTTGGGCAGGTTCGTTCAATGCATCTATATCTACATCGCGGATCTTATGCAAGCCATCAACAATTTCATAGACTGCTTCGCCAAATTCCATTTTAAAAAGGCTTATATCATATTTATCATCTTTTTCCCATATATCGTGCAATAATGCAGCAATCACAGATTCCTCGTCAAGTGGCAATTCTCGTGCAACAATAAGTGCAACAGACAAAGGATGAGTATATGCAGGCATCCCGTTTATTACAATGCTATTTTTTTGAGCATCATACAATATCTCGAATGCCCTTCGGATTTTCCTCGCATCAAATCCCTTGATATTTGATTTGCATTCATTTAGCAATACCTCCAAATCCTCCTGCATATTAAGCCCTCGAATTGTATTGGATGTATTCTTTTTGGAAAATAGATTTGAATTTAAATTTGCCATTTTTTAATCATTTTAAATATTTACTAGCCTATTCCCACTTATTAACGCCAATTGCCCGCACGCTGCTTCAATATCGCTCCCGAATGTATTACGGATTAGCACAGGAACTTTTTCATTTCTTAACTTTTGTGCAAAACTTTCGATTTTTTTCTTATTTGCTGGTCTTAATGACAATCTGTCATTATCATTCTGCAATGCAAAACTAATATCATTGAAGGTAATTAAATTCACTCGTGATGGTACTCTTCGAGCAATATGCGCCAATGCCTTTATATCTTCCTCTGTTTCATTAAAATTATCAAATAAAATGTATTCGTAAGTTATTGGCATCTTTGTAATTCGATAGTAAAATTCGACCGCATCCATTAATTCCTTAATTGGATATTTTTCATTTAGTGGGATTATTTGCGAACGTTTTTTATCAATTGCTGCATGAAGTGAAATTGCCAATTTCGTTGGTTTCTCAATTTTAGCGAGTTCACGAATCTTTGGTATAATTCCAACTGTTGAAATTGTGATATGCCTCCGCGATATTAATTCAAATTCAGGATTTGTCAATATCTCAAGCGATTTTTCTAGCTCCTGGAAATTCTGCAAAGGCTCACCCATTCCCATAAAGACTATATTTGTAATTTTTGTATCCAAATATTTTTCAACTACAAATACTTGCTCAATTATTTCTGATACTTTTAAATTTCGTTTCAATCCCATTTTGCCTGTTGCGCAAAATGAACAATTTAACCCGCAACCTACTTGCGAGGATATACATAGCGTTTGACGCATCTTTTCTGTGCCATTTTCATCATACCAAGGCATATACACAGCTTCGATTAAATTATTATCTTCTGATGAAAATATGAACTTAATTGAACCATCATTTGAATAATGGGATTCTTTTATGTTAATTGAATTGATAACATAATTATCATTTAGCTTATTTATCAAGGACTTGGGAATATTTGAGATATTTGTAAAATCAGCAACTTTATTTTTATAAATTGCTCTTTGAATTTGATTAAATCGGAATTGTGGCTCCCCTGTATTTGCAAGGAATTCCTTCAATTTATTGTCATTTATATCTTTTATATTTTTTTTCAATTATTTATATATAAATTTATATTAAAATAAACGAATAACTTTATAAAAATTTTAAAAGGAGAAATAATTATATTAATAAATATTAATATATTATGCTATTTAACTGTACCTATATATAAATAACAAACACCGTGAGTGAGCTTTTTGCAATAAATATCAGAAAATTTTTCTGTTTCTTGCATTATTTTTACAAATTTATCTCCTGCGGGGAAGCGTTGCGTTGTGTTTGGCAAGTATGTATAAGCAGATTTATCTTTTGCAATCACCTTGCCAATTGCGGGAATGAATTTATTATAAAAATTATAAGGAATTTTGAACCAATCATCGGGTTGACCAAATTCAAGCACTATCACTTTGCCGCCTGACTTGACCACACGTGCCATCTCGCTTAATCCTTTTTTGGGATTATCTACATTGCGAATACCAAAAGAAATGCTTGCAATATCAAAATAATTATCAGGATAATTTAATGCCATTACATCGCCCGTTTCAAATTTAATGTGTTTGCCTTGACTTGATGCTTTTTGTTTGGCAATCGCCATCATATCTTCGTTAAAATCCATCCCAATAACTTCACTTTGCCCATTCAATCGATTAGCAAATGCAATTGCAAGGTCGCCGGTTCCCGTTGCACAATCCAGTATTTTCATTCCATCTTGCAAATTTGCTTTATCTGCTGCTACTTTCCGCCATCTATGATGAATTCCAAACGAAAGAATAGAATTCATTCTATCATAATCCTTCGCTATACGGGAGAACATTTTTTTTACTGCTTCGCTCATTTTAATTTATTTTCAATATAATTAAATAATTAACGTTTTATTAACATTTAAATTGAAATTGAGTATTATGAAAATTGGAAACGTACAAATCGATTCAATAGATACAGGGTTATTTGTGTTAGACGGTGGTTCAATGTTTGGTGTAATACCTAAGACATTATGGTCCAAAGCCTATCACCCAGGCGATGAAAAAAATCGCATTCCTCTTTCTGCGCGCCCGCTTTTGCTTCAATTCGATAATTATAAAATACTTATCGATACGGGTAATGGAACTAAATATGATGAAAAAAAGATAGATATTTATAATTTTGATATTGCTAAATCAAATCCAGATAATTATTTGATGCGGTTTGGCTTAACTCCGCGCGATATTACTCACGTTATTTTAACTCATTTGCATTTTGATCATTGCGGCGGTTCTACAATTTTAAATAACGGGAAAATTGAGCCAACATTCCCCAATGCCAAATATTACGTTCAAAAAGAGCAATTTGAGCACGCACTTAATCCAACAGAAAAAGATGCGGGTTCATTTTTCAAAGATAATTATGTGCCCCTTAAAGAATTGGGAATGCTTGAATTATTAGAAGGCGATTGTGAAATATTACCGCATATATCGGTGATTACTGTAAATGGTCACACACCATCAATGCAAATGGTGAAAATTACTGATGATAATAAGACACTGCTTTTTGCTTCTGACTTAATTCCAACAAATAATTATCTGCGTTATTCATATATCCCTGCATTTGATAATCGACCATTGATTACTCTTGAAGAAAAAAAGCAATTTTTCCCTAAAATTTATGAAGAAGGATGGATTATTGCCCTCGAGCATGATATAAAATACCAAGCCTGCACAATCAAACCCGATGCTAAGGGCAAAGGCTTTGTAGTGGATAAAGAAGTTATAATTACGGAATAATTACGTAATCCATTATACCAAAATTCTCATTACTCTTTCGTCTTATTATTATAATTTTATTGTGCGGAAATGTTTGATAATGCATTTAATTATCCCGAAGTAAATATTGATGGGCAATGCTATTTAGAAGTGCTAGATTTTAACAAGCTAGCAGACGGCAGGGGAGTAAAGGTTGAATTGAGCGATAACCCCGATGATGAAGTGGCTGTGTTTCTGATTAATGGCAAATTATTTGCTATCTCAAACATCTGTCCTCACAAGCATACACGTGAAATTCACGAAGGTGCAATTGAAAATTACACTGTGAGCTGCCCATTTCACGGATGGGAATTTGACTTGGAAACAGGTGAGAATAAGAATCATCATTTAAGCAAGAAATCCTTGAAAAAATACAATATAATTCAAAAAGATAATAAAGTATTTATTAAAAAACCCGAATATGCAGCACCTAAATGGATGCAAAATATGTGATTTATTATGGATACACCCGAAATTATACCATATAGCGCAGAACAATTGCAATTGAGTGAAAATATCAACCCCGATATTACTCAAAAATTAGCTCAATTGCCAACAAAACCAGGAGTGTATCTTTATAAAGATTCATCCAATAGGATTATTTACGTTGGCAAGGCAAAAAATTTACGCAACCGTGTCCGCTCATATTTCCAGGAAGGCAGATTTGTAGATGCCAAAACACGTGCAATGGTCTCGCATATTTATGATTTGGAGTATATTATTGTCGACACCGAAGATGAGGCGTTTATTCTGGAAGATACACTAATCAAAAAAAATAAGCCAAAGTATAATATTTTGCTTCGTGATGACAAAACATATCCATACGTTCGTATAACAAATGAGGAATTCCCCCGTATTTTTTCGACAAGGCGAGTTGTGCGTGATGGCTCAAAATATTTTGGACCATATTCGGATGTTAGCACAATGAAGGCACTGCTTCGTTTTATACGAAGTATGTTTTTTGTGCGTTCTTGTCAGCTCAATTTGACTGAAGAGTCAATTGCACGGAACAAATTCCGACTCTGCTTGGATTATCATATTCACAAATGCGAGGGACCTTGCGTAGGCTATATTTCAAAAGAGCAATATAATAATAATATAAGAAAAGCAATACAAATCCTCAATGGCAGAACAAAAGATCTTGAAAAGCAAATGCAAGACGAAATGGAGCGATTATCGGAGCAAATGAAATTTGAAGAAGCTGCATCAGTTCGAGACCGATTGACTAAACTGCGCGATTTTGCTAATAAGCAGAAAATCGTATCATCGGATTTAATTGACCGCGATGTGTTTGGATTATTTCGCAGTACTGAATATGCTTGCACAGTTGCATTTATCGTTCGCGAAGGCAAATTAATTGGACGCAAGCATTTTATTATAAAGGATACACAAGAGAGCGATGCTTCTGAAATTATCCAACGTACGCTCGAGACATGGTATTTGGAAAGGGATTTTTTGCCAAAAGAGATATTTTTGCCCACTCAACCCCTTGATTTGGAATATATTACAGATTGGCTGAGCAAACGCTTCAATCATTCTCTAACAATTAGCATACCGCAAACGGGCGAGAAAGCAAAGCTTGTTCAAATGGCAAATTCAAACGCTGAACAAATTTTGGTGGAATATTTAAACGCAATAGAAATGCGAGAAAAAATTATACCGCGTGCTGTGCAATCTTTGCAAAGGGATTTACGATTGAAACGCCCACCAATGCATATTGAATGCTTTGATAATTCCCATAT
>JAGOIG010000076.1 GCA_017995735.1 Candidatus Kapaibacterium sp. | reverse complement strand
AAAGTATTGATGGAACAAATTTAGTCAATTCAGTTCCCATTGATACGCACATTGAAGAAGAACATTATTATAATGCAGGAAAAGAACTTTATGATACATATACTTCGACTAATGAGGGCTGGTATTGGGATATGATTTCACCAGCGACGGATTGGGCTTATGGCTCCACTTTTTCTTATAATATATTTTTAGATTTAAATCCTGGAGATGAACTTAATTTATATTTGATTTTTAAATCATCTGCTGATACTTTATATAATTCGACAGGCTCAAATATTTATCCTGAATATAATCTTACTTTTTATTTTAATAATGATTCAATCGATAATCGAATTTTTTCTCGTGCCCATAAAGATTCTTTTTACATTCATTTAACTGATGATAATACAATTAAAGGATATAATAATATAAAAATTGTTGCAAATGAAAATCATCCACGAAGAAATGCAGAAATTAATATTGATTACATTACTCTGAAGGGAACTGCAAAACCATTTGCAAATACTCAACATTTTAATTCCCGTATAGAAAATCTGACGAACAAATCTCTTGTCAAAGTACCTAATTTTCAGAGCAATTGGATTGTCGGAATTGATTCACTTAATGATCAAATATTCTTCTCAACGAGTGAAGTGCAAAATAATGCATATATTTCATTAAAGAAAAAGGAAAGAGGTTTATTTTTCTTTGGTTTTCGTAATAATATCTGCTATGATACAATTGATAATTTTCATCTAATAATTATTCCATACTCAAATCCCGATTCAGTAATTTTCTATCATAATTGGTACTTTTCAACGGATTTTAAAAATCTTGTAGATAGTGCAGAATCAAATTCTATAATAATTTTAGCAATAAACGAGACTAATTATTTCGCTCAAGATGCAATTAACTTTATTATTAAAAATGGTGGGACACTAACATCAAAATTTTCAGATAAATCTGCTTATTATTTTATTTTTCAGAAGGATAAGAAAGTTATTGATGAAGATTTGATTCAATTAGATAAATATGCTAAGACCATATCATTTAATAATTTAAATTTGATAAAAAATTTGTTTACTGCAAATCTGGTTCTTCCAAATTCAAATTCAATAATATTTTTAGATGATGAGTCGAAAATTGAAAAGCCAACTATGTATAAAGTTAATAAACCCTACTTACGAAATCAAGATAATCAAGCAGAAGTTGTAGTCATTTATAATAACTATTTTAAAACTCAAACTGAAGACTATATTAATTATCGAAATAAAACGACAGGATTAAAATTCTTAGCTGTTGATGTCGAGGATATTTATAATGAATTTAATTATGGAAAGAAAGGAGTGCAATGTATAAAAGATTATCTGATTTATGCATATAATAATTGGAAAATTTACCCTCTTAAATATTTGGGATTATTTGGAAATGCAAGCTGGGACTCCCGAAAAATTATGAGTACTTCAATTGCCACTGATTTTGTGCCTATATATGGTTTTCCACCATCTGATTTCTGGTATTCTTTATTAGATGATAATTTAAATCCTGATATTGGAGTCGGAAGAATATCAGCATCCACACTAACAGATGCAGAGAATTATATAAAAAAATTAAAAATTTATGATGCGTTACCAGATGAACCTTGGATGAAAAATTTTTTATTTCTGTCGGGTGGATATAATCCTGATGAAATTAGACTTTTTGCACTTCAAAAATATATGTTTTTTGATGAACCAATTGAATTACCTCCATTTTGTGGAACGACAGATTCTATTGTCAAAATTTACTATCAAGATCCTGTATCAGAAAGGCAAGGTGGTGAAATACGTGAAAAAATTAACAATGGCGCATTGTGGGTAAATTATTTGGGTCATGCCAATGCAGCATCTTTTGATTTCGATGGGTGGCAAGCTTTTCGATTAAATAATTATCCTAAATTTAGTTTCTTTTCTACATTATCCTGTAACACAGGCGCGCACGCAGAACCAGCTGTAATTAACTCAAGAAATGAAGATTATTTATTTTATCCTGATAAAGGATTTATAGGTTCTGTGGGGTCTGCAACATGGGGTTGGGTCGATGAAAATCGGTGGATTGTTCAAAAAATGGTTGAAAATCTTGCTGATTCTACTTCAAGCCTTGTTTATATGTCTGATTTGATAAATTATGGGAAAAAGAGTCTAGCTAATCAAGAAGCTCCACTTTATTCTAAATTTCATTTTACTTTGATTGGGGACCCATTATTAAAACTCCATACTTCAAGAATTCCAAATTTATATGTATATCCTGATGAACTTACTATTGTTAATAATAACAATTCAAAAATGATTCATACTTCTGACTCGTTAGCTTATGTAAATTGTGTCATTTATAATAATGGATACCAAACAAAGCATGAGAGTAAGGTCATATTAATAGATACTTACCAAAATAAGAGTGATACTATATCCAATCCATTACCAATTATTTGTTTTGGTTTATCTATGAGATTTACACTCGATATTAGTAATAAGCCGGGCCAACACGAAATTACAATTGTGATTGATCCCGAAAATTTGATTAATCTCGAAAAACCTCAAAATAGAATTTTTAAAACTTCCTTCTATGTTTATTCTGAAAATTTGATTATCCTAGACCCTCTAGCTGGATGGAATGTAAACAAATTTCACCCTATTTTTAGATTAATTGACCCAAATTCAAAACTAAACACGCATTATTATTTTTCAATAATTGATGAAGAAACTGGAAATACTATTAAAAAATCAACCGATGATGAAATTATAATAAAGGAAAATTATCTTGATTGGCAGCCAAATATTGAATTCACAAAGACACGTTATATTTTTGAGGCATATTACACATTTGGTGAAAATCAAACAAGTGAGAAAACAAACATCCCATTTTATGCCACCGATAACTCAGTTGATAGTATTGTGAATTATAAACTAAATAGTATGTATGATTTTAATAGAATGGAATTTACTAACACTAAAATTGATACACTAAACAAAGCAATTACAATAAAAGATAACTTAGTGCATTATCATCTAGTAAGTGCAAGTAGAGATAATTCAATCAGATGGGGGAATATTGAAATTGGAGATAAGGTTTATGTAGATAATCAGTTCGCGCTTGGTTTCAATATTGTCACATTGCCAATTTATAATGATGGTTCTTTAGGAACATATAAGCGATTTGATACTTGGGGTTCTCATGGGGATAATTGGCAATTGGATTCTGTAGGTTTTGAATTAGTAAGATATTTAAGGGATTCTATTCCTGATGATTCGTATTTATTCATAGCAACTTGCGACAGATCATTCAGAATTCTTAGTATTTATCAAGCATTTGATTCAACTAGTTTGAGCTCAATGGATTCCCTAAGAGCAGTTCTAAGGAAATATGGTTCAGCCTTAATTGATAGTATTAAAGGTCCTTTAGATTGGGTAAATACAGCTTGGAATACCTGGCCCCATTCTTTTGTAATGATTGGCAAAAAAGGTTGGAAACCAGGCGAAGCCATTGAAGCAATGAACCCACAAGGAGATAGCTCCCTTATCGATGGATACTTGCCTTTATATCAAATGGATGGGGAAGTCATTTCAGAAATTTTAGGACCTTCTCTAAAATGGAAAAATTTGACTCTAAATACCGATTTTGGAACAGATCATCCTTCAAATTCTCAAATTACATTTCAAATTCTTGGGGATAATAGTTTAAATAATGTGTTATATGAAAAAAATGTTGATAACTCTATAGAAGAATATGATTTATCAAAAATGAATTTAGATAATTATAAATATTTGCAAATTAAAGCAAAATTAAAAAGGACTGATATATCTGCTAATCCATCGGTAAAGGGTTTTACCGCAGATTTTATACCTGCACCCGAATTTGCTATGATTAAATCAAAAACAATTATTAAGGATTCTATTAAAATGAGAGGAATTCCATCGACTATGTTATATGCATTCGAGAATTTATCACTTAGAACACCTGTTGATAGTATTTTATATAATATTATTAACTATACACAATCAGGTAGCTATCAAGTCTTTCAATCAATCCATTCTAATTTCAATCCTAATAGTGAAATTTTTGATTCCCTTTCTTTATCCACCGATTTACTGTCTAATGTGAATCATTTGACTTCTATCGTAAATCCAAATTCTAATGTGCCTGAGCCGTACAATTTCAATAATACAGTAAACAATAATTTTTATGTTTTTGAGGATACGACAAAACCTATAATTCAAACTACTTTTGATGGAAAAGAAGTTTCGAATGGCGATTTTGTCGCAGGGAAACCTTTAATTACAATTTCAGTTTATGATAATACTCCATACCAAATAACTGATTCAACAAAAATTGAAGTTTATATAAATGGATTATTTATTACACCACTTAATGTCAATTATTATGAATTTAAAAGCATACAAGATGGAAGTGAATTAAAAGCAATACTAAAGATAATACCAAATGATCTAGAATATGGTGAGGATACAATAAATCCATCGAATAATATCCGGGTAATAGCATTTGACCCTGCAGGCAATACTGATACTGTTTTATATAAAGTAAATGTTATGAAAAATAATATTCTTCAAGATTTAAGCACTTTTCCAAATCCGGCAGCTGACAAAGTCAATTTTAAATTTAAATTTTTGGGAACAAACACTAATGAACCTGGAAAAATTCAAATTTATAATCTCAATGGATTTTTAATGAAGACTTTAGCCATTAAAACACAAATAGGTGAAAATATAATTCCTTGTGATTTATTTGATTCAAATGGTAATATATTCCTTTCGGGAGTATATTTTTATCGGATTGATATGAATGCGGAATTCTATACTGAACCAAAATTAGGAATGTTTGTTATAACACGATAAATATATATGATAAAAGTAAAGGTCCATTACACAGCAATTTTTTTATTAATCACAGCAATTATAGTATTTATTATTATTTCGCTTGAAGCCCCTATAAGAAATCTTAATGAAACAATCGTCACCATCCCATATAATTCAACTTCAAATCAGATAATTAAAGAATTTAATACCAAAGGATACTTGAAACCTGCTTGGTTTTATAATGTTTATCTCAAAATTTTATATAAAAGTAAGCATTCTTATATACAAGCTGGCTCATATAAAATACCCAAGGAAGTTTCAAATACAGAATTACTAGAAAATATATTTAATCGAAAGTTTTTTTTTGGCAAAAAAATTACATTCCCCGAGGGGTTGAATATTTTTGAATTTGCTAGTAAATTAAAAAAAGAAATTAATGCGGATTCTTCTGAATTTGTAACGTTAGTACTTTCACAAGATTTTATAAGTAAATTAGGTATTAAAGCAAATACTCTGGAAGGATATTTAATGCCTGATACATATTATTTTAATGAGGATCAACCTCTTGAGCAAATAATAAAAGTGCTTGTTGAAAATCAACAAAAAATAATCGGAAATTTTTCAAAAAATAAGGAATCTTTTCTAAACAATTATCAAGCTTTGATACTTGCCTCAATAATTCAAGCTGAAACGCCTCTTGCAGATGAAATGCCTATAATAAGTAGTGTTTATCATAATCGCCTACGACGAGGAATGTTGCTACAAGCTGATCCAACAATTCTTTACGCAATTTATCCGAGAAAACAAATATTTGCAACAGATCTAAAATTGGACAATCCCTTTAATACATATAAATATCCAGGATTACCTCCAACACCAATTAATAATCCTAGCAAAATTGCTATTCAAGCAGCTTTTAATCCTTCGAAAACAAATTTTCTTTATTTTGTGAAAGCAAGTGATACAAGTTCTTCGCACATATTCAGTCAAAATTATGCTCAACATAGAAAAAATGTAAATAATTTTCGTAAGAATTGATTTTTTTTATTAATCTTATATTATTTTTTATTAATTTGTATTTTTTTTTAAATTAATAAGGATCTTTTTATGGATGAAAATACTAATTTAATGCCAGACAACTCAAATCCAATACCAACGCAGTTAGCTTTTAAAATGGGATCGGATATGAAATGGTCAGCAATCTTTTTGATTGTCATTGGTGCTTTAACTTGTATTGGAATAGTAACCGCATTAATTGGGGTACCAATGATAATTGCAGGATTAAGGATGAACGAAGCAGCCAAAGCATTTCAAGATTATTCACAATCTCAAGACCAAAATGCTCTTGATTATGCAATTGAACGACAAGGCAAATCATTTGCAATTTTAAAAATCTTAGTTATTGTTTATATTGTTTTCATTGTTTTGTATTTCGTGTTATTTTTCACAGTTATATTACCAAATTTATCAAATTTACCGACTTTTTACGGGTTTTAAGTAATTTTTTATAATAATTACCTTTTAATATCTTATTTCCAATTGAAATATCAAATTATTAGAATAATTATTTAATATTTTATCATTGCCGCTACTTAATTCTTTGAGATTATTTTTTGAAGTATTTGTATATAATAAACTTATATTGTAGTGGTTTAAAATATTATATTTTAGTCCAAATAAATAACGATTGCCATCTAAATATGCAGGGAAAGTTGTCATCATACTTGATATAAAATATTCATATTCCCATATTGCAGTATCATAGCTATCTGTTGAAAAATATGATATTCGAGCAAATAGCTTTAAATTATCTTTTGGCAAATAGTTAAATTCAGCAAATCCTGCAGCACCATATTCTTGATTCTGAAATCCTGCATAATTTATTATAACTCCCTCAAATCTAAATCGTGTATAAAAATGTTCTGAATAGGTGTAAATTATATCGTTTCTTAATGAGTATTTTTGCTTTTGATAAATATTATCTTGAGTATTTTGTATTATATTATCGGTCTTATTTTCATAAACAAAACGAGTAAGCGCATCAATTTCATCAGAAATTTTGTAATTAGATTCCATAAATATATTGAAACCTTTGACCATTGAAGGGACATAATAAGTATTACCATAGCTTTTATAAAAATCTAAGAATCCTGATATTTGCCATTGCCTATTAGCCTTGTAGATAACGCCACTATAAAATCCTAATTCATTTGCTGGATTTGAAAATTCACCAAAAATTGAACCGTAAGGGGCTCTATAATTTTCAGAAAATGAGCGAAAATGAAATGCTAATTTAAAGTCATTAAAATCAATAATAGAACCTAATTTTAAAGCAAAATTATCGTGTGCATCAAGGCTAGCTTCACTTCCGAAAGATAAATTGTCTTTTAAATATTCTACCCATAAGCTTTTCAAAAATCCATTTTTGCCCTGGAATGCAGATGATGAAGAAGACATAATAGGATAATTATAATCTAAATAGATTGTACCAATTCCAAAAAGCAAGTTTGAAAATTGTGCTTCAATGGAGCTAAATAGCGATTTTTCATCAAGCTTATCCTTTTTTGCAATTTCTGTTTGAGTTCGATAAAGACCAGATAAATAAACAGAAGAAATAGCACTCGAAACAGTGTCCAAATTACCCGATTTGGAAGTGTTAGATGCAGCAAGAGAAAATTTCATATTTAATTTATTATTGAGCAAATCGAATTTTTGTTCAATGCTAACTCCACGAAAAAATGAATAATCTAGGCTTGAACGAGATGGACGTATTCCTCCACCAAAATCTAAAGCAGGAGCAATAATATTTGAACCTTTTCGAGAAGGGAAATCCCGAGCTAAAATATTACCGAGCCCTAATTCGATAAAATAGTCGCCAATTATTAATTTAGTTTTATGATTATCATATTTTAAATAACCAGAATAGAAATCAACTAAGTTCATCTCTCCCGCATCTTTATCTAAAACCAATCCCATTTCAAAATTATTATAGGAAGATAGTATTTTTTGCAAATATTCAAGTTTATTTCCTTGAAACTTCTGATTTTCAAACCCATATATTTTATCAAATTGGAAATTGTTACGCGTACGTGAATCGAACATAAAACCTTTGCCAATACTATTATTTATTATACAACAATTATCAAGTAATATTTCTTGTTCAGTGGTTAAATTCAAATCTTTACTTAATTTTGCAATATTTGTATTAGGATTATTTTTTAAATATTTGATAATTTTATTTACAGTAATTACATCGAAAGTAGGGAATTTTGTTAAATCACCTTTGCTTGCATCCAATAGATTTAATTTACTTATACGTCGATACTCGATATATTCAATCTCATTTTCTGAGTAGGGATTTCCCGAAGTGTTATCGAAAATCTCTTCAATCTGAGATTCATATTCCTGAGAGAATACAATTAAAGTAGTAAAACAAAACAAAAAGATGGAAATTGTAATAAAATATCTTTTCATAAACAACATAGAATGAGCATAATTTCAAAACTACAAAAAGTTACGTCAATACCATTAAGAATTTCAATAAATAAATTATTTGAGAAATTATTCACTATTAATAATAGATATAATAAATTAATTAAATTATATAATAATAATATTTATCATTCTAATATTAATTATTTTATTCCTTCGTTTATTAATCTATTAGCCGAATTATCTAATAATATTAATTCTAATACAATCGATAATATTTTAATGCATAACTTTGATTTATTAGGTTCATCTAATAT
>JAGOIG010000075.1 GCA_017995735.1 Candidatus Kapaibacterium sp. | reverse complement strand
TCCATTATGTATTATATGTGAATGATAAGTTAATTGGATTATACTGTTATAGTAAGGAAATTTTTTTGCAAAGCCATTCCCACCCATTGGATATTCTTTAATTCGAGAGATAGCGACCTTATACTCATCTAACCTTGTTTGAACTGATAAGTCCGCTCGTCCCATTGTAGTTGAAGTAAGTCTATTCTCGAGAACTTGAAAAAGAACTTTAGAAATATCACCAAAAAATATATTTGCGACAATAACAAATATGATTGCAATTGAGCCAATATAAATAGTAAGTTGATATTTATATTTTATAGGAAAGAAAAATAATAATAAGACAATCTCCATTATGACAATTAGCCAAAATGTTCGTGAAAATGTCAATATTAAAGCAATTGTAGTGAGAACAACCAAAATAAATATTAAAAATTTTGTTGATTTATTTTGAGGAATAAAGAATAATATTATCCCACTAACTAATGTGAAGCTATAAATTGGTTGATTAATCCTGACTGCTGCTCCCAATTGGTATGCATATTTTAAGCCGCCTTCTTCTAATTTAGAATAATAATCATAATATTGACCGAAATCATTTATTATTAAAGAAATTGCCAGAATTATAAGAAAATTTATAAAAGATTTTTTATCGTCAAAATATTCTTTTATTGGAAAATAAAAAAGAGTATATGAAAATACTAAATATTCTCGAACAGCGGACATTAATGGAACACCATTTAAAAAGCTAATTGCTATATTAAAGATACACAAAAAGAAAAACGAAAAAAGAAAAAAATCGGCAATATTTTTAATAAAACTCTTTTTCTGGATAAAAACATACCAAAAAAACCAAAATAAAATTGTTCCTGTATAATAAACAGCAAAGAAAATATCCCAAAAATCGACTCCCTCAGATTGTCCCCGAAAATAAAGTGGGGAGAGAAGGAATATCGAATAAATCCAATATCTTCCGAATTTATTATTCATTGTTAAATTTATTATCAAGCACTCTAAGTTCTTTTCGTAATTCTTTTAAATAATTAATAAGAAATACAATTAAAATGGAAATTACAAACGAACCGAGAGTTCCTCCTGCAACAATAAGTGAGCGTTTAGGCTTGTCTTTTTTATCAGGTGGAATAGCTTTATCAACGACTAATAGATTTTGAACAGATTTAATTTCGTCACCTTTGATTTTTTCAATCATTGGCAGTAGAAATGCTTTTACTTTTGTCATTGTTTCAAAATCAGTATAGAGCCGCATATATTCGACAGCCGTTCCGGTCGCTTCTGCAAGAGAAAAATTGCCCAGAAAACCAGGTTCGTTTTGAATTTTTTTAATTTTATTATCCATTTCTTCAGTTAATTTTTTGAAGGAAATAGCTAAGGGGTCATTTTCTCCAAAATTTTTCTTATAATACTCATAAAAAATATCATATTTAGCTTGTTCAGCTTTCATATCTGATAATGATAATGATACAGCTTTGGCTTGCTCAGTAGGCGAAAACATAAGTGTTGATTTTGAAAAGTGAGACATTTTATTTCCGATTGCAGTAAGGCTTGAATCGACAATTCGCAATCTATCTTCAAAATATCCTTTGCTTATTTTAGTATCTTCTCGGAAGATATCCATCGAATGTCCATTTGCAATATTGACATAACTATTTGCAATATCAGCAGCTCGGTTTTTGTCCTTATCCCAAACAGTTATTATGTAATTTCCTTCTTTTTCAAAATTTATTTCAATATTTGATTGAACTTCTTTTCTTAAATCAGTCATTTTAGATTTTGGAATTTTATATTCCTTATCCAACTCAAATAAATTGATAATAGAATCAAGAACAGTCCTGCTCTGAAGAATTACAAGATATGAATATGCGCCCTCGGTTTGACCTGTGAGACTTGTTAATCCGAATTCTTTCAATGTTGATGATATTGCAGAACTTGCCGCTCCGCTTGTTTCCTGATTAGCCAATGACGGAACTAAGTTGATGGAAGCAGCATACCACTTTGGTAATAATAATGACACGGCAATGGAAATACCCGCTCCTAAGAGAGTTATTATAATAATGAAAGCTCCACTTTTCTTTAAGACATACAAAAAGTATGTCATATCGTGAACAATTTTACCCTGATTAGGATTTTCTTTTATATCTTCCATTTTTTGAATTTTTAAAAAAATACTAAATTAAGAAATATATACGTTTTTATATAATTAGTGAATTTTAATATAACAATATAGTAATGATAAGAATATGAAAAAATTCAAATTATATTCAAATTATGAACCGGCAGGGGACCAACCAAAAGCTATTAAAGAATTAGTTGAAGGCATAAATCGAAAAGATAAATATCAAGTTTTGCTTGGTGTGACTGGTTCAGGTAAAACTTTTACAATCTCAAATGTGATAGAACAGGTGCAAAAGCCCACTCTTGTGCTTTCACCAAATAAGACCTTAGCAGCTCAGCTTTATAGCGAATTTCGACAATTTTTTCCTGAAAATGCTGTAGAGTATTTTATATCATATTATGATTATTATCAACCTGAGGCATACATTCCAACAACAGATACATACATAGAAAAGGATTTTTCGATAAATGATGAAATTGATAGATTACGATTGCGTGCGACAAGTGCTCTTGTAGAGGGGAGGCGTGATGTAATTGTTGTGGCATCAGTAAGTAGTATTTATAGTATTGGTAATAAAGATGAGTTCAAGAAATTTTTAACACATATTTATGTAGGGATGCGATTTCCCAGGCAAAAATTTTTATTTAGATTAACAGAATCGCATTATTCACGAAACGATTATGATTTCCAACGCGGCACATTCCGTGTTCGTGGTGATATAATCGATATTGTACCATCTTATGAAAATGATACAGGAATTCGAATTGAATTTTTTGGGGATACTATTGATAGAATTAGTTCTTTTAATATTGTAACGGGAAAAATTGAGGAATCCTTTGATGACTATACAATATATCCCGCAAAGCTTTTTGTAACATCCCAGGAATACCTTGACCGAGCAATGGCAAACATCCAAGATGAACTTTATTTGCGTGTAAATCAATTGCATGAAGAAGGCAAATTGCTGGAAGCGCAAAGGCTTGAGCAACGCACAATGTTCGACCTTGAAATGATGCGAGAGGTAGGATATTGCTCAGGAATTGAAAATTATTCAATGCATTTATCAGGAAGACAATTTGGAGAGCGTCCGCAATGTCTGTTTGATTATTTTCCCGAAGATTATTTGCTTGTTGTTGATGAAAGTCATATTTCAATTCCACAAATTCGTGGAATGTACCTTGGCGACCGTTCACGGAAACAAACGCTTGTCGATTTTGGTTTTCGGTTGCCTTCAGCACTTGAAAATAGGCCCTTAAAATTTGATGAATTCGAATCCTTGATTAATCAAGTTATATTTGTTAGCGCAACCCCTGGATTTTATGAATTGGAAAAATCAGAAGGTGTTGTTGTCGAACAGCTTATACGTCCAACTGGATTGCTTGACCCTGTTGTTGAAGTCCGTCCCATTCGCAATCAAATTGATGATTTAATTGAAGAAATTCGTAAAAGAGCAGAAAAACACCAGCGAGTGCTTGTGACAACATTAACAAAACGAATGGCAGAAGATTTAGCGGATTATTTGCAAAATCTTGGTATCCGTGTTGCATATATTCATTCTGATTTTACTGCACTTGAGCGAGTTGATATAATTAGGGATTTGCGATTAGGTGAAACTGATGTTTTAGTGGGTGTGAATTTATTACGTGAAGGTTTAGATTTACCCGAGGTATCGTTAGTTGCGGTACTTGATGCCGATAAAGAAGGATTTTTACGTGATGAACGATCGCTTATGCAAATTTCAGGGAGAACAGCTCGCAACGCCGAAGGCAAAGTAATTTTATATGCTGATAGATTGACTGGCTCAATTCAAAAAGTAGTGGCTGAAACTACTCGCAGACGTGAACTTCAAATGCAGTATAACAAAGAGCACAATATTAACCCCGAAACAATTTATAAATCAATTGAAGATATTTTGAATGCGACATCTGTCGCGGATATTCATAAAAATGTCGTTTCTCAGCGAGAGAAATCTGAGAAAGCACGAGTAAAAATTAAAGACCCAATTTCCGAGCATTTATCCAAAAAACATAAACAAGATTTGATTGATGAACTTTTTGCAGAAATGAAGAAAGCTGCTAAAGAATTGGATTTCGAACGTGCAGCGGAATTACGCGACGAAATCCAATCTTTGCAAGAAAAAGAATCAGTTTCATAATGAGGAATATTTAAAATAATTATTAATTATCTATTCACTTTTTTTGATTACGGGGTTTAATTTTTCTTTTGAGAAAAATATTTTTCGCGTTGCTTCAACTGATACAAAAATTCCAAGAATGAATAAAATAATGGCAATAATCAATAACAAATAATTATGTTTTGGTAGATATAGCCACAACCCTTGATAAAATAATGCAGATTCTGTAATTGCAAGCATAATATATGCGGGGATTAATGTGAACCATTTTGGTGCTTTTATTCCAAAAAGATATGCAGATGCAGTGAATAAAGCAAGAGTACCAATTAATTGATTTGAAGCGCCAAAGATAGGCCAGATTGCCTGGTAACCATTCCCAATACATAATATATATGCAAAAACAAGACTTGAACCTGATGCAAAATATCTGTTTTTAAAGATTCCACCAAAGCGTATTCCCAATGTTTCTTGCATTACA
The DNA here is from genome assembly GCA_017995735.1 of Candidatus Kapaibacterium sp. Classification (GTDB taxonomy): domain Bacteria; phylum Bacteroidota; class Ignavibacteria; order Kapaibacteriales; family UBA2268; genus UBA2268. The sequence goes on along the minus strand of JAGOIG010000075.1, from coordinate 4,239 downwards.
TATCTATTCAATCTTGCTGAAGCGTCAAGAGTAGTCAAAATAAATGCATTTAGCATCAAAATTCCAAATTGCACACCCACTATAAGAGGAATCCCTAATACTTGTGCAACTCGACCTAAGGCATTCCCAAATACAATCTCGGCACTTTGACTTAAAAATCCTTGGAAAGCATTCGGATTATGTGACGTTCCTGTTGGGTCCCATACTAATACACTTGATACCATAGTTACGACAAGCACAGCCAGAAGTCCTTCGGTAAGCATTCCACCAAAAGCAATTTTTTGGGCATTCTTCTCACTATCTAATTGCTTTGCTGTTGTCCCCGAAGCGACAAGCGAATGAAATCCCGAAATTGCACCGCAAGCTATTGTAACAAATAACATTGGAAATAATGGCGTACCTTGATTAACAAATGAAATATAAGCCGGACCGGTAATTGTTGGATTTAGTACAATAACACCAATTATACCAATCACCATCCCAATAATCAAAATATAAGTTGAAATATAATCACGAGGTTGTAATAACAGCCAAACAGGAATAATTGATGCAATAAATGAATAAAGAATAATTATAATCAGCCATATATCATAGCTTAGATAAATTGGATGACTTAAGCCATACCAGACCGTTAATCCTAAAGCGACTAATGCAAACACAGTTGCAATGAATACATTGATTTTCAATCTGTATATCATCAACCCAAAAATTATAGCAATAACAATCAAAGCAATTGTTGGGAATGCAATACCTGGTTCCTCAATTAATGTTTTTGCTGTTAAATCTGAAAAGACTGCTTGAACTAGAGCAAGAGTAAACCAGACGAAAACAGCAAATAATGTGCTTGCAGTGCGTGATACTGCACCATCAGCAATTTCGACAATTGAGCGCCCTTCATTACGTATTGATATCACCAGAGCTGAAAAATCATGGACAGCACCCATAAAAACTGAACCAATCAATATCCATAGCAATGCGGGTAACCATCCAAATAGTGCATAAGCAAGAATTGGGCCTACAATAGGTCCCGCTCCTGCAATTGCAGAAAAGTGATGACCAAATAATACAACAGGATTTGTAGGCACAAAATCCAAACCATCGTAATTTGTATGTGAAGGTGTGGGGCGGGATTTATCAACTTTTAAGACTTTTTTCCCTAATTTCCCACCATACCAGAAGTATCCAAAAATGAACCAAGCGATGGCAAATAGCATAATTTGTAACGCATTCAACATAATTAATCTCGAATTTTTTTGAATTCTACTAAATTATGAAAATCTATGTTGAAATTGTTCTAATCAGAATATATAATTTAACATTATTATAATGAAAAGAATTAATTTTGTAGTTATATAAAGATTTACAATGCGAATTAAGTTTATATGAAATTTTTTAGCCAATTTATTACATTACTACTTTTGCTATTTATTATCAGCTGTAGCAACGAAAAAATAATCAATGAACAGGGCAAACCTAAAATAGACAAAGTTATTCCCGAAGAAACTTGGGTGGGGGATACATTGACAATTTATGGATCATATTTTGGTGACCCATCTATAACAAGTTATATAAAATTTGATGACCAAAATATTATCAATTCTAAGCAATGCCTCAAATGGACAATTTCTCAAATTAAAGTAATTGTTCCATTAACTGCCACAAATCGAATAATAGCAATAGTTGATAACGATACATCAAATTCATATCCAATAAAAATAAGCAGGTTACCAAAAATTGAATGTGTTGAAATAACAAATGGTTCGTTTATTATGGGTTCAAACAATGGATTGATTGATGAAAAGCCCCTCCATACAGTTCAAATTTCACAATCTTTTTTAATATCCATATATGAAATAAATCAATTCATATACGAGCAAGTAATGGGAGTAAATCCAAGCATTGTAAAGGATTATAGCCTTCCCGTAGATAGTATAAATTGGATTGATGCAATTCAATTTTGCAATAAATTATCTGAGATTGATAGCCTAAAACCTGCATATAAATTTTTTGGCGAAAATGTTGTATGGGATAAGTCGGCAAATGGATGGCGATTACCAACAGAAGCAGAATGGGAATACGCTTGCGAAGCTGGAAAAACAGGGGAGTATTCAAATAATTGGTCATTAGATGATCTTGGCTGGTATAATATGAATTCGGGGCTTCATTCGCATCCAAGCGGGAGAAAGCGGGCAAATGATTGGGGGCTTTATGATATGAATGGCAATTTGTGGGAATGGTGTTGGGATTTCTATTCTGCTGATTATTATAAAACATCTCCCACAATCGACCCAACCGGACCTGATTTAGGAGATAGACATATATCACGTGGTGGATCTTGGAATGACGGTAATTTCTTTTGCCGTGCTGCAAATAGATTCTATCCTGATAGCTCAATCCAATCCACAGGCTTTAGAATTGTTAGAAATGTAATAAATAAATAATATAAATAATTCATTTTATTTTTTTGGAAAAATCATAGGAAGAATATGTTAAAAAGTATGACAGGCTTTGCAAAAGCAGAATTTGCAAAGGATTATATTAAAGCAACTTGCGAACTTAAATGTGTGAATGGTAAATTTCTTGACCTAAATATTAGACTTCCTCGCAATCTTCAAAGTTTGGAATTGCAGTTACGTGATATGCTGAAAAATCGCATTTCGCGTGGAACAGCAACTTTGATTGTTCAGGTTGAATATATTGACCCAACGAAAGCTCTGGCTTTTAATGAGGAAAAAGCAAAAGCAGTATATGAACATTTAAATTCTTTGAAAAATTCTTTGAAAATCAAGGATCCAATTCACCTCGAACATTTGATTAATTTTGATGAATTTTTTATTGAAGTAAATAATCAAGAAGATGAAAAATTAATCAGTCAAGTTGTAAAGCAAGCTACTAATCAAGCTTTAATGAACCTTGAAAAAATGCAATTAATTGAAGGGAAAAATTTAGAAAAGGATATCTTTCGACGATTACAAAGTTTTCAAACAAATCTTGATAAAATTCGCGCTTTAAGTTTGGAAAAAGTTCCTCAAGAACGCGAGAAATACCGCCAAAAAATTGCTCAGCTCTTCGAAAGTGATGAAATTGACGAACAACGATTATATCTTGAAATCGTTATTCTTGCTGATAAACTTGATATAACTGAAGAATGCACACGATTGGATTCGCATATTAGCTTTTTCAATGAAGCTTTAAAAAGCAAAATTTCGGAGGGAAGGAAAATCAATTTCCTCATCCAAGAGATGAATCGGGAAATCAATACAATTGGCTCTAAGGCTAATGACGCAGAAATTTCTCAACTTGTTGTTCTTGAAAAAGAAGAACTCGAACGCATTCGCGAGCAAATCCAAAATGTAGAGTAAATTAAGTGTCGTATATAGCAAATATTGGCAAAGGATTTATAGATTTTATTGCTCCAAAGTATTGCCTTGTATGCAACAATCCTATTTCTGAAAATGAACAAACAAGCTATATTTGCGATGAATGTTATCATAATATGCCATTTGCTCCACAATCGGAAGTAATAATGGATAGAATGTTTGAAATTTGGAATGCCGATGATATTGCAATTAGCAAGATTTGCTCATTATTTTCGGTCAAAGATGCGAAATATATGCAACTGATTCATAGCTTAAAATATTATTCTTTAAAAAATATTGGTATTGAGCTTGGCAAGTTATTAGGTAATAGATTATTGCAGGAAAATATGACTGAGTACGAAGCAATTATACCTGTTCCTATACACAAAGCAAAAGAAAGAGAGCGGGGATATAATCAATCCAATTACATTGTAAATGGAATTTATGAGGTGTTGAAAATTCCTCCAAATTATAAAATGGTGCAAAGGAAAATATATACACAGACCCAGACAGCACTTAATGCAGAACAACGCAAATCCAATGTGGAGCATATTTTTGAAATTAACAGGAATACTGATAAGCAATATATTATAAATAAGTCCTTTTTAATTGTGGATGATGTCTTTACAACAGGTTCAACGCTTAATTCATTAGCATTAATGTTACTTGATAAAGGAGCAAGAAAAATTGATTGCGCAACTCTTGGAATAGCATAATTTTAGATTAGATTAATTAATTTTATAAAATAATTTTAAAAAAATTCACTTTTAATGTAACTTTTTTTAATTTTAAACGTCTAATATAAAAAAGGAGTTGGAATGCAAAAACATTTTACACATTTCTTCTATATTCTATTATTATTATATTTAATACATATACC
>JAGOIG010000074.1 GCA_017995735.1 Candidatus Kapaibacterium sp. | reverse complement strand
ATCGCTTTCTAATGGGTCCACGCTCGTAATATCTAATGAATATGCTACAATACTGCCCGCTGCTGAACCTCTCCCGGGACCAACACGTATTCCCATCTTACGCGCTGCACTTATAAAATCTGCCACAATCAAAAAATAATCGGAAAAACCCATTCGCTTGATGACATCCAATTCGTAATTCGTTCTGTCCTTAATTTCATCGGTTAAATTTGAGTATTTCCTGTTTATTCCTTCCCAAACAAGCTTTTCAAGATATTCATCGAGTGATTGCACTTTTTCATTTTCGGGAAGAGTAAATTGTGGCATTGCAATTTTGAAATTGAAATTCACATTGCATTGTTCGGCAATTTTTACGGTATTTGCAATTGCATCGGGAAAATCTTTGAATAACTCAATCATTTCCTTTTGCGTCTTGAAATAATATTGATCGCTATGGTACTTCAGGTTTGTTATATCAACATTTTGTGCATCCCCTCCCTTAACATCTTTGATTAGGAGGTATACATTATGGGCAAGAGCATGTTCTTTTTTTAGATAATGTATATCATTTGTAGCAACAAGCGGGATGCCCAATTCTCGAGCAAGTTTCGGGGCATCACGCAATACAATTTCATCCTGAGAGAGATTATGATTTTGTAATTCGATATAAAAATCATCGCCAAATAAATCCCTGAAATATTGAGCTTCGTGTTTTGCCCTATCCCAATCCCCCTCAATTAATGGAGCTGAAATCACGCCCGCAATACAAGCGCTCATTGCAATTAAACCATCCTTATACTTTTCTAAAAGTTCCTTATCAATTCTTGGGCGATAATAAAATCCTTCTGTGTGAGCGTAGCTTGTCAATTTCACTAAATTCTTATATCCTTGAAGATCCTTTGCCAGTAATATCAGATGATGATAATTTTTCTTTTTTGTAGTTGATGTGTTATTTTTTTCAAATCGGGAACCAGTTGCCAAATATGCTTCCATCCCGTAAATCGGTTTGATATTCTTTTCCTTTGCTTTTTCTTCAAATTCCATTAATCCAAATAAGACCCCGTGGTCAGTCAATGCAACCGCCGATTGCTCATCATCGACCGCTGCCTGAACTAATTCTCCGGGTGTTGCGATTGCATCCAATATCGAATAGTGTGTGTGATTATGTAAATGTATATATTCGGACATTGCCGTTTTCAATTTTCCAAAAAAACTAAAATATAAAAATTTAGAAAAATGTTCGTTATTTAAGTTTTCAACATTAATTTTGTTAATTAATATAATTGACGTTTGAAAAAAGTTTTAATAATAGCAGGCGATGCATCGGGAGATTTACATTCCTCAAATTTGATGCGTGAGTTATGGAAAATAGATGAAAAGATTGAATTCGTTGGCATTGGTGGTGATAAGATGGAATCTCTGGGATTTTCATCGATTGTCCCGATAAGCGAAGTTTCAGTGGTTGGATTCTGGGAGGTTGCAAAAAAGGCGAATTTTTTCCAATTTTTATTGCAAAAAATTGGAAATTTAATCAAAAAGGGAAATATTGATTTATTTATTCCCGTCGATTTCCCCGGTTTTAATCAAAGGGTTGCAAAATTTGCCAAAAAATTTAATGTTCCCGTTGCCTGGTATATAGCTCCGCAATTATGGGCATGGGGTGAAAACCGTTCAAAAGACTTTGCAAAATTGATTGATTTATTGCTTGTTGTTTTCCCATTTGAAGCCGAATATTTTGAAAAATTCGGAATAAAAACAAAATGGGTTGGACACCCCTTGCTTGATTTGGAGATTTTCCATCAACAAATTAAAAACTATGAAGAGCGCGAAAAACGTATTATATTTTTGCCAGGTAGTCGTAAGCAAGAAATTAATTCACATATTAAATTGGTCAATTCAACAATTGAATTATTGAACCGCTCACTAAATGATTTTCAGTTTGAAATTGTGTTGCCACAACATCTCAAATATGAATTTTCCAAGAAAATTGCAACGAATTCCGACACAATTATTGCCGACGAATCATCACATCAATTAATGAGCAATTCTCTTGCGGGATTGATTAAAACAGGAACTTCAAATTTGGAAGCAGCATTGCTTGGTATGCCCTTTGCAATGTTTTATAGAACATCTCTATCTACCTATTTTATTGGTAAAAAGATCATCAATTTGCCATACTTATCATTAGTCAATATTTTATCTCAAAAGCAAGTGATACCCGAATTGATTCAAAAAGAAGCAAATCCCGATAATCTTGCAAAATCGATAATCCAGATAGTAGAAAATAGGAAATTATATGACGAGATGCAGAGTAATTTCCTATTTTTGAGGCAGCAACTTGGCGAGGTAGGCGCAAGCAAAAATGCTGCTAATATTATTTATTCGTCATTTTTAAAATAATAGATGAAGAATAAACTTTGCAAATTTTTAGGAAATTTTTTTATAACTGCCATAAGCAAAACTTGGCTGTTTCATATTAAAGGTTCATTTCCACAAAAGCCCGCTATCGTTGTGTTTTGGCATAATGAAATGATGCCTATATGGAGAATATTTGCAAATAAAAACGCATATGCTGTAGTTAGCCAAAGCAAAGATGGCCAAATTCTTTCTGATTTGCTTGAAAAATGGGGATTTATGCTAATTCGTGGTTCATCCTCCAAAGGTGGCAAAGAGGTAATGAATCAATTAGTTGAAAAAAGCCAGGATAATTATGTCTTGCTTACCCCCGATGGTCCCCGTGGTCCTCGACATTTTTTGAAACCAGGTGGAATTGTTGCTTCTCAAAGATCAGGAGCGCGATTTTACTATATAAAAGCAAATATATCCAAAAAAATTGTTTTCAAAAAAAGCTGGGACCGATTTGAGTTTCCATTGCCTTTATCACGAATCACTATTGAAATATCAGAACCATACATTATTTCTAACGAATTGAATAATAATGAGATTACAGAGTTGATTCATAATATTGAAGGGAAAATGCAATGATTAGACATTTTCTTTCAAAAATTTATGAATCGGTTGTAAATAAACGAAATTGCAAATTCCAAAATGCTATAATTTATCCGCCAGATAATATTCCTTCTAATGAAAAATTCTTTAAGGTTAGATATAAAGCAAAAATAATTAGTATTGGCAATCTTTCAGCGGGAGGAACAGGCAAAACACCGCTTGTGATAGAAATTATAAATAATTATTTACCAAAAGATAAAGCAGTATGCGTTATTGGGCGTAATTATAAAGCAAAATCAAGCACTGATGATGTCATTACAGGTATTGATGAAAATGGCAATCGAACATCTCCTTCATTATTAGGTGATGAAATGTATCTAATTCAATCCAAAACTCGCGCAATCGCTGTTTCGGGAAAAACGAAATACGTCAATGCCGCTTTCGCCGAAAAGCTGTTTCACCCTGATATTATAATAATTGATGATGGGTTCCAACATCAATGGATAAGCCGGGATTTGGATATTGTGATTATTGATAAAAATACGGTTGACAAACCTTTTGTTTTCCCACGTGGTCGATTGCGTGAACCCTTGACGTCGTTAATTCGTGCTGATGTAATTATGCATCCTGAATTTTGTGATATTTCTAAAATTCAACCATTTTTGAAAAATGATGTTATAATTTGTAAATTTAAAATTATATCTGATAACATTTATCGATTGTTTCAAGAGAATCAAATATCAGATAATTTATTGAATAATATTAAGTTCCTTCCCATTGTCGGTATTGCAAATCCAAATAGATTTTTAAATTCGCTTGATGAATTGAAAATAAATTATGATAAAAATAATATTAGAATTTTTGATGACCATCACAATTATGATATAAATGATATAAAATCTATCAGTGCACTTGCAAAAAAGACAAATTCACAAATTATTACAACTGAAAAAGATGCTGTAAAGATATCATTATTTAAAGAATATTTTCTCGAGAATAATATCTCTATTTATGTTTTACCAATTAGATTTAAAATAATTACAAACCAAGATAAATTAATCGAAAGAATTAATGCAATTTTTTAATTTGCATCTTTAAATTTTAAATTATGAAAAAATCATTTATCCTAATTTTATCAATTTCAGCAATTCTTATAGTAAGTTGTGCAAAAGAAAAACCAATCAAAATTGCTATTTCGAAAGCTATTGGCTCAAAAAGCTATGAACGATATTCAGAATGGATAAAAAAATATAATACAAATATTGAAACAATAAATCTATATGGATTGCCAATTGATTCAGCAAGAAAGCTTATCAATGAATGCGACGGTGTCATTTTATCGGGTGGTCCTGATGTAAATCCGCAATATTACGCTAAGCCCGAGGATTCATCATTATGTGAAATTGATAATTATCGTGATTCATTAGAGTTTGCAATAATTGAACAAGCTCTAAAATTAAATAAACCTTTGCTTGCTATTTGCCGTGGATTGCAAATTCTTAATGTTGCAAAAAGTGGCTCGCTGATTGCAGATTTGCCAACTCAGAGACCCTCGAATGTAATTCATCAATGCGAGCTTCCCGATACCTGTTTTCACTTCGTAAAATTTTCAAATTCTTCAATGCTACCTTGTGCGCACAATAATATATATAAAGTTAATACAAATCATCATCAAGGTATTGATGAACTGAGCTCCGAGTTTCGAGCAATTGCATTTTCTGAAGATTCTTTAATTGAAGCTTATGAGCCGATAGACACGTTAAAATATAATTTTGTTCTTGCTGTTCAATGGCATCCTGAGCGATTAAACGATCCCGTTGTTTCTGATAGCATTGCTATAAAATTTATTAGAAAAATTCAAGAAATAAATAAATAATACGTCCCATTCACAAAAGTTTTATTTTAATGAAAAAAATAATAAAAATAGCAATAATAGCTGGATTCCTTGCTGCTATTTTAGGAGCATGTTCTGCTTTAAATACTATTACTAAATTGAAGAAATTGCAATTTAAAATTGAAAATGTAAGTAATTTCCAAGTTGCAGGTATTCCTATTTCAGGCAAGGCAAGTATAAGTGATTTAAATATGACAAATGCTTTGCAAATATCTCAAATATTTACTCAAAAGAAATTTCCTGCACAATTTGTACTGAATCTTGCTGCACTCAATCCAAATGATGGAAAAACATCCCCTGTTAAAACAGATGCCACTATTTCCAGTTTGGAATGGCGTTTAATTCTAGACGATACTCCTACTGTTTCGGGTGTAGTCAATGGTCCAATAACAATCCCTGGAAGTGGTCAATCAGTTATTATTCCTCTTACTATTAATCTTGATTTATTTGAATTCTTTGGTAATCAAGGTTATGATAAGCTAATTAATTTGGCATTTGCTCTTGGCGGAATGCATTCTGACCTTAGCAGGTTAAAATTGGATATTCAACCCACAATAAAAACTCCGTTAGGACCCATTCAATATCCTGGACGGATTACTGTAATTAATAAGCAATTTTCTAATTAATTTTCTTTTATTTCGTTTATATAAATATAATTATGTACCAAAATATGGAGTTTTTGAAATTTATTAATGGATATTCCGCTTAGTATTATCCTTTTTCTTATTGCTTTATCATTTTCTTTATTTTCAGGTATTATTGATTCTCTTACAATTAATGAAATCCAAGTATTAAGTCAAATTAATCCTAAGAAAACAGAAAAATTAAAAAAAATCAAAAGTGATTTTGATGCTAATTTAAAAACTTTTTATATTTATGAATTCCTTTTTTGTTCAATAGCTTATATAATTTTATTTAAATATTTATATAATATAAATTGGCAATTATATTATATAATTCTTGTGACTATTGGCATTGCATTGGTTTATTTCATTCTTCGTGGAATTATTTATGCTTTTGGCGAGACTAAATCCAATAACTACTCCTTTAAGTACTTGTTTTGGTTAAATTTAACACATAATATTGCACTTCCAATTGTAAAATTCAAAAATACTCTGATTTTATTAATCAAAGGCAAAAATAGAGGAGAGGAATCACGTCAGGAAATTCACGAGCTCTTTGAATCTGCTCTCGAGGAAGGTAGTCTCAATGATAAAGAGTATGCAATTCTAACTAATATTATGAACTTCTCCGAAATTTTAGTTAGCGATGTTATGACACCACATACAGTCATTTTTAGTTGTAATGCTAATTCAAAGGTGAAGGATATTATCGATTTGCCACCACTGCAGGTTTTTTCCCGATTTCCTATATGGGAGGGTGAAAGCATTGATGATAGGGTTGTAGGTTATGTATTAACAAAAGATGTGTTTAAGGCAGCTTTAAATCACCAGGAAAATAAGACATTAAAAGAATTTGCTCAGGATGTATATTTTATTCCTGAAACCGCCTCTGTCAGCACTGCATTGGAGAAATTTCTTCAAAGACGGCAACATCTTTTTGTTGTTGTTGATGAATATGGTGCTGTTTCAGGTTTAATAACTATGGAAGATGTGCTTGAAACGATTCTTGGTGAAGAGATTATGGATGAAGCTGATAGAATAAGCGACCTACGTAAATATGCAGCAGAGAAGAGAAATGAAAGGGTAAATTTGTTGACAAGTAAATTATGAAATTCGAGATGTATTATTATGTATAATTATTGTAGATTTCGTAATTTTGTAAATCTAGTTTTTTGAAAACGGGGCGTAGCGCAGTCCGGTTAGCGCACCTGGTTTGGGACCAGGGGGTCGGTGGTTCGAATCCACTCGCCCCGACTCAACTATACTATTTTTCTTCTTTTTTTTCTAATCCTTTTAATCTGCTTTGAGTTTCCTTAATTCTCTTTTCTTTTTCGTTGATTTTCGATAGAAGTATTTCATTCTTCTGGATAAGCTCATCTTTGTTTTCAATTTCAGGATTATTTAACTGATCTTGCAACTCAGCCAACTCAGCTTTGTCAGATTCAATTGTAGAATTCAAAATTGATAATTTTTCTTCTAGATTTTTAATTAAAGAACTGCCTGATTTCTTTGCAGCATCTCGTTTTTCAAAATATTCTGCTCTCTTTTCATCTAATACCTTAAAAGTATCTTTCAACATTGTATAGAGCTTATTACGGTGTTCGAGCTTAAGTTTCATCACACGTAATTCACTCTGTATTGTTAAAAGATCCTCTCTAATTGATTTAAAATGTGGATTATTGGATAATTTTGCTGCTTCTTGTTCAATTTTCTCTCTTAATTGATTGAAATTCTCTTCAGAAATCTTTGCAAATTCTTCTCGCTCTTCGTCATTTTTCTTGTTAATCTCGTTAAAAACAATCCGCAACTTTCCAAATAATTCGTCACGTTGTTCTTTTGTAAGCAACACATCTCTGACAGAATTTTGTGCAGCGGTCAATACTTCCCGCGCTTCTTTAAAAGAATCAGTGGAATTGGCGATATTTATAGCATTTTCAACTAAAGGAGCTATTTTTTCATAATTCTGATTTGCTTCTTGGTTAAATTTCTCCTTTTCCTTTTCTTGTTTAGTTAAAAGTATATCAAAACCCGATCTGATCATTTGATATAATTCTTCTTGCTGAGAACGTTTTAATGTCTTTGTACTTATTATCCTTTGAGCATCAATAAGTTGTTGCCTGGATTTTGTTAAATCTTCAGAAGATTCCAAAGTTTGAATAATATTTTCAAAAAAACTCTTCAGCTGCAAATAGTTATCGGAGCATTCCATTTCGTAATTCTCCCTTTCGGCAATTTGCGATTGAGTTATAGCAGATAATGCATCTGCTATCATACGTTGAATATTTTCAAGAACACCTCTTGGAATAAATTCGGGAGGCGTATTGAGCTCCTTTTGCAGTGATAGTAATTTTTGCCTAGCACTTCGTAAGTTTTGCCATTTGGGTTGAATCCTTTGAATGTTATCAATTTTTTTCTTGTACGAATCAAAAAAGCTTTGAATTTCATTCTTTGCCTTCGGTTCGTCAGTTTTACTTTGTTCGTTAACTTGTTCCTTATCAGGAAATTCCATTGTCGTCATTTATAACCTTTGATTTATTAATTAACTTTCTGATAAATTTAGACCTTCAATTGAAGGTAACTTTGGAGAGGCAGGTTTTTCTTCCTCTCCCGTTCCAATTTTTATATTTCTTAATGCTTCTATTTTTTTATTACTTAAAGGAGGTAATTCTAAACCCTGTACTAATGCTTCGAATTCCTCGTTATCGAGTGTTTCCCGCTCTATTAGTAATCTTGCACCTTTATGCAATAAATCTATATTCTCATTTAGAATGTTTTCAGCAATTTGACTTGCATTAATAAGTATTTTTCTTACTTCACTATCAATCAATTGCGCGGTTTCTTCGCTATGATCTTTTGCTTGCACAAAATCACGTCCTAAAAATACTTCCTGTTGCTCATTTGCGAAACTGACTGGGCCAATAGCATCGCTCATTCCCCATTCAGTGACCATCTTTCGAGCAATTTTTGTTGCACGTAGCAAATCATTAGCAGCGCCATTGGTCAATGTATTAAATATTATCTTTTCGGCAGATCGCCCACCCAATAATATTATAATTTGTGTTTCAAGGTAATCTTGCGTCTGTGAATGTTGTTCTTCTTTTGGTGTATAAGCAGTCAAACCCAATGCCCGACCTCTTGGAATAATTGTAATCTTATGGATCGGATCGGCGTTTGGTAAAAATTTCCCAACAAGTGCATGACCCATCTCGTGATATGCCGTAAGCTCTTTTTCTTTGGGTGAAATAACCATACTCTTGCGCTCGACTCCCATCAGAACTTTGTCCTTTGCCATTTCAAAGTCATACATAGTTACAACTGTACTATTTCGCCTTGCTGCATAAAGTGCTGCTTCATTGCATATATTTGCAATATCAGCACCTGATAATCCAGGTGTAGAGCGAGCTAATGTTTCAAAATCAACATCCTTAGAAAGTGGTAGCTTCCGAGTATGTACTTTGAAAATTTCTTTCCTTCCATTAACGTCAGGTAAATCTACAACAATTTGCCTATCAAATCTGCCCGGACGCAATAATGCAGGGTCGAGCACATCAGGGCGGTTCGTTGCAGCCATAACTATCACGCTCATATTTTGCTCGAACCCATCCATTTCTACTAGCAATTGATTTGAGGTTTGCTCACG
>JAGOIG010000073.1 GCA_017995735.1 Candidatus Kapaibacterium sp. | reverse complement strand
CCTAATGTATAGAGAGCACGAAGTCCACCAATACCAAGCAAAATCTCCTGCTGGATGCGTGTATCACGATCGCCGCCATATAATTGGTCCGTTATATTTTTATATTCTGCAATTTGGTTTTTATCTATATTAGTATCAAGTAAATATAATATATTCCTTCCAATATTTATCTGCCAAATTTGAGCATAAACCTTACCAAGTGGCAGATCCACATCAATCAAAATGGGGTTTTCATCTTTATCCTGAATTAAAGTCATTGGCATTGAATAAAAATCATTCACGGGATATTGTTCATTTTGCCACCCATTTTGACTCAATCTTTGCCGGAAATAGCCCTCTTGATATAGTAATCCAACGCCAATAAGCGGTAGCCCAATATCGCTTGCTGTTTTCAAATGGTCACCTGATAGCACACCAAGACCACCAGAATATACGGGGAAACTTTCATTTATCCCATACTCTGGACTGAAATATGCTATACTATTTTGTTCTAATGAAATTTGCTTACTAAACCAAGTCTCTTCATTGATATATTTTTTGAATCTATCATAAACTTGGTCAAGGAAGTAAGTGAAATCGTGCTGATTAGCTAAATCCTCAAGTTGCTGTTGAGATAACCTATTCAGCAATGCAACAGGATTATGATGCACATCTTTCCAAATATTTCTATCCATACGTTGAAACAATTCTTTTGCGTCAGAATCCCAGCACCACCAATAATTATATGCTAATTCACGAATTTTTTCAATACGTTCCGGAAGCTTTGCTTTTACAATAAAACTATGTATCGGTTTCATAATTTTTGAAGAATAATAAAAATACTAAAATAAAAAATATAAAATTATAAAATTTTATTGAATTGACCGCGAATTATATATATTTTTTCAATATAGCTAAAAAATCTTCCCGACCAGTTCGGTTAATTGAGGAAGTGGGTATTATTTCAATTAAATGCTCGCATTGATTTGTCAAGAATTTCCACTGAGATATTTTAGAATTTAATAAAGAGGGAGATATTTTATCTACTTTTGTCAGTGCAATTAAATAATCCTTCTGCTCATTTTCTAGCTTTTCAACAAACGCAAGATCCAATTTTGAAGGCTCAATTCGGGAATCAATTAAGACAGTAGTGAATTTCAAATTTTTACGATTTATTATATAATCATAAATCAATTTCTGCCAGCTTTCCCGATCGGTTTTGCTGGCTTTGGCATACCCAAATCCTGGTAGATCGACAAGCATAAACTGATTTTGTACATTAAAGAAATTAATTGATTGCGTTTTGCCAGGGTTTTGTGATGTTCTTGCCAAATTGTTTCGCAGGACTATCATATTAATAAAACTTGACTTTCCAACATTTGAGCGGCCCGCAAAAGCAATTTCAGGTATTGTTTCGGGAGGGAATTCCTTTAGATTATGTGCTGCAATAATAAAATTTGCTTCAAATAATTTCATCTATTGCCTTTTGTTTTGTGCTATTATGTTTATTAATTATCATCGGGGCGATTTCTGAGAAAATTATCCCTGTTATCATCAGAATTGCCCCAAATATTTCTTGTAACGAAAAAGTCGATTTAAATACAATTACAGAAGCAACACTTGCAATAATCGGTTCAAGCGAAAATATCAATGCAGCTTTAACAGGATTAGTATATTTTTGATAGCGTGTTTCAAGAAATGCAGCAAGAAAGGATGCCATTATTCCATTATAAATCAGTGCAATAATCAATATTGCTGAGAAATTGAAATATAAATTTTGAAAATCTATTAAAAAGAATGTAAATATTGATAATATAAGGGTAATAAAGAATTGTAAAAATGTCAATTGAACTGTATATGATAAATCTTCTCTGTCTCGTGTGTAAGTATCCATAAGTGTAATATATAAAGCCCAAAAGATTGTAGAAATCAATGTAAGCAAATCGCCTATATTTAATTCATTAAAATCAGGATTTGTAAATAGATATAATCCAATAGTGGCAACTGCAACTGCAAAAATTGAATAAATTGAAATGTGTTTTCTTTCTAAAATCCAAAAAACAAAAGGAACAAATGAAACAGATAATCCTGTTATAAAAGCAGATTTTGGAACAGATGTATATTTCAACCCATAAGTTTGCAATAGGAAACCAATGCCATAAAGCAAGCCCAGAATAAGCCCATTTTTCTTTGAAGCTGAATCAAAATTTTTTAGGTTACCTGGAAAAAAGATTACAATGCATAAGCACGCAATAATAAAGCGAATAATTAAGAAAAGGGATTCATTAGTATCTGCAATTCCTAATTTTGTAAAAATGAAGGTCAGCCCCCATAAAAAAGAGATGCCAACCATAATTAAATCTGCTTTACTTTGTTTCATTCATTATTTATCTAAGAATTAATAATATAATTCAATTACGAAATAACCTTAACAATTATTATTTTTTTGATTAAATATATAAATAAAATATAATTATATATTATAATATAAGTAATTATATTAAATTAGAGTTGTAAAACGATGAAATCAGTCATAGAAGACTAATTAATAATACTGCCCGGAGGTGGAAATCCGGGAAAATTTCCTAATTGATTTCCACCTCTATCATCAATTTTAATTTCTCCATACTGTTGCTCAAATTTGCGAATATTTTCATTTAATGCTCGAGTAAGCAACTTAGTATGCACAGGCGACATAATAATGCGAGCAAATACCTTTGCATTTGGAACACCTGGCAATATTCTTGTAAAATCAATAATAAACTCTGCATTAGAATGCGAAATAATCGCCAAATTAGAATAAATTCCTTCAGCTTCTTTCTCACCAAGCTGAATATTTATTTGCTGGGGTTGTTGATTTTCTTTATCCATTATTTCCTTCTATTTTATTTTTTCCTGGATTTCTTTTACTTTTTCAGAATTTTTCAAATCGCTATATAATTTCAATAAATTCAAATAATAGCCTTCCTTTTCGCCTTCAGGAACAGAGCTCTCGAGCGATTCAAGTTTTGTTATATTTTGATTAAGCTTATCAGTTTCATTTAAAACGAAATAGATATTTGCAAGGTCAGCATAAACACGATAATCATTTTGATATTGCTTAGTCTTAGCAGCTTTTTCAAAATATTCAGCAGATTTTCTTAAATAAGGGAAATACTCTTCGGGATTTGGTTTGTAGTTTTTATCCTTATCTAATTTATCAGCTTGCTGCTTTTGTATAATACTTGCTTTATTTTTATAAGCTGCAGCAATATTACGAATTGCTACATAATAAGTTGGATCTATTTCCAGGGCTTTTTCATAACTTGAAATTGCTTCATCGTATTTTTTATTGTTTTGTTGCATATCAGCGAGTTGTGTCCAATAGAACTTATTTTTAGGATTTTTTTGAATAAGCTCATTGACATATTGAAAAGCCTCATCAGGTTTGCCCATATCCTGATAAATTTGAACTAAAAAGGCATTAGCATTTTCATTATTTGGCTCTAATGTTCCAAGCAATTTCAAATAATTCAGAGCTTGATTATAATCACCTTTAGCATAATATAACTGAGCTAAGCCACCAATTGGAGCAGTATTGAAGGGAGTAAAAGCGGAACGTTCTGCTTCAAGCCAATTTTGTGGAGGATCATAACGCAGCCCAAATAAAGAATAATTCAAATCTCTTTTATTGTCCTTATAAAATATATATAAGTCTTTATTATCAATTGAATATAAATCAGTAATTGTTGAATCTACACCATTGAAATTTCCTGGTGTTGTCAAAATGGGTTTACCCATTTTTGCAATCACATCATTTCTTGGAATACCTATAAATAAGTTATATTTTTGAAAAATATCAATATCATTTTTGGAAAGTTCCACAAATTTTGTATATTCTTTAATTGCTGATGCTGTATCGTGTTTCGCTTCATAGACGGTTCCCATTAAATAATAGAAATCAGTCAAATCGGGTCGTGCTATTTTACCAACACTAAAATAATAAGATGCAGAATCCAAGAATCTTGTGATATTATTTGAATAATAACGATTTAAATTATTTACTCCACGATTATAGGATTCAGTCCATATTTGAAATAACAGCAATTTAGGCTGCTGAGCAGGAATTTTATCCGTTTGTTGTTCATCGGCTTGCTTTGCAGCTTTGGCTGCATTCATCCAATCTTCTTTTTTAATATATGATTGAGCAAGCACAAGATATGCTTCTGTATTTTTAGGATTTTTTGCAACTTCTTGCTTTGCAAATTCAATTGCCCGATCATATTCTTTGTTATTATAAGCAACTTTTGCAGTTGTTAGTTCTTTAGAGGAACATTGAAATCCTTCAAAAGCTACTGTTCCAATAGCAAGCCATAAGACTAAAAGAAATATTTTTTTCATATTCAAACCTGTAAATTTTCTATTTTGTAAAAATACAAAATTAAATCTAAATTTTTAATAAATAAAATAATAATAAAAAAAATTTATTAATTTTACATTTTTTAAATTAACAAATTTATGAGTATTCAAATAGTACCTGTTCAAAATCATAAGGATTTAGTAAAGTTTATTAAATCTCAATGGCTTTTCTATAAAGACGATCCTTATTTTGTTCCACCATTAATGGCTGATAGGTTGAAACTTTTTAACCGTGAGAAAAATCCATTTTTCAAACATTCGGAAATGCAAGAATTTCTTGCATATAGAAATAATAATATAGTCGGGCGTATCGCTGCTATCAAAAATGACAATCATAATATAACACATAATGATAAAGTTGGTTTTTTTGGTTTTTTTGAATCAATTAATGACCAGGAAGTTGCAAATGCCTTATTTTTAGAAGTTGAGCAATGGCTGGCAAAACGCGGATTAGATACTATGCGAGGACCGGAAAATCCCAGCCAAAATGATGAAATTGGATTGCTTATTGAAGGATTTAATTCTCCTCCAATGATATTAATGGAGTATAATCCTCCTTATTATATTGACTTAATTAAAAATTCGGGATTCAATCTTGCAATGACCCTTTATGCTTGGCTTTTGGATGCAAACAATTATATGACTGAAAAGCTCGAAAGATTGCAAAAAATTGTAAGAGAAAGATATAAAATTACCATCAGACCCGTGAATTTTAAAAACAAAGAACAATTTAAAAAAGACGTTGATACTCTTAAATATATATATAATATGGCATGGGAGAAAAATTGGGGATTTGTAAAAATGACAGATGAGGAATTTGATTTTCTTGTTGCAGATTTAAAACAAGTGGCTGACCCCAATCTCGCACTAATTTGCGAAATTGATGGAAAACCCGCTGGCGTTGCTCTTGGTGTTCCTGATATTAATCAAGTATTAATTTATAATAAAAAAGGTTCAATGCTTGGTGCTGCTTGGAATTTAATGACAAAATCCAAAAAAATTGACCAAATGCGGGTTATTATCTTAGGTGTATTAAAAGAATATCGCAATACAGGAGCGGATTCCGTTTTATATTATGAACTTAGCAAACGCGCTATTGCCCGTGGTATTACAAAGGGTGAAGCTTCTTGGGTGCTTGAAATTAATCAAGAAATGAATAGAGCCTTACAACAAACTATCCAAGGTACAGTTTATAAAAAATATGGATTATACGAAAGGCCTATACCACTAAATCAGTAATTAAATGATTTGAGGCAAGTCTTCCACTTAATGCTGCTGATTCCATAGTAGAGGGTAAATTTGTATTTGTCCAGTCCCCTGCAAGATATATACCGTTATATAATTTCTGCCGGGGGCGTATTCTTTCAATTTGAGGAGTTAATTTAATTGTTGCATTTCTCTCCTTTATTAATTTTGTATTATATATCAGATTTCGATTAAATTTTGGAAATACCGTTTCCAAATTCTGATAAGCCATTTCAAATATTTCATTTTTTGAAGAATTCACAATTTCTTCGGCAGCACTCATTGTCAATGTATAACGTAAAGATTGCGTCGATTCTCTAAAAATCCATTGAAAATTTGTTCCTATAAGTGAATAAAAGTCCTCAGCCATAAAATCTTCTTCGCTCCATAGATATAACGATATAATTGGTGATTGCACAAAATTTTCTAAATATAGTATCGAAAAATTCATTTCGATTTTCCTTAAAGCATAAGGCGTTATAGCTAAAATTATAGCATCAAAACGAAATTCTTCACCATCCTTTGATTTAATTATAATTTTGTCATTAAGCCTATTAATCGAAACAATTGGAGTTTGCAAGTGGATTTTTCTATTATAGTTTGGAAAAATTCTGTTAAAAGGCAACAATAATTCCTGGAGCGGTTGATTTGAAAAGACTAACCTTGCGGAATTATTATCATAAAAAAATGCATATTTCAATATATTCAAAAAAATTTCACCCGCTGCATATTTCGGTATTGTATTCATAGTAGCAGTAATTAATGGCGACCAAAATTTATTTATCATTTCATTGCCTATATTGAAATCTTGAAGAACTTGCAACGCAGATTTTCCAAATGTATTTATATCGTTTTTTTGAATTTGACTTAAAAATTTGATATTATTTTCTTTTTCTTTTAATGATATCTCAGGTAATTTGATGAACGAAATGAGTTGTGATAGCTTTCCAAATTTACCATTGGAAAATTTAAATGATCCTGTTTTGGATATAAAATTAACATTAAAGTATTTCTGAAAATAAAGATCCTTGAAAGAATTTAATTTTGATAGTAAATCAAAAAAATTTGAATAGGCGCCCACCATCAAATGCTTGCCATTATCAATTTTATCACCCGTTAGATTATCTTCAAAACAAGCAACTCTTCCGCCAATTGTTTTTTTAGCTTCAAAAATATCAATAGCAACATCTTTATCAATTAGCTCCATTGCTGCTGATATTCCTGAGATACCCGCACCTATAATAGCGATATTTTTGCGTTTTTCAATTTGGTTCATTAGCACGCAAAATTGTTATACCAATGTCTGATGGTATTTTGTTAAGATATGCTGATATTGTTGTGTCCAAAATTACTTGTTTTGCTTTTGAACTGGCATGTAAAAATCGTGGAGTTCCAAGCGAATCTTTATAAATCAACCCAATATGCGAATAATCTAACCCTGGTTTTGATGTTACGATTGCAATAATATCACCTGGTGCTAAGAACCTTTCAATTTTTGGAATATTTACTTTATCAATTATATAATAATCACGTGCATTTATTGAATCTTCATAAGCTTTTATTGTTTTAATATAATCGGGATGTTTTTTTAATTCTTCATAATATTGATAATTTTGGGACATAAAATTACATTTAAATCGATATTTACGACCACCTAAAGCACGTGTAATATCATTTATTACGAAATTATTTCGATTTTCGTATATCCAATCAGCAGTATAATGCAATCGTGAGGTATAATCATTTATATAACCATTTCTATATCTGGTTTTTGTTAGTTCTTTAATTAAGCTGTTTATCTCCAGTCTATCTTGTTTAATTATTCTGGCAAAATCTAATGAATTTTCAAAAAAAGTCACACAATCCATTCCCTCAAAATTTATCCTGCACATTTCTGGTTCACCTTCCAAAGTTTTATCTTTATAAGGAGTTCCCAGAAATTCTAATCCAATCTTCGCAATTAATTCGCCAATGGGAAGATCTCTCCAATTATTCAATTTTGCTTTTTCTCCGATTTCATTGAATTTGGAAATAGTTTGTTGGGATAAAATTTCATTATTAGATTCATTTTCAAGGAAACCTGTAAACAAACTTACGATACATAAAAAAATTATTAACTTTCTAATCATATCTTAATTGTTAATGTTATCTGTTTAATTTTTATCCATCTAATTAATGCAAAATTATTCAAATAAAGTGATATAAAATGTAAGTTGAATTATTCCCTCTATTTTTATTAATTTTGTCTTTTTTAAAATCTTATAAAATTATGCAAATAACTTCTTTAAAATACGAATTCATACAAAAACGCACGCTTGCATTAGAATGGCGTAACAATCTATCTATTACTAACAAGTTGTTGCTTACTTTCACAATGGCTGTATTAACAGGGATTTTAGCACAAGTTAAAATTTTTCTACCATTTACACCAATTCCAATAACAGGGCAAACATTTGCAGTGCTTCTCTCAGGGATTTTGCTCGGTAGATATTGGGGGGGAGCAAGCCAGTTATTTTATGTTGCACTTGGAGCAATCGGATTACCTTGGTTTTCTGAATTAAGCGGTGGAATTAGTGTGTTGCTCGGTCCAAATGGTGGATATTTATTTGGTTTTATACTTTCTTCTGCATTAATTGGCTATACAGTTGACAAATTTTCCAAAATGCGTGATTTTATCCCAATGCTAATAGTATTACTCGTTGCAAATTTTGGATTAATATATATTCCTGGGCTTTTGCAACTTAATTTATGGTTTAAATCAGGACTAGCACAGAATTTATCCTTAACGCAATTACTATCTATTGGTGCATTGCCATTTCTTGCAGGAGATCTGCTAAAAATAACATTAGTAGCTGGTATTGCATCAGTTATTTTACCAAAAAAGTGAATTATAAGAGAATAACTAAACTTTTAACTTTCTTTTGGATCGGTATTATAAGAAGAAATTTTGGAAATAAATTTTATAAATTTAACAGTAGGATTTATAATAACTACTTGCGCAGTTTCATAATAATTTTCAAGTTGTTTTATTATTTTGGAATTCTTAATATCATCAATAGGTTTTTTAAAAAATACGGAATCATTTATTGATGTTTGGAATGAATTATATAAGGCTGATGGAGATAAATCGAATTTATTAATGTTAAGTTGGCTATACTCATTTTTTACTTTTGTTTCAAAAACATCTTTAGTATTATATATTTCATTTGAATAGCAGAAAGATGATATAATCCCATTTGCTCCAAATTGATCTACTGCCCTGGGTTTAAAATTCTCAGTTTCGTAATAATGATTCTTAAATGTTAAACCAAATGAAGCAATAATAAATACATTTGCAAGAATTAATAAAACTATTTTTCTCTTATTAATCTCCATAATTATTAAAACGAAATTATAAAAAAAATATTATTTATTTTCTATTTTATTTTCAAATATAATTGTAACAGTCGTTCCAACACCTTCCATAC
>JAGOIG010000072.1 GCA_017995735.1 Candidatus Kapaibacterium sp. | reverse complement strand
GGATTGAAACCTGCATTAATCACAAATCAAGTAATTCAACGCGACCACCATGCTTATTTTATTGACACCCTTGCAATTATTGGTACAATGCTTGAGAAAATTGCAACTGAACTTCGCCATTTGCAACGCACTGAAGTACTTGAAGCTGAGGAATATTTCACACCAGGCCAAAAAGGCAGCTCAGCAATGCCACATAAACGCAATCCAATTTCCGCAGAAAATATTACAGGACAAGCACGATTGCTTCGTGGATATGCTGTATCAGCAATGGAAAATAACGCTTTATGGCATGAACGTGATATATCCCATAGCTCAGTCGAACGTGTGATTTTCCCTGACGCAACAGTCACATTGGATTATATCTTAAATCGAACAACTAAATTACTTGATAAATTAATAGTTTATCCCGAAAATATCTCAAAAAATTTATATCTTACACACGGATTAATTTTTTCACAAAAGGTTTTACTTGCTCTTACCAATAAAGGTATGCCACGCCAAGAAGCGTATGAACTAGTTCAAAAATCTGCTTTGAAATCTTGGCAGGAAAAATCAAATTTCAAAGATAATTTATTGCAAAATGAGCAATTATTAAAATATCTCACCAAAGAAGAAATTGATAAACAATTCAACTTTGATGAGATATTTGAAAAAGTAGATTATATTTATAATAGATTAGGTATCTAATCTATAATTGGAATTCCAAAAATTTCTCCTTTTTAACGCCACATACTTCGCAAACGTCTTTTACATCGAATTCATCGTAAGTAAATCCGCAAGCAGGACATATATAATATTTTGAAGGCATAGTATTTTCTTTATTTTCTTTTAATATTGCTAAGGCATTTTCATAAATTGGTTTATGCTTTCTCTCAGAAGCAAGTGCATCTGAAAATGTTCCCACCGCCCTTTTTACTTCTTCTTGCTTTGCAATTTCAATAAATTCGGGATACATTGTTTCAACTTCATATGTTTCGCCCTCGATTGCATTTTGTAAATTTTCTGCTGTGCTCTTAACTTCAAACTTATTTGGTTCGATTTCAACTTTTTCTTTCAATAGATATTCTAAAGCTCGTTTGTGATTTGCTGCGTGAATTGCCTCACTTTGAGAGATTGCTTCAAATAGAATAGCAATTTTTGAATACCCTTCTTGTTTCGCCTTTTGCGAAAATGCAGCATATTTTTGTGATGCAGTAGTCTCACCAATTATAGCTGTTCTGAGATTATTAAGTGTCTTTTCCATACTTTCCTCAATTTTAATTTTTATTTATCTTTGCAAATTAAAAAAATTATTTGAATTAGTTCAATAATTAATAAAAAAAGATTGAGATAAATTATTATCCCAATCTTTTTATGATTTTGATAAATTTGTTTATTTGAAAACTATATATTTTTCTTTTGGTGTAGCACAAACAACACATGCTGCTTTTACTTCATTTGGCAAATATGTATATCCGCATTTCGGGCATACGTAATATGTCGATACCATTGTCTTTTCTTTCTTGTCCTTTAACATTTGCAGGGCATTTTCGTACATTTCCTTATGTTTCTTTTCTGTTTGCAAAGCATAATCAAAGCTTGTCACGGCTCCTTGCTCATTATCGGTTTTAGCTTGCTCAAGAAATTCGGGATACATTGTTGTCGATTCATAAGTTTCACCTTTAATTGCATCAGCAAGATTTTCTTCTGTTGTACCAACTGTAAAACTTTCGGGTGTAATGACAAAGGGTTCTTTTGTGATATTTGCAAGAGCTTGCTTGTGATTTTGGATATGAATGGATTCAGCGTGCGCAATTGCTTCAAATAACTTAGCAATTTTTTTGTATCCTTCTTCTGATGCTTTCTTTGCAAATGCTGTATATTTTGCATTTGCTGTTGTTTCGCCTTTGATTGCTGCTTTCAAATTATCGATTGTCTTTTGATTCTTTGGAGCTTGTACTTGTTCGGTTTGGCCAGGTTGTGTTTGGGGTGTCTCCTCCTTTTTCTTGCCACATCCTGAAACTGTCAGCATTGTAATTGCAACTGCAACGATTAGAATAGTGATTTTTTTCATAACGGTTCTCCTTTTTTAAAAATTAATTTTGTAAAATTAGTAAACTAAATTGCCACCTAAATTTCCTGTGTACATAATACATAATGAACTTATCAATAGCAAAATATCATATATCCAACGAAACCGTGCTTCATTACCTTGAGTTCTAAAAATTATGCGTAAAACAGTAGCTATAGTTATTATAACTGTCGTAATAATTGCAGCTTGTTCATGCCTTTCCCGTAAAATCCCCGATTCGCCAAGCATTTGTTGTGTAAAAAACAAACCTGTCAATACTGTTACGATTGCTGCAATACTTCCTAATAACATTAAATAATAGCTTGCTGTGTTTAGAAAATCAGATTTCTGCTTCCCTGTTAGAAATAAAAATTCAGCTAAAAATCCAAGCAATATAATTGCTATTGGAAAATGAACTACCATTGGGTGAAGATGCATTAAAGAAAACATTCAAAATCTCCTTATTTTTTTACAAAATTAAAAAATTAATTTTAGATAATAAATAAATATTTATTAATTTAAATATTTTAAAACCAAGAATGAATTTTTTAAAATTAAAATTAATATTAATGAACCTATACAAATATAATTAAGCTTATCCATAATTTTGCATTTACAATAATCATCAAATTATGTCTTTCTTTAAATATGTTCCTATAGTTTTATTATTGAATATAAATTTAATGTTCTCTCAAAATATATATTCTATTGATGGAATCAAACCCAAATTATGGGAAGATATAGCAATGTATCTTGATATTCAGTATGACACAATCCAAGGAGTTAATAAAAATGAACTATCTCTAGATATTTATAAAAATATTAATAATTATGGCTTACTTCCTGTAATCGTTTATTATCACGGTGGTGGTTGGAATCAGGGTGATAAATCATTGCCATTAAATTTGGTAAAGTATTTTACTGACAGCGGATTTGTTATTGTAAGTGCAAATTATCGCTTATCGCCAGACCCTTATAATATAAAAGATTTAAATAGAGTAAAATTTCCAATTTTTACCGATGATGCTGCAAGAGCTTTAAAATGGACAATAGATAATATTCATAAATTTAATGGCGATAAATCCAGAATTATCTTGATGGGATTTTCTGCAGGTGGTAATATTGCTACAACACTTGCATTAATGCCTCAATTCCTGGATAAATACAACATAAATAGAAAAAACATCAAAGTGGTTGTAAATCTCGATGGCGTTGCACTTAATCTTGAAAAATTAATAAAAAGTTCTAGTGGGGCTTATAAAGATATGCTTCTTAATGCTTTTGGAAATACGCAACAAGAGTGGAAAGCAGCATCTCCATTATTGAATATCCCTAATAGTTTATATATCCCGCCATTTTTTCTGGCTACTCAAACGAATATTATTCGCAAAAATCAATTTCAAGATCTCGCTGATACTCTTTCAAAACGTGGAGTCGAATATTATTTATATACAAATAAATATTTTTTGCATAATGATTTCCAACAACTTATTGGCGTTCTTGATGATCCCGAATCAAAGGAATACTCTGAACATATAATGCGTTTTATTAAATTTTATACTAATAATCCTATTCATATAATTAGATAAATTTTCATTAAAAATACAACTTTTTTAAGTTTTAATAGTCTATATAGTCGATGAAAAAAATGCGAAATATATTGGTGTTTTTTGTTTTATTGCTACTGATGCTTTCATCAGCGGTAATTTCTACTAATAAGTTCGCGCTTTCGACACTTGAGCTGACAGGCATAGAAGAAAAATATGAATTTTTTAAGCCCGTTATTCACAAACTAATTAAAAAAGGTGTTGATTCTTCCTATATCCATCAATTATTGAGAGATTCGTCAATTTATTTCAATGAAAAATATGCGCAGATCAATGTTTCCCTTTCCAAGAAAGACACATCTCTTAAACCCGATACTAACAAAGTTTATTCACAATTTACAAATGAATTTTCAACCTTGCAAATAACTAAGTTTATTCAGGATAATTATGAAGTTCTCTGCCGTATGGAACAGCGATTTTCAATACCCAAAAGTATTGTAGCTTCTCTGCTGTGGGTTGAAACAAAATGCGGTAATTATCTCGGTAATCATTTTATTGCAAATGTCTATTTTAATCAAGCATTAGTCGATGAACCACAATTTGTTGATTATAATTTTAAAAGATTAAAAGATAAATATAATCTTAATAAAAAAGAAGCAGCAGAATTAAAACAAATGCTTATTACTCGCTCAAAATCAAAAGCAAATATGGCAATCAGTGAATTAGTGGCTTTATATCATTTGCAGGATAAATTGCCATATAATTCGACAGAAATCAAAGGCTCATATGCGGGTGCATTTGGTATATCTCAATTTTTGCCATCTTCTTATGCGAAATGGGCAATTGATGGTAATGGTGATGGTAAAATCGATCTTTATAATATTGATGATGCTATCTTTTCTGCTGCGAATTATTTGTCAAAACATGGCTGGAGAGATGATTCCCTCGCCCAGAGAAAGGCAGTATATGCATATAATCATAGCACAACGTATGTTAATACCATATTCTACCTTTCCGATAGAGTTCAGGATTATCAAGCAAAATTATTTTTCCTTCCTCTTAAATTTCAAGTTTTAACCTTTTAACTCTTTACAATTTTCCTATATTCCAAATAAATGTCTTTCTTTAAATTCAAGACCTGCATAAATTGCCGCATCGTCAAGTGTTTCCTCAATTCTTAATAATTGATTATACTTTGCAACTCGGTCAGTTCGAGCAGGTGCCCCCGTTTTGATTTGCTTTGTATTTAATGCAACTGATAAATCAGCGATGGACGTGTCATCTGTTTCTCCTGAGCGATGCGAAACAATTGTCGTATAACCATTGGATTTTGCCAATACGATTGCTTCAATAGTCTCAGTCAATGATCCAATTTGATTTAATTTTATCAATATTGAATTTGCTACATTTTCTTCAATACCACGCGATAAATATTCAATATTTGTGACAAAAAGGTCATCGCCAACAAGCTGAATGCGTTTGCCTAATTTTTCAGTCATTAATTTCCAACCTTCCCAATCATTTTCACCAAGCCCGTCTTCAATTGAATATATGGGATATTTATCCACCAATGCAGTATACCAATCAATCATTTCCTCTGCAGTAAGCAATTCCTGAGTTGACTTGAACATTTTGTATTTTCCATCTTCATACATTTCACTTGATGCCACATCCAAAGCAAGCATAAAATCATCATAAGGCTTATAGCCTGCTTTTTCTATTGCGGAAAGAATGATTTCCAATGCTTCCTCATTAGATTTTAGCATAGGTGCAAAACCGCCTTCATCGCCAATCGCTGTACTATAATTTTTGGATTTTAGTACATTTTTCAATGAATGATATACTTCCGTTCCCATCCGCAGAGCATCCGAAAAATTATCTGCCCCAACGGGTGCAATCATAAATTCTTGAAAATCTATATTGTTATCAGCGTGCTTGCCCCCATTTAATATATTCATCATTGGTAATGGTAAAAATCTTGAACCAACTCCCCCTAAATATCTATAAAGAGGGATCCCAAGATAATTAGACGCGGCTTTTGCAGTAGCAAGCGATACAGCTAGAATTGCGTTTGCTCCAAGTCGTGATTTATTTTCCGTCCCATCCAAATCAAGCATTAAGCTATCAATTTGAAATTGGTCAAGAGCATCAAGCCCCTCAATTTGATTCGCGATAGCCTCATTAATGTTATCTACGGCTCGAAGAACGCCTTTGCCATTATAACGTTTCGCATCATTATCCCGTAATTCGATTGCTTCGTTCTCGCCTGTACTTGCTCCTGATGGAACTGAAGCAAGACCATAAGATCCATCTTCGAGTGTAACCTCGCATTCAACTGTTGGATTTCCACGGGAATCAAGTATTTCCCGTGCCCAAACATCATAAATTGTTGAGTCCATAATGATTTCCTCCTAGAATAATTATAAAAATAAAAATTAAAATTATAGAAAAATGCAAATTATAAAATTTGATGTAATATAATGTGTAATTAATAAAACTGTCATTCCGAGCATAGCGAGGAATCTATCCTATTGGGCAGTGGATTCTTCACTTCGTTCAGAATGACATTCCCTATATTGAGCCTACGATTTAAGTCGTAAGGGATCCAGAGATCTGAACAAGGGCTTGTTCAATATGCAGAGGGGCTGAAGCCACCTGTTGCGATGCTTTTCTACACTGTAAAGACGGCAGGGATGGCGTCTCTACAAATGGAAATGGCAGTGGAAATTGTTATACCAAGCGAATAATATTAGTGTAGAAAAAAAAGGGTGAATTATTCATTCACCCCTTTTTTTGAAATTATGGAATTAACCCTCCATATTTTGTACTTAGTATCCACTTGACAAGCAAATCATCATCAGCAGGGACTTTCGGATTAGCATTCTTTTCACTTTGTCCATAAATAAATCTTATATTGCTATTCCCAGTTGCTTTAAAAGATGGCTCGGGCATAGTCCCTGTTCTTCTTTGGTCGTGCCAGCTTTGTCCTTCAAGATATAATTCTAAGAATTTTTGTTTCAATACTTCTTGAATGACAGCATTTTGGTCAGTATTTGCAAAATCTGTGAGTCCCGCTTTTTGTCTTATGATATTAACATCACCAATAGCACCCGGCACATTGCCCGTTCTTGCTTCGGCTTCTGCTTTTATCAATACATTTTCTTCCCAACGTATTATAGGGAACGATTCTGCGTATGTGCTGTATTTCTTCATTCTGACAGTTGTTGTAAGCTTTTCCTCATTTGTATCAACAGGATTTGGGTAAAGTGCTTTATCATGAACGGCAAACCCGAAATATTCACCATTTGCATCTGGACCAGGTGAAAAGTATTCAGATAATCTTGCATCATTTGGTTCGCTCTTTAGTAAATCAACGAAGTATTTTTCCCCACGAATTGTTTCTTGCTCGATTTGAACCCACATTCCCCAGCTAGCGTATTCTCCCGTATTATCAGAGAAAAATGACATCAAACTTCCTGATGCATCTGCAATACCTTGATTAGCATGAGTGAGAGCATTTGCATAATCACCGACTTGTAGATAATACCGTGCTTTCAATGAATGAATAACGGCGACCCATTTATCTTTATCACCATTGAAATTAAGATCACGATCTACAGCTGCAATCTCACCGGAAAAATGCCCAATAGCCTCGTCTAGCAATGTTTGGACATAATTATAAGCAGTTTGTTGATCTACAAAATCGGGAGGTTCCAATTTTGTTATTGTAATTGGGATAGAGCCCCAAGTTGCAGCAGCTTCTCCAAGCAGCATTGCTTTATATGCTTTTGCAATCCCGAGATACACATTCCCTTGAGGTGCAAGTGTACCGGTAAAAACATCAGGTGCGTATTCAATTATGTCATTTGCTAATTTTACTCCACGATAAGTTATTATCCAATAATCATCAGTAGGACCATCAGATAACATATTGTATGCATTCCAAGCGACAGGTTGAGCTCGTCCTACCCCGGGAGGAGCACACATTTGCCATGACCAAATGCTTGCTATACGAGAGCGATCTCGACTATAAGTATCGCCAACATTCACTTGCAAACCAACTAATAAGGCACGTACTCCATCTAATGATTTTACTTTTGCTTCAGCAATAGCATTTGGATCTACATTTATGCTCTCATCAATATTGCAGGAAGTAAAAAATATGCCTCCCGCAAGTAATATTGGTAGAATACTTATCAATACTAATATCGATTTAATCTTTTTCATCATTTTTCTCCTAATAATTAATTGATAAACTAAATCTGTATGAACGCATCTGTGGGAGAGTGAAATAATCTATTCCACGACCTTCTGCCAATGAAAACGTATTAACTTCAGGATCAAATCCTGTATAATCAGTGATTGTAAATAAATTACGTGCTGCGAAAGTCAACACAATATCACCAATTTTCCATTGCTCTAAACCTTTCCAACGATAGCTGACGCTTAGTTCACGTAGTTTGATAAAGGTTCCATCTTCAATGAAAGGTTCATTGATATAGAATCCATTGTAATAACTCCAGTATTTTTCCTGTTTATTTACAGGTACAGGATTATCAGGATCAGCATAACTATAAACTTGATGACCATTCTCAATCCAAAGTTCTGCTCTATCAGCTGATTCACCCGATACACCGAAATTATTTAATGCTCCTTTTGTTCCATTCCAAACATCAAAATTGAATACACCATCAAAGAGGAAACTAATAGTAAGGTCATTAAATAATGTGATATCGTTTCTCCAAGACAACATAAAGCTTGGATTAGGATTTCCAACAATTACAAGATCACTTGCTTGTTTGGGGGCGCCAACATAATCTTGTCCCCAATCATCGTTTACAACTACTTTTGCATCTGGATCCCAATAGGAATATCTTATGTCTCCATCTTTATAATGATATGCATTCATTTCAGCATCGGCAATATAATCTGAGCCCTCTTTTGCATAACGCTCCGCATCAAATCTATCCCATCCATACATTCTAAATGCGCCCAGTGGATGTCCAGACATTGCAGTATTTAAAGCACCAACAAATCCTCCCGTGATTTCGTAATAATCTGCATTGATTGAGGTCACTAAATTATAATTACGTGTGTAATTAAGTGCAGTCACCCAATTGACATTCTTAGTTTTAACGGGATTGGCAGTAATACCAAGTTCAAATCCTTCGTTCCACATTGCTGCACCATTCTGTAATTGGTATGTGAAACCTGTCGACGGTGGGGCTGGTACAGATAAAATCATATCGAATACATTTGAGTGATAGAACGTTGCTTCTACAAAAATTCTATCATCAAGGAATCCCAGGTCAATTCCAACTTCTCTTTCTATTGTAAGTTCTGGATTAATATTTTCAGCCCCTGCAATCTCATATGCCCTAATACCGTTGAAACCTCCTCGTCGAGATTCCGATGATTCAACCCATGGATCAAAGTTGCCATCTGTTATAAATACTGTATTAGTTGCATAAGCATAAGGTAGATTTGGAGAACCTGCTTCTCCCCACGAACCACGTAATCTAACATTACTGAAAATATTTCTCAAACCCTCAAAGAATGGTTCATTGCTTATAGTATAGGAGACCCCTACTTTAGGATAGTAATGGAATTTTTGTGATGTACCAAATGTTGAACTACCGTCTCGTCGTAAACCTAATGTTAATG
>JAGOIG010000071.1 GCA_017995735.1 Candidatus Kapaibacterium sp. | reverse complement strand
CTTTTAAGTAATCTCTCACCTCCCGCATTGCAAACTTGAATATATAAAGTATCATTTTTAATATTACCAACTTCAAAAATTTCTGGATGTGCAAATTCTATTGAATCAATTGAAATCGGGGATTCTGTATGTTCACCAAGTAAAATGGAACCATTTATATCAAACAACAGATGCGGAAGCGAATCTCCTACATCAATATCTGGTAGAGTAATTTCTATTTTTAGAATACGATAATTATTAGAAATTTTATTTGATATAATTTGTGCATTATTTATCGATGATACACTTTCTGGATAATATAAATCACGAAGGAAAGAAATTGACATAACAATTCTTTCATTATTGCCCGTAAAGCCATCTTTTGAAATTAAATAAACGGGAATATTAACAGAATAATTATTTGGAAAATAAGTGCCCGCCTTTAATTCAAAATCAATTTGCTTTTTTGAAAATGATTGCCCTTTTAATGAAATTACAATGCTATCCTGGCATTCTCTAAATTGATAATAAATAATCAAAGATCCATCAAGTTGAATATTATTAAATTGAGGATTAAAAACGACATCAAAATAATAATTATCATTAGAACCTAACGAGAAAGGAGCAAAAGGAGTTGCCAAACTTAAAGAATTTGTTGGATCATTTATAAATTTATAATTTATAAAATCTACTACTGTTGTACCAACATTTCTTATTGTAAAATTTGTGAGAACGGGAGTATTTACAATATTCAATCCAAAATTATATGAATTTTTGTCAATAGAAATATGATAACCTTCAACAATCCCTGAAACCGATATATCAAGTCGATAATCTTTTCCATCAATAGTTGCATTTATGGGAATATTGATAGAAAACACACCTTCGAGGGCTTTATCTCCCATATATTGAATTCTTAAATTCGCAGAGGAATTTACTTTATTTAATAAAATTGGTAAATTTTGGGAAAATGAAGCAGAGAACATACTTGCAAAATTGTCATTGCCTGAGATAGCGCCAATGCTATTAATTTTTGCCTCACTCAATCCATTATAATTAAAAGCAATTGTTGTATCTTTAATCTCGCATTGAGATAAACGTCCAAAATCAATTGTACTTAAATAATTAACAGTGGATTCAATGGATACAGCTGAAACAGGAATCTTTAAAACAGTATCGCAAGGCTCAGCAATATGAATCATAATTGTATCTCGAAAATTCAAAGCATTCGGTAATGTTATTGTATACTTAATGGAAATTATTGTATCACGGGAAGATATCGTATAGTTAAAATTAGACAAATCGGGTGAAAGCTCGGGATGAGAATTAGAGATATTCGAGATTTTGGTTGGAGATTTCGAAGAAATATGTAAGATTAAATTTGCTACAGATTGAGTGCCAACTCCAATTGTTCCAAAATCCAAATTTGTGAAATCGTATCTACTGGAAAATTTTAATCCCGAAAGCGAAATCTCGATAAATGGATAATTTTGTAAGTCAGTTGGAATAATTAACTTACCTATATTGTTGCCTTCTTGAGCAATTGAGGCATCAAATTTCACAACATAAATCACAGCATTCGTTCCATCATAAGGTGGCAAGTCAAGATCTTTTATTTTTGGATTTATAATTTTAAAACAGGACGGACCCTCAATATATTCCCCTGCTAATAATTTAAATATTACGGGACTATTTGAGGGATTACGAATAACAACTGTATCATATCCAACTTTGCATTCAGGCAAATTGCCAAAATCCATTAATGTTTTAGAAATTTCAGGAATTATTTGAGAGTTTAAATCTAAAGCTAACAGACAAAATATAAAATAATAAGGAAAAAACTTCATAAGCAACTCCTAATAATTCCAAATTACTAATTTATTTTTTCTTAAAACTCAATTTTTCATCCTTATCGTGCACTTTCTTATCATTTTTTTCTGTTTTATGATAAGGTTGAGATGGTTTATGATATGACTGATGAGCTGAATGCTCTTCATCATCATTATTTTGAATTGCCTTGAGACTCAATCTAAATTTTCCATCAGGTGTAATTTCAATGAGTTTTAGTTCAACTTTATCTCCAACTTTGAGATATTTAGTAATATCTTCAACCCGTTCATTTGCAATTTGAGAAATATGTACTAGTCCTTGTTGTCGTGGCAAAAATTCTACAATTGCGCCAAGATTAGGTTTTATTTCTTTCACGACGGATGCATAAATTTCGCCCACTTGCGGTTTGCGAATTAAATTTTCAATCATCTGTCTTGCTAATTGAGCTTGTTCATAATTAGCTGCGGCAATTGTTACTGTTCCATCTTGCTCAATTGAAATGTCAGATTGTGTCTGGCTTGTAATCGCTCGAATTGTTTCACCACCTGTTCCAATTACTGCGCCAATCATTTCAGTTGGAATTATCATTTTATAAAAACGGGGTGCATATTTAGAAATTTCTTCACGTGGTTTGTCAATAGTTTCATTCATAATTCCTAAAATATGCATACGTCCTTCATTTGCTTGATGCAATGCTTGACGCATTATATCAATAGTGATGCCTTCAATTTTAATATCCATTTGACAAGCCGTTATGCCATCGACTGTTCCCGCTACCTTGAAATCCATATCGCCAAGATGATCTTCATCACCAAGGATATCGCTTAAAATTGCGATTTTATCATCTTCTTTAATTAACCCCATTGCAATACCTGCAACAGGTTTTTTCAAAGGAACGCCCGCATCAAAAAGCCCAAGACTACCCGAGCAAACTGATGCCATAGATGAAGAGCCATTTGATTCGAGAATATCCGAGACAACTCTAATTGCATAAGGAAATTCATTTTCATCAGGCAATTGTCCTTTCAAAGCACGCCATGCAAGATGACCGTGGCCAATCTCACGACGGCTAACCATCAATTTCCCTACTTCACCTGTGCTAAAGGGTGGAAAATTATAATGCAACATAAACCGTTCTTGATAAACGGGGTCAATACCATCAATAGTTTGCAAATCTTTTTGAGTGCCAAGTGTTATTGAGCATAAGCTTTGAGTCTCGCCACGTGTAAATAGTGCAGAACCATGTGTACGTGGTAAGAGCCCTACCTCACAGCTAATTGGTCGAATATCAAGCAATCCCCTACCATCTAATCTTCGTTTTTCCTCAATAATCATTTGCCTCATCAATTTCTGTTCAAGGTCTTCAACAATTTTAGGTACATATCTTTCGAGCTTTTCGAGTATCTCATCATTATCGGCATATTTTTCCTCTGATTTTAAAAGAGCAGCTTCAAATAATGCTTTGCGAGTTTCTGTTCTTTCAGCCTTTGATGTCACTTTATGTATATATGAAGAAATATTATCATAAGTTTCATCGTGAATTAATTGAACAAGATCGGTGGGTATTTCTTCAACTTCATACTCCCGCTTTTTAATTTCTAATTGGCTAGCTAATTGCTTTTGCAAATCATTCAGTATCCGAATTTGCGAGTGAGCATAATCAAGAGCACCAAGAAAATCTTCTTCCGATATTTCACATGCCTCGCCTTCAACCATCAATATGGCTGAGTCAGTTCCAGCTACTGTTATATCTAAAATACTTCTTTTTCTATCTTCAAACGAAGGATTGACAACATATTCACCGTCAATTTTCCCAACGCGGACTTCAGAAATTGGCTCATTGAATGGTATGTCCGATATAAGCAAGGCTGCCGATGCACCTACTGCGGCAAGCGTATCAGGGTCAATATCAGGTTCAGCGGAAAATACTGTTGCAATTATCTGAGTTTCATAATGCCAAGATTCAGGAAACATTGGTCTTATAGGACGATCTATTAAGCGGGCAGTTAAAATTTCATTATCAGAGGGTTTGCCCTCACGTTTTATGAACCCACCTGGAAATTTCCCAACCGCTGATAATTTTTCTCTATATTCAACCGTAAGAGGTAAAAAATCAACATCTTTCATTTCATTACCTGCAACAGCAGTAACAAGTACAATAGTTTCACCACATTGCACAAGCACAGCACCTGATGCAAATTTTGCAAGCCTTCCCGTTTCCAGAGTATATTCTTTACCCTCTAAATCAATTTTTGATATAATTTTTGCCATTTTTTATAATAATTCCCAAAATATAATTTATTTAAAACTTAATTTTTTATTATCACTAATCATAATTATAATTGTCAGAATCAATAATCCGACATTTTCGAATACCTTAGGCCATCCAACTTGTTGAGAAGCAATATTTGAATAGCAGCCACATTCGATATTCAATCCCTTTGCCATTGCAATTATTACAGCAGTTGTAAAAACAACTGTCATTAGTGCAATCACGAGGGAAGTAGCTTTTGTTTCGATGCCAAATATTAAAAGAGTACCTGCAAATAATTCAATCCAAGGAACAATCATTGCGAGGATGTTAATAAATACATTTGGCAAAATCTGATAATTTGCAATTTCATTTGCAAATTCTTCAGGATGTGCGATTTTGCCAACGCCCACAACAATGAACATCAATCCGACTGCTAATCGGCAGACCAGTAACAGATATTCATTATTTAAGAAGTTCTTCATATAATTTCTGTTTTTACTCTTTCTATTGACGCACCAAGCGATGCAAACTTTTTTTCTATATGTTCATAGCCTCTATCTAGATGATATATTCTGAGCACTTCTGTCTTTCCTTCCGCGATTAAGCCTGCAAGAACAAGCGACGCACTACATCGCAAATCAGATGACATCACAGGTGCACCTTTCAATTTGCTTTTGCCTTCGATAATTGCTGTATTATCAACCATTTTTATATTTGCTCCAAGCCTTTGTAGCTCAGGAACGTGTTTAAAACGGTCAGGATAAATCGTATCAATTACTCTCGAGGTCCCATTTGCTGAGAGCATATAAGTAATCCATTGAGCTTGCAAATCAGTCGGCAATCCCGGATAAGGTGCTGTAATATAATCAATTGGTTTGGGGTCATCATCCATTTTCAGATTAATTTTATCCTGATTAACATCAATTTCACAACCAGATTCTTCCAATTTTGCTAACAAGCTCGACAAGTGATAAGGATTTATATTAGTTACTTCAACTTCGCCTTTTGTCATCGCTCCTGCAATTAAATAAGTGCCAGCTTCAATTCTGTCGGGAATAGTCGTTTCATTGAAGGGTTTAAGTTCATCAACACCCTCAACGTAAAGTGTAGTAGTGCCAATACCATCAATTTTAGCACCCATTTTCACTAGAAATCTTGCAAGTGCCGTAATTTCGGGTTCAATTGCTGCATTTGTTAGTACCGTTGTTCCTTTGGCAAGAGTAGCTGCCATCAGAACATTACCTGTTGCTCCTACGCTTGATATATCAAAATGAAAGCGTGCACCTTGCAATTTATTTGCTTTTGCAATAACATATCCTTCTTCAATTTCAATCTCTGCGCCCAATCTTTCTAATCCCTTCAAATGCAGGTCGACAGGACGCGGTCCCCATGCACATCCACCAGGCAAGGATACTTTTGCGTATCCATAGCGAGCAAGAAGAGGACCAAGCACATAAAATGATGCCCTCATTTTTTTTACTAATTCATACGGTGCTTCAAAATTGTGAATATTGCTTGTATCTATAAAAAGATCGTGGTCATTCAATTCACAAAATGCGCCAAGCGAATTCATAAGTTGCGACATTGTCCAAACATCTCGCAATGTTGGTGTATTATATAAATGATAAATGCCAGGAGCTAGTAATGTAGCAGGAATCAAAGCAAGAGAACCATTCTTTGCTCCTGATATTTTCACATTACCTTTGAGAATTCGCCCCCCTTCAATTACTAATTTATCCATCGAGTTAATTAATGAAAATCTATAAATCAATTTTAGATAACTTACAATTTACGAAATTATTTAATATTTAGTTTAACAATTGTTTCAATGTGATATGTTTGCGGGAACATATCGATAGGCTGTACATATTCTATTGAATAATATTTTTTAAGAATTTCTAAATCACGTGCAAGAGTAGATGGATTACAACTAACATAAATAATTTTTTTTGGGAAAATCTTTATTAAATTCTCGATTGTATTTTTATGTAATCCACTTCGTGGTGGGTCAAGAATAATTATATCTGGCTTGGGAAATGATTGCAATTCGTCGGCAATATTTTTTAAACTCAAATCAAGCACACTAAATTGAGCATTTGAAATATTATTTAATTCTGCATTATATTTTGCATCTTCAATTGATTGTGCGGAACTTTCGAACCCATACACAAATTTGCATTTCCTTGATATTGGCAATGTTATAGACCCAGTACCGCAATAGAAATCATAAATGATATCGTTTTCATTTGGATCAGCAATTTCCAAAATTGTTGATATGAATCTATTTAATTGGAAAGGATTTGTCTGAAAAAATGAAAAGGGTGAAATACGATACTTAATTTCTAGAATATCTTCAATCAAGAAGGGGTCGCCAAAACATTCCTCAATTTCCCCAACAGCAACATTAGAAAAATTACTATTAATTGCCCAAATAAAACTTTTAAGAGTTTTTATTTGTTTAAATAATTTATCAGATATTTCATTAATATAATTTTTTTCATTATCGCCAAATTGAGAATATGAAACCAAAATAATGAATATTTTATTTTCAAATAAGCTATATCGAATTACTAAATTTTTCAAAAATCCTGTATGCTTTTTAGAATTGAATGGAACAATATGTTGCGCCAGTGCTGATGAGCGAACAATTTCAAGAATTTGAGGAGTTTCGATTGGTGCAATTGGACAATTGTCAATATTCAATACTTTCATAAAGTTTTCGGGAGAATGCAAGCCAAGGGCAAAATTTTTATCAGATATATGTTCATTAATTTGAATTTCACTTTTTGTGAGCCATCGAGAATCAGAAAAGGAGAATTCCATTTTATTACGATAATGGTACGTTCGAGGGGAGGAAAGCACCGATTGAACTTCAATTTGCCCAAGTTTAGCAATATGGGTAAGGTTATCAATAACAAATTGACGTTTCCACTTAATTTGTTCGGAATACTCCATATTTTGCAAAGTGCAACCACCACATTCACCAAAGAATTTGCATTCAGGTTCAACTCGCGATTGAGATGGAATTAGGACTTTTTCAATTTCCGCAATTGCATATTTCTTTTTTTTCCTTATAATATTAGCTAGAATTTTGTCGCCGGGGATTGCATTGCGCACAAAATAGGACATATTATCACTTTTTGCCATACCTCCTCCCTCGAATGCAAGCCGATCTATATCAAGTTCAATTAATTTTTTTTCCATAAATTTGTAATTAAATAAAAAATATTAAAAAAATATTTGCAAAATAAATTTTTTTCTTATAATTTAGTAAAAGCAGCAAAAGAAGAAAAATTATTTTTAATTCAAAAAATCAATTTTTCAATAATTCAAATATATTGATATTATTGAAATTATAATTTTAAAAAGGAAAAAATATTTTAAAAGTTGCAGCATAAAAAATAGAAGAAGAAAAGTCGGGGGGAAATAAGTGCTATCAAGGTTCAAGAGAAATACAATTCTCTTAATATTGACTGTTGCTATATTGACAAGCTTAATGATAATAGCAAGTCAATGGCAAAGTAGTCAACCTATTAAAGAGATTGAAATCAAAGGAAATCGTTATATTGATGAGACTTATATACAAAATCTTATCTATAGCGATATTCTTTCTAAGAAGCCTGATGAAATTAATTTTGATATTATCAAGCAAAAAATTCTCAAAATACCTCTCTTTAAAGATTGTAAAATTGTCACATCTTTTCCCGAAAAAGTAATTTTCTTTATCTCAACAACTCAAGTGATTTGTCGTGCTATAGGCGACGATAATATTGAGCATTTATACACAGAAGATGGTGCGCTCATAGATATAGATAAATTAAAAAAAGATGGAATAATTATAAAAAATGCAAATATCGAGCAATTACCACTGGTTCATTTCCAAGGTACATTATTGAACAATCAAAATGATAAGAATAAGGATTTAGTAGAATTTATAAAAATTTATAATAAGTCGGATGTGAAAGGAAGAATCAAAAATCTTTGGAAAGGGGAAAATAATATTTATTGTACGTTGCGAGACGATAAGGTAGTAATTTTTGGGGATAAAGCCAATCTCGATAGTAAATTTTATAAGCTTCAGCTATTTATGGATAAGGTATTAGCACAAGAGAATTTAAAAATTTCAAATATTGATTTAAGATGGAAAAATCAAATAGTAATAAAATAAGGGGTAAAAATGAATGATGAACATAATTTACCTGTAAAATTGGCATTAGATGTTGGTACAACCAAGATCTGTGCATTAGTTGTCACACCTGATATGAACACTCATAGCGTAAAGGTATTAGGAATAGGTGTTGCGGAGAGTCAAGGATTGAATCGAGGAGTAGTAGTAAATATTGACAAAACGGTTAGTGCAATTAAAGAGGCAGTTGGGAAAGCCACTCAGCAGGCAGGAATACAACCAACAAAGGTAGTAGCGGGAATTGCGGGTGATCATATTGATATTATTCAAAAGAATCATATTATAACGATCACAAATCCCGACCAGGAAATAAAGCAATCGGATGTTGATAGATTAATTTCAGAAGCAACGAAAATTCAAATACAACCAGGACGAAAAATCCTCCATATATTTCCTCAAGAGTTCATAGTCGATGACCAAGATGGAATAATAGAACCTGTGGGGATGAGTGGGACAAGGTTAGAGGCAAAAATAATGATAACAACGGGGATGGCGACAGCAATTGATAATGTTTATAAGTGTATACAAAGAGCGGGATTAGAAGTTGAGGATTTAATACTGGAACCACTAGCAAGTTCTTATGCTGTGCTTGAAAATGACGAAAAGGAAGTCGGAGTTGCATTGATTGATATAGGAGGTGGAACAACCGATATTGCTGTATTTATCGATAATGTAATAAGATTCACAAAAGTCATAGCACTTGGGGGAAATCAATTGACTGACGATGTGCGAAAAGTATTAAACATTGTTAAAGCAGAAGCAGAGAATATTAAGAAAACATACGGATATTGTTATCTGAACACACTTCATAAGAATGATGTTTTGCAGATTCCAGGAATTGCTGGACGTTCACCTATGCAGGTACATTTAAGCGATTTAACAGCAATATTGCAAGCACGGATGACAGAAATATTAAATTTTGTCGATACTGCGTTGATTGATACGGGAATAAAAGATAATCTGGGAGCAGGGATTGTTATTACGGGTGGTACAACATTATTAGAAGGTGCAGTCGATCTTGCTTCAGATACTTTGCATCTACCTGCACGACTTGGCATTCCAAATAAAATCTCAAGTGCGGGCCTCTCTCAAGAAGTGGAAAATCCAATGTTTTCAACAGCGGTAGGACTTGCAATTTATGGCTTTAGAAATTTCTTTCAAAGCAGTAATGGAAAGGGGACTCCACAACAAACACTACTTGATAATCAAGAAGATTATCATAAATACATTATCAATGATCATTACAATAATTTAAATGATCATAATGAGGAACCATTAGAG
>JAGOIG010000070.1 GCA_017995735.1 Candidatus Kapaibacterium sp. | reverse complement strand
AATTAAATCCGCTTTATTGTCATCATTCCCTTTATTAGTAATATTTATTGATAAATTTGTATCATCAAATTCTTTTTTCGAAAGTGGTGTTGTTTCAATAATTTTGAAATCAGTTTGCTTGATTTTGCTTATATCAGATATTTGACTTTGAATTTGTGATAAATTTATTTGTGGTAATGTTTGATTGTTTTTTTCAAAATTTGTTTCAAAATATTCCAATATTTCTTTCGGAATATATTTGAGAATATTATCCTGCAATTGCTCATTATTATTCATTATCTTAATTAATGATTGCAATTGCGGTTTATCAATATTTTCCAATTTTGAATCAATTAAATTTTTTATTTCAGAATTATTTTGGATATTTAAAATTTTTTCTGTTTGTGCATCCTCTGATTTACTAACTAATTGGAATAATTGAGGTTCTGGTGATTGATTTGATTTCAAAAGATTAGTATTATCTTCTTTATTATTTGGTAGTTGCAAATTATTTGACGAATTAATTAGATTTTGAATAAAATTCAAAACAAAATCGAAATTTGCAAAAGTACTTGTGCTGTCGCTTTGCCTTTGAGAGATATTACCATTTTTTTGCTGCATAGTTGAAGGTTTTATTCCGCCTTCAAAACTTGAAATTATCATTTGTGCATCCTGCAAATAATATTCAAAATTTATTATTTGAGCAATAATATACTTACTGCCTTATCTTGCGGTAAATTATCAATAATCTTGCCAGCTTGTTTGGATGGGAGTAATTTTAATATTTCTGCTGCTGTTTGGTTATCCATTTTCTCTAATATTTTAGCTACTTTCACAGGGTCTGCATTTTTATATATACTTGCAAATTGGCGAATATTTTCCATTTTTAAAGAATCGCTCACTACATTTTGTCCATTCTTGGATTTTGATATTGAATTTTTTATGTTGGGATAATACTTATAAATTTTTGCTATGCTATCCCGCAACTCATTTGTATTTTTATATGCTGCATTTAAATAGTTCTGATAAGTTTTCAGTGAATCTTGTAAAGTCAATAAATTAGCATTTATAGAATCCTTTGAGCGAATAATTTGAGTAAGCGAATCCACAATATGATAATGATTAGCCATCGACTTTTGATTATATGCAAGACTATTTTCAGCCATAGTTTTGCTGCGTAGCAAATCTATGAAATCAGATTCTGTTATATACAATTTTTGTGGTTCTTTTAATGGTGGAACTGGATTCTTTTGATCTTGTTTAGATGGTTTGCCATTTCGTGGTGACATACCCAAAAATGATGGGCTTGTGGAGTATATTACCATAAATCCTATAATCAATATGACCGTAAGTCCCACCAAAGATAAAATCAATATAAGTAATTGCTTTGTGTTCACTCAAATTTTCTCATTATTATTACTAATTCTTAATCCAATTTCATCAAGATCTTTTTGCTCCTCTTTATCTAAGGCTTGCTTATGCTCGATTTCTTTCTTTTCTTTTAATTTTAATATAATTTTCTCTTCTTGCAAAGCAGAATTATATTTCAATTGTTTCATTTTTTCACGTTCAAGCAGGGTTTCCCGCTCATTATTTAACTTTTGAAGCTCCTCACTCAATGCTCTTTTATGATTGACCATCGCTTGAAGCTCGTGTAGATGCATTCGCTCAATTGTTGCTTGATTCAATTTCAATTGCTGATGGCGTACCTCATCGATTTGCATTTCTTTATTTACTCTGTCATTTATTGCACTTGCAAGCTCTTGTTTAGAAATTTGAGTGTTCTGTTTTCGCAAATTTAATATTGGATTCAATCTAAAAGTAAATTTTTTTGCCATAATACAAAATTGCAAAAATTATTTTGAACTTGTTATATTTATTAATTGTTTAACAACATCACTGTATTCAATTTTCTCATCGGTGGATTGTCTCAAAAATGCATTGATTTTATCCATCAAAGCAATTGCACGGTCAGTAGTTGGATTTGTGCCTTTTCGATATGCTCCCACACTTATCAAATCCTCTGCCATACGATAACTTGCGAGCAATTCCGTTAATTGTTTTGCTGCTGATAAGTGTTCTCTGCTAATTATATCATTACGTACGCGTGATATACTCTCAAGTATATCTATTGCTGGATAGTGACCGAGGGAAGCAAGTTTACGGGATAGAACAATATGTCCATCGAGAATACCACGAGCTGCATCCGCTATAGGCTCATTCATATCATCTGCTTCAACCAGCACAGTATAAAGTGCAGTGATTGACCCGATCTCAGACGTTCCCGCTCGTTCCATTGTCTTTTGGAGAAAGCTAAATACCGATGGAGTATAGCCTTTTGATGTTGGAGGTTCACCAATTGTTAAACCAACCTCGCGTTGTGCCATTGCAAGTCGGGTAATTGAGTCCATCATTAACATTACGTCTAATCCCTGGTCGCGAAAATACTCAGCCATAGTTGTAGCTACAAGTGGCGCTTTTACCCGCACAAGTGGTGCAGCATCGGATGTTGCAATGACAACAACTGATCGCTTCAATCCTTCCTCGCCAAGGTCTCTTTCCAAAAACTCGCGCACTTCACGCCCACGTTCACCAATTAAGCATATTACATTTATATCCGCTGAAGTATTCCTTGCAA
Source organism: Candidatus Kapaibacterium sp. (assembly GCA_017995735.1). GTDB lineage: Bacteria > Bacteroidota > Ignavibacteria > Kapaibacteriales > UBA2268 > UBA2268. The sequence continues at coordinate 7,166 of JAGOIG010000070.1, read as the reverse complement.
TCATCCCAAGCAAAGTAGATTTCCCAACCCCTGAGCCCGAAAATATACCAACTCTCTGGCCCTTTCCTATTGTCAATATCCCATCTATTGCTCGCACGCCTGTCGAAATTGGATCTTTTATTCGTGCGCGAAAAATTGGATTTGGGGGTTGTGCATAAATTGAGCGGACTTCCATATTTACTATATCGTCTTTCCCATCAATTGGCTCTCCAATTCCATTTATTATCCTCCCAAGATAATTTTCTCCTACGCCTATTTCCAAAAAATTACCTGTTGCCACAATTTCCATTCCTGGCAATATGTTTTGCAAATCTCCAAGCACCATCGAAAGAATTTTTGTCTCATCTTTGAACCCGACTATTTCGGATTTGCAGAGCACATTGCCTTCTCTATCTATTATATTGCAAATCTCTCCTATTGGAGCCTTGGGCCCATCACTTTCTACTACCAAACCAATTACTCGTGAAATGTGCCCAGCCCGCTTTATTGTCTTTGTTGTTGATATTGCATTTACAAGCTTCTCTTTAAAAATTTCAGTTATCATTGGATATCTCCTTTCTGCCTTCTCTCGTTAATTTCGTCAATTATATTCACATTCTTTATTTCCGAGACCATTGCTTGACGTAATTTTTCCAATTGTGTTTTCAGCCTCCCATCAAATTCCCCAATATTAGTCTCTACTATGCAAAATCCTTGCTCAATTTCTTCATTTGGTATAATTTTTACATTTTCAATCTTCGATGAATCGCCTACTACCTTTGATTTTGATTCCTCAAGTATTGCAATATCCTTTGGATTTAATACAATCTTATATATTATCTCATTATCTAATTCATTAATTATATTTTGAACTTGATTAAGAACAAATTCATCGTTTTTATTGACTTCATATTTAATAATTTGTTCAGCAATTATTATTGATAAATCAATAAGTGAGTGTTTTAAATTTTGTATTTCCTTTTGAAATTCATGTTTAAATGAGTCTATTAATGTGTCAACTATTCGATTTGCTTCATACATACGTGCAATTTCTCGATTGAAAACTGTGCGAGCTGTATCTTGTCCTTCGCGATATCCACGGTCGTATGCATCATCAATTTCTGCTTCTATACTATCCCAATTAATTTGTGCTGTTTCAGGCGCAAAATACTCGATTTGTGTAGGTGTATCTAAATTTGTTATCTTAAATATCTGAGTATATTGCGGACTTTGGGATTTTTCATAAGTAGTTTCCTTTATTCTTGTACTGGTTTTCACTGAGGATTCTTGTTTTCTTATTTTAAGAGCATTATCAAGTTCCTCCTTAGATCGAATAATCTCGATTTTCTTGCGATTCCTTGGTATTTTTATAACAATTTCGTTCATTTCTAAGGATTTTTAAACGAATATATCTTCCTTGCCACGTCCACCAATAGAAATTTCACCTTCGCTCTCAAGCTCTTTTATTATATCCACAATTCGCATTTGCGCTTGTTCGACCTCTTTTAATTTCACAGGACCCATATAATCGAGCTCCTCTTTTACTACTGCTGCAGCTCGCTCGCTCATATTCTTAAATATCTTATTCTTAATCTTGTCATCTGCAATTTTAAGTGCTAAAGCAAGATCTCGTTTATCAACTTCACGCAATATCCGCTGAATTCCTCTATCATCAATCTGTACAATATCTTCAAATAGAAACATTAATCGTTTAATTTCGTTTGAAAGATCAAAATTCTTCTCCTCAATGCTTTCAAGCATAGATTTTGCCACAGTGTTATTGCTCTTATTCAAAATATCTGCAACAATTTGCGCGCCACCCGTGGCTGCAAGGTTCTGCGATAATGTCGATTCGGCAATTTGGTCCACTACTTGCTCGATTTCGCTTACCAAAGTTGGTGAAATCTTTCCAAGTGTCGCTATCCTATATAATGTATCTATTCTTAAATCCTCCGGAAATTCTTGCAGAACATCCGCTGCTTGTGTAGAAGGCAAATGCGATAGAATTAACGCTATGGTCTGAGGATGTTCTTTTGATAGAAAATTTGCTAATTGAGCTGGGTCCGCTTGCTTTAAAATATTGAAACCGCGAATTGATGTTAACACCCTGATTTTTTCTACTATCTCACGCGCTCTCTCCTGTCCATAACTCTTTTCCAAAAGCACCTGCGCATATTCAATTCCACCTTCCAACATAAATGAAGATGCCATCATAAGTTCGTAGAATTCCTCTATGACATCCTCAACAACATTTGCGGGCACATCCTTCAAATTTGTTATTTCTAATGCAATAGATTCAACTTCTTGCATATCCATTTCTTTAAATATCTTAGATGCCACATCTACGTCCATACTCATAAGCAAAATTGCAGCTTTTTGCTTTCCATTTAGATCCTTTGCACTTATTTCCGCCATCTCTATCCTCTTTAACTATTTAGTACTTTTATTCTTTTCTTTTTCGGGTTCTTCACCCATCATTAATCTAACTAATCGTACGCCTTCATCCACTTTTGTATCAATAAATTCTTCTATTTTCTTCTTCATCTCGATTTTCATCATTCGATCCTCGTTTAATTGACTTGAAGTTGCCTTTGAAAAATCTCCTCTCATCAAAGATTCTTGCCCTAACTCTGATAATGACAACTCAGGGGTATTTTCCTCCCCAACATTAGGCACCCCAAGCATTAATTGTTCGGGTAATGCTGCGGGCATAAGCAATAAATCTTCATCAGATAGTTTCAAATCCTCGAATTCCATTTCTCGTCCCACTTCTTCATCCCTTCTCAATTCAACAGATTTCGGTAAATTCATTGCAATACGTATTCTGTCGCGAATAATTTTCGAGTGTAGTAGACGATACATAAAAAATACTGATATTAATATTATTACTATTAATAATATTAATTTTTGATTCTCAGGTTTCTCTATAAATGGGACCGGCTTATTTTCTTTCAATAATTCTTCATAATACGAATTATCAAATGGCACATTCAATACAGAAATTTGGTCATTCCTCAATGGGTCAAACCCCACCGCATTTTTTACAGCAAGTGTTAATTGTTCCAATTCCTCAGACGTACGTGGTGTATATTCTAAGGTTTTTGTACCATTTTTTTCGACTATTTGTGTTTTCCCATTAACAAGCACTGATACTGTGATTCTGTTTATATTACCAACTTCATTAACAATACGCTCAACCGTCTGTGGTATTTCATAATTTGTAATTGTATTGCTTTGGTCCTTTGTAGAATTGACCGCAGGAAAATTGAGCGAATCAGTAGCTTGGCTTTTTTCGGTTATATTTTGCTCACTACGTATTACTTGTCGATTTGGGTCATAATCGGTAATTGTTCTTTCTATTTGAGTAAAATTGAGGTCTGATGTAACCTTTGCACTTGAATTTTCTGCCCCCAATACATTATCGAGCAGTGATTGTACTTTTTGTGTTAAATACTGGTCCGTTTGCATCTGCATTTGCTGCTGACTTGCTGTTAATCCAGCTATTGAATTTTTATCAATTGCTTCCTGAGAAATGATTTTCCCTCGATAATCTATTATCGTAACATTGTCAGGATTTAAGCCTTCAACACTTTTTGCTATCAAATTTTGAATCCCTAATATAGAGGCATTACTAATGGTCTTTCCAGGTTTTAATTGAAGTGTTACTGATGCTGTTGGTTCCTTCTGATCTTCTTTGAACAATGCCTTTTCAGGTATAACTATATGCACCCGTGAACTTTTTACCTCTTCTAATGAGTTTATTGTACGAGCGAGCTCGCCTTCCATTGCACGCCGGTAATTTAATTTTTGCACAAAATCGCTCATCCCTAAATTCGTATTGTCAAATATCTCATAGCCAACTAAATTGCTCTCGGGCAATCCCTCGCTTGCTAATTGAATGCGAGTTTCATAAACTTGGTCCTTTGGAACAAGTATCGTGCTCCCACCATCTTCCAATTTATATTGGACCTTACTTTCCTTTAATTTCTCAGCAATTTTTCCCGCATCCTGTGCTGATAATTCGTTGTATAGCACAGCATAATCTGAGCGTGAATTGCTTGATACTATCAAATATACAAGCCCCACAATTACAGCTAATACCGCAATAACCCCCACTGCTATTTGCCATGTCCTATATCTTTTTGCTACATTTTGAACTTGTTCCTTAATTGTCGGCATATCTTTTAAATCTCCATTATATTTGCATTCTTAGCACTTCGCGATATAAATCTAAGCCTTTATTCCGTAATTCCATCAATAATTCAAAAGATGTTTTTGCTTTCTCCACCGTTATCATAACATCGTGAATATCTACAGGCTCTCCTTTAATGAAGCTTTCAGTCATATTCTTTGATTCGATTTGCTGATTATTTACATCCCCAACAAAGCCTCTTAAAGCATCAGCAAAGGTCTCATCGCCTTTCTGATTCACTTGCGTATTATTCATCTTTTCTTGAACAAGTGGCAAATATAATTTGTCTGTACTTAATTCATTTGTTATCATTTTTTACTCCTTTTTATACTTTCCCATCTAAAATAATACCCTTTGATAAATTTGATTGGAAAATCCTACCGTTTCTATTGAATACTATATGATTTTCAATCATTTCTTTACGTTCGGGAAATAATTCCATAAAATAATCGCGCTCATTTTGCGATAATAATTCATCCTGTCCATTCGACAATTTATTTATATATGATTGATTTAATTTTGAGATTGTCTTATTATTTTTTGTATCATCTTTTGTATTGATACTTCCCTCACTGAGTTTCTCCTCAGAATTGATTTGATAATTTTGCTCTGTTTGCTTATATGGATTATAAGAATTTAGTATTGGTATATTCATTTTGTTTCCTTATCGCCAATTTGTATAATAATAACCACAAGATTTAAATTTCTAATGAATTTCGTGCTATATTTTTCGCTGCTTCAATCATAGTTGTATTTGCCTCAAATGCTCTTTGCGCTGTTATCATTTCTACCATTTCTGTAACTATATTAATGTTAGGATAATGAACATATCCCTTGTTGTCCGCATCGGGATGCGATGGATCATAGACAATCCGTTCCTGCGTGTTATCTCTGCCTATATTTGCCGTAATGACACGAGTATCCTCTTGCTCAACTCCTTGATGGATATTTGGGCCGTGCTCCACTGATGTCCTTTTCAATTCAAGTTGATCTTGAATTTGCTGCTCGAAAGGTGTCGGGTTTACTGCTCTTACCACAACCACCTCCCGTTGATATGGTTTGCCATTTACCCCCCTTGTTGTATTAGCATTAGCAATGTTTTTTGCTGTTGCAGAAAGCTTCATCCTCTGCACAGTCATCCCTTGCCCGCTAATTGAAAATGTTGAAAATATATTTTCCGACATTCCTTTTCTTATAGTTTTAAAATTACAAAAAAAATTTATTATATTTTAATTTTTTAATAGAAATATTTTAATTATTTCTATATTTTTTAAATAATTATAAAGAACTCCTTAAAAGCTATTGCGATTGAACGCCTGTTATTGCTTGATTTAGCCCCTTAAAATACCTGCTAACCATTTGCGAAGCAAATCGAAAACGAATTTGTGTTTCTGCTAAACTTGACATTTCTCTATCAATATTTGTATGTGTTTCACCTGAAAAAAATATCTGAGGACGAGGTATATCTTGTTGCTCGGCTTGACCTTCGACATTAACTTGCTGTGTTTTTCCTAACGGAATATGCCTTGCATCGCTCTTTGCACCTTCTAAAGCGATCTCCGCATCCTGAAAATACTCTTCAAAAGCAACTTTCTCAGGACGATATTGTGGAGAGTCAAGATTAGCGATATTCTTTGCAATTGTCTTCATACGAAGTGAATACGCATCAAGTGCCCTATTCATTAGAGGTAATTTCGTGTTGAATAAATAATCGTTGTATTGCATTTGGCTAATATTGAATTCTTTTTGCTAAAGACAAATTATATACCAAAAATTTTCTTTCAAATCGAAAACACTTGATTATAATTTTATTATTGTTTTCTAAAAAATAAATTGTAATTTTGTAAAAAAATATTTAATTATGGATTATTTATGGTCACCCTGGCGATCAGCGTATATAGATTCATTTAAAGATAAAAATCCTGATAGCAAGGAGGGCTGCTTTATTTGCGATGGAATCCATTCTGAAAATGAAGATGCTGAACGTTTAATACTCCAACGCCGTAAGAATTGTATAATTTTGATGAATAAATTCCCTTATACTACAGGCCATTTGCTGATTGCACCATTACGACATATAGGCAATTTTACTGAATTAAATGATGAGGAATTGCTCGATATTATGCAATCAATACGAGATTCTATTAAAATTATTGATGAGGCTCTTTCCCCACAAGGATATAATATTGGCGTAAATCTTGGACAAGTCGCAGGCGCAGGATTGCCCGACCATCTTCACTTCCATCTTGTCCCTCGCTGGAATGGAGATAAAAATTTTATGTTTGTGATTGGCGATACTAATATGCTATCTTTTTCTAATGAAAATATTTATAATAAATTGAAAGAATATTACGATAAAATTGGATTATAGAACAGTACATATCGAACCAAAAAAATCTCTTGGGCAAAATTTCCTAATTGATTTGAATATTGCTCAAAAAGCAACTCATTTGCTTGAGGTTGCTCCCGAGGATATTATTATCGAAATCGGACCTGGTAAGGGAGTGCTTACTCAATATTTAGCTGATTACCCCAATGAAATTTACGCTATTGAAATCGATAACCGCCTAAGTGATTTATTGACTATGCAATTCCCAAGCAAATATTACCCTAATATCCATATCGTAAATGAGGACTTTATAAAATTTGACTTCTCTCAAATCACAAATTCTCAAAATCTTGCTGTAATTGGTAATCTTCCTTACTACTTGACCAGCTCAATTTTATTTAAACTTTTCGATAATTACAATTTTGTGAAAAATACTGTAATTATGGTCCAAAAGGAAGTAGCAAATCGTTTGCTTTCTTCCACAGATACTAAACTTTACGGAATTTTACCAATTGCTCTTAGCTTCTATGGAAAAATTACATCAAGCTTTAATGTCCCTGCATATTGCTTTTATCCTCAACCAACTGTTCATTCCAAAGTACTTTCAATTAGTTTTTATAAATCTGACGATAAAGTTCCTCATTCAAAAGAAATAATGACTATGGT
>JAGOIG010000069.1 GCA_017995735.1 Candidatus Kapaibacterium sp. | reverse complement strand
GCTTCATTATATGCAACGGCTGCTGCTTCCATCAAGGCTTCGCTTAATGTTGGATGTGCATGTATTGTTTTGAATAGATTCTTTCCGGTTGCGCCAACTGAGCGAGCAAGTGTTGCCTCGCCAATCAACTCTGTTACATCAGGACCAATCATATGCACTCCTAAAATTTCACCATATTTTTCATCAATTATAACTTTGACAAATCCATTTGTTTCACCAATTGCTGTTGCTTTGCCACTTGCTGTAAATGGAAATTTGCCAATTTTTACTGTGTAACCTTGTTCTTTTGCTTTTGCTTCGGTAAGACCCACACTTGCCACTTGTGGCACACAATATGTATTCCCAGGTATATTATTATAATCAATTCCATTAGTATTATGTCCCGCAATAAATTCTGCTGCTTCAATCCCTTCTGCAGATGCCTTGTGAGCAAGCCAGGGTGCACCTGCAACATCCCCAATTGCAAATACATTAGGGATATTTGTTTGCAAATGATTATTAACTTTTATGAAACCTTTTTGCAAATCAATTCCAATATTTTCCAATCCAATATTTTCAATATTTGCTTGTATTCCAATTGCATTTAGAGCAATTTCACCTGTCAATGTTGTTTCAGAGCCATCATCTTTTTGAACTTTAATTTCAACACTTTTTTTCTGTGCATTTGCAGAAATTACTTTTGTTTTTGTTAATAATGTAATTCCATATTTTCTATAGATTCTTGCAAGCTCTTTTGAAATTTCTTCATCTTCAACGGGCAAAATTCTATCCATCATTTCAATAATTGTAACTTTCGTTCCAAGTGCATTATAAAAATAAGCAAATTCAACACCAATTGCACCTGCACCCATTATAATTATTGACTCAGGAGTTTTATCAGGAATCATTGCTTCACGACTTGTGATAATACTTTTTCTATCTACTTCTATTCCTGGGAACATACGAGGGCGCGCTCCCGTTGCAATAATTATATTTTTTGCATTGATTGAATCTGTAAGATTTCCATCATTATCACGGACTTCCACTTCTGTAGGAGTTTTGATTGTGCCATTCCCGACAACTAATTGAACCTTGTATTTTTTGAAAAGAAATTGAATTCCTTTGGACATTTTATCGGCAACTTTACGGCTTCTATCTACTATTTTTTGTATATCAAATGATGTATTTACGGGATTTAATCCATAAACTTCGGCTTCCTTGAAATGATTTATCATTTCCGCACTTTTGAGCAATGCTTTTGTGGGTATGCAACCCCAATTCAAGCATATTCCACCAAGTTCTGAGCGTTCCACACAAATTGTTTTAAGTCCTAATTGTGCTGCTCGAATTGCAGCAACATATCCTCCAGGACCTGACCCAATGACAACAACGTCGGCATCGTGATTGTTCATAAATTCTCCTTTTTGATTTTCTAATAATTTCAAAATTAAGAATGTTAATTGACTTATTTAATTTAAAACTTCTAATCGAGGGAGTTCATTAAGAAATTTATATAAAGTGGCTTTAATATCTTCAAAATTATCTAATTTCATCAAATTCATTCTCACCTTTGAGGCATTATATAATCCTTTTAAATATCCGCTATAATATTTTCTAAATTCAATAATAGCTTTTTTATCTCCTTTATAATCAATACTTAATTCAAGATGCTCCAAACATAGCTTAATTCTATCTTCGGGAGTTGGATTAGTGATTATATGACCGAAATTCATTAATTCTTTTGCTTGTTTAAATACAAATGGATTTGCAATCGCTCCACGTGCAATCATAACGCCGTCCGCAAGTGTTGTAGCAAATGCTCGTTGAACATCCTCAGCGGTTTGCACATCTCCATTCAATATTACGGGAATTGATATAATATCCTTCACTTTATTAATCCAATTCCAATCTACTGTACCGCCAAGTCCCATATCGCGAGTGCGGGTATGAATTGTGATGAATTTTGCTCCTGCATCCTCAACTTTTTTTGCAACTTCGAGGATGTTAATATTATCCTTTGTCCAACCAATTCGTGTTTTTACAGAAACAGGGATATTTACAGCATTTACAACAGAATTTACCATTGCTGCCATTCTATCAGGATCTTTTAGATATGCAGCACCTGCATCATTTTTTACAACTTTTTTTACCCAGCATCCACAATTGATGTCTAATATATCAGCGCCTGAATCTTCAACTATTTTTGCAGATTGTACTAATGAATTAATATTTCCTCCAAAAATTTGCACACCAATTGGGCGTTCCACATCAAGATACTGCATTTTTTTGATGGATTTATCGATATTCCTGATTAAAGCTTCGCTTGCAATGAATTCAGTAAAAACAAGGTCGGCACCCAATTTTTTGCAAATGATTCTGAATGGAAGATCAGTAATATCTTCCATAGGTGCTAATGTAATATATTTGGAAATATTATTTGCATCAAACATAAGTAAAATTGACGAAAAGGGTTTTTTTTGATTATTTTATTTTTTTAATTCTAATCAAGTAATAATGTTTTGTATTTTTCAAAATTTTATTAATTTTGTAACTTTATTATTTTTCAAATCGAAAAAAGTAAAGATTTAATAATTTATTTATTTAGGAGAAAATTGTGGAAATTTCTGCTCATATAACAAAATCTTTGAGAAAAGAAGATGCAGAACGTAATTGGTGGATAATAGATGCTGAGGGGAAAACTCTAGGGCGTATAGCAACTGAGGTAGCGGCTCTTTTGCGTGGCAAACATAAAGCAAATTTTACCCCTCATGTTGATAATGGCGACTTTGTTATTGTAATAAATGCTGAAAAAGTACAGGTTGAAGGAAAGCGTACAGAACAGAAGCAGTACTTCCATCATACAGGGTACCCCGTTGGAGCAAGATTTAATTCTTTTAAAACAATGATTGAAAAAAATCCTGTTTATGTTATTGAACATGCAGTATGGGGAATGATACCAAAAAATCGGCTTGGCAGACAAATAATAAAGAAATTAAAAGTTTATAGAGGCATAGAACATCCCCATCAAGCTCAGAAACCACAATTATATACACTGAAATATTACAAGGAGAATTAATATGAACGTAATTCAAGCGACAGGAAGAAGAAAAACATCAGTAGCTCAGGTAAGACTTATGTCAGGGACAGGAAAAATCACAGTAAATAATCGTCCTTTTTTTGAGTATTTTCCTGTGGAATATGAACGCGGTACAATTTTGAAACCATTAAGATTAACTGATACACTTGGAAAATTGGATATTATTATTAAAACAACAGGTGGGGGAATTACGGGACAAGCTGGTGCCATTCAGTTAGGTATAGCGCGAGCCTTAGTAGAATTCAATGATGAATATCACGATAAATTGAAACCTGAAGGCATGCTACGTCGAGATCCTCGTATGGTAGAGCGTAAAAAATATGGCCAGAAAAAAGCGCGTAAAAGATTCCAATTCTCGAAACGTTAATATTAATTTTTCGGTCTTTTTAATAAGAATTTAGTCAATTATTTATAAAATAATCCATGTTCCTGGATTGCTTGATTGTGTTCAATTTGAATGTTTGAGCAAGATGATAGGAACAGATGTAAAAACAAGGAGAAAATTATGGAACATTGCGTTTCAATCGAAACCCTGCTGGCAGCGGGGGCGCATTTTGGACATCTTACACGTAGATGGAATCCCAAGATGCAAAAATTCATTTTCGGAGAAAAAAATGGAATTCACATTATTGACCTCCGAAAAACTCAAATTCTTCTCGATTATGCAAGAAAAGCAGCATTAGATTATTCTGCAGAAGGCAAAATAATCCTAATGGTTGGTACAAAGCCACAAGCAAGGCGAATTATTGAAGAGGTTGCACAGAGATGTGGTGCTCCTTACGTCACAGAACGTTGGCTTGGCGGGATGCTTACTAATTTTATTACAATTCGCAAGAGTATCAAACGGTTGAATACAATTGACAAAATGGAAACTGATGGAACTTTTGAAAGATTGACAAAAAAAGAGCGGTTATTATTAAATCGAGAAAGGGAGAGATTACGAAAAGTCTTTGGCGGAATTGAAAATATGAATCGATTGCCAGGTGCATTATTTATTACAGATTTAAAAAAGGAGCATATTGCAGTGCAAGAAGCCAAAACTCTTGGCATTCCAATTATTGCAATTGTTGACACTAATACTGACCCTGATTTAGTTGATTTTCCAATTCCTGCAAATGATGATTCAATTAAAACATTAGAAGTGATTTCAAATATCATCGCCGATGCTATTATTGAAGGCAGTAGCCTTTCAAGAGTTAGAATAGCTGAATTAGAAGGTGAAAAACATTTACAATCTAAATTAGAAGAGCCAACTGAAGAACAACAAGTTAGAACAAAACGGAAATTCCGCGAAAGAAGAAAGACGCAATCTGAAGATGTCCCCTCTGAAGAAGAAACGACTGAACAAGAATATCCTAACGAAACAAAGATAACAGATATTGATATACAACAAGAAGAAAATTAATAAAACTGCATATTATAAAATAAAAATAGATAAAATTATGGTCGAAGTAACACCCCAGATGGTCAAAGAATTGCGTGAAAAAACAGGCGCGGGTATTGGCGATTGCAAAAAAGCATTAGTTGAAGCAAATGGCGATACTAAAGAAGCTATCGAAATTCTAAGAAAAAAAGGAGCTGCTTCAGCGTCTAATCGTGCAGGCAGAGTGGCAAAAGAGGGACTTATTTATACAAAGACAAGTGCTGATTTAAAGAAAGCGATTATTATTGAAGTTAATTGCGAAACCGATTTCGTTTCTCGAAACGAAGAATTTGTAAAATATGTGTCACTTTTACGTGATGCTTTCTTTGATAGCAATGTAAATACAGTTGATGAATTATTAAAGTTAAAAGTTGGTGATGATACCATTGAAAGTATTCATAATGAAATTTTGGCAAAATTTGGTGAAAAAATTCAAATTCGAAGATTTGATAAATTGACAGTTGAAAATGGATGGATTGATGAATATATGCATACAGGAAATAAGCTCGCTGTGCTTGCTGTCTTTGAAGGTGCATCAAATCCCACACCACTTGCCAAAAGCTTATCACACGATATTACTATGCAAATCGCTGCGATGAATCCTAAGTTTATTGATAGATCGCAAGTCAATCACTCTACACTTGAAAATGAAAAGAATATATATATTCAACAGGCAATAGATGAAGGTAAAAAGCCCGAGATCGCAGAAAAAATCGCCCTAGGCAAACTCGAAAAGTATTTTTCGGAATTCTGCTTATTAGAGCAACAGTTTGTAAAAGATGGGGATAAAACTGTCGGAGATGTCTTAAAAGAAATTTGCAATGAAATGGGCACTGAAATTAAAATTAAGGCTTTCCGTAGATATTTGCTTGGTGAATCAGAAGAAGATTAATAAATAAAATGACACCAATTTATAAACGCATATTATTAAAGCTAAGTGGTGAAGCGTTGATGGGAAATCAGGGTTTTGGTATTGACCCTGATGCACTTCAAAAATTTGCAAAAGAAGTTGTAGCTGCCCATCAATTAGGCGTTGAAATTGCTATTGTAATTGGTGGTGGAAATATCTTTCGTGGAGTGCAAGGACTTACGAAAGGTATTTCCAAAGTTTCAGGTGATTATATGGGAATGCTTGCCACTGTAATTAACTCAATTGCATTCCAAAATGTACTTGAAACTTTTGGCGTCCAAACTCGCCTTCAATCTGCAATCAAAATGGAACAAATTGCTGAGCCTCTGATAAGACGTCGGGCAATTAGGCATCTTGAAAAAGGTAGAATTGTGATTTTCGGTGCAGGCACAGGTAATCCATATTTTACAACTGATACCGCTGCTGTGCTTCGTGCAATAGAAATCGAAGCAGATGCGATTTTGAAAGGAACACGCGTCGATGGTGTATATGATTGCGACCCCGAGAAAAATCACGATGCAATTATGTATGATAAAATTTCATATAATGATGTTATCGAAAAAAATTTGAGAATTATGGACCAAACTGCTTTCACTCTTTGCAGAGAAAATAATCTCCCAATCAGAGTATTCAATATTTTAGTTGAAGGCAATTTGAAAAGAATTTTGTTAGATGAAAATTTAGGTACTTTAATTTCATAAAGGAGATATTATGCCAGTACAAGATATTCTTGATGATACGCGAAAACAAATGGAGCAATCGCTCGACTATTATAAAAATCAAATTTCGAGAATCCGCACAGGTCGTGCAAGTACATCCTTGCTTGATGGTGTTTATGTTGATTATTATGGAAGTTCCACTCCTTTGAACCAAATTGCAAATGTTTCTACTCCCGATGCACGCACAATTGTGATTAATCCGTATGATAAAAGTATGATACAAGCAATTGAAAAAGCAATTCAAACCGCTGATCTTGGTTTCAATCCTCAAAGCGATGGAAATATCATTAGAGTTCCCGTTCCTCCTTTGACCGAAGAACGTCGCAAGGAATTTGTAAAGCTTGCTAAAAAATATGCCGAAGAAGGTAAAGTTGCTATTCGCAATATACGCCGTGATGCAATGGAAGAATTGAAAAAAGAAGAAAAAAATAAGGTAATAACCGAAGATGACCAGAAAAAAGGCTCCGACCAACTACAGAAAATTACTGATGAGTTCATTTCAAAACTAGATAAAATTGTTGCTGATAAAGAAAAAGAATTGCTTGAAGGTTAATAGTCTTTTTTATTGACTGATTTTTATTATTTTTAATATCTTACTTGCTCTGTAATGTTGTTTTTCCTATAACCCGCCCATATTACTATCTAAATTATTTGATTTGTTAAGGTAAATCACCTGTGTTGGATAAGCAAATTGAATATTATTTTCAGCAAATTTATCTGCAATCTTTAAATTAATTTCTTGTTGAATATCCATATATTTTGTATAATCATTATCTTCGATATAATATACAACCTCAAAATTTAAGCTATAATTACTATATTGTACAAAGTGAGCTCTGTCGAATCTTGTTCCTTCAATTTTCTCTACAATTTTTTCAATAATTTGAGGAATTTGTTTTGTTTTTTCGAGTGGAGTTTCGTAGACAATTCCAAACCGCAGTAATACCCTACGCGTTATCATTTTGTGATAATTTTTAATGCGGGAGTTTGTTAAATCGCTATTTGAAAAAATAAGCATTTCCCCATCAATGCTACGTATTTGAGTAGATTTAATTCCAATTTTTTCAATTGTTCCCGAAAATGCATCAACTGCAATGAAATCGCCCACTTCGAATGGTCTATCTAATAATATTATTAAATATCCAAATAAATCTTTTAATAATGTCTGAGTGGCTAATGCAATTGCAATCCCGCCAATGCCCAGTCCTGTAATAATTGCCGATATTTTCAGCCCTAAATTATCGAGCAAAAAGATTATACCTATTGTCCAAATTAAAATATTCACAATTGGCAAAATTGCTTTCACTCGATTCGATTTAGTTACATCCTCGCCTTTGAGCCACTTAACTTCAATATAATACGAAATAATGGCTGAAACAAACTGAATAATAAAATACGTAGCCAAAATCATTGCTGCAATATCAATGATTTTGCGGACATTACCGATGATATGCAATTGAATTAGCATAATATAAATTATGCTAATCAAAATAAGAGGCAAGATATATTTTTCAATTCCTTTGATTAATGTGTCATCTAATTTTGATTCTGTGCTTTCAGACTTGGCTTTAAGTCTTTTGATTACAGTATGTTCAATAAGTTTTATTAGTAGATACGATATTACTACTATACCAATTATAATAAGATAATCTAAAATTGAATTACCGCCTAGTTGATAATATAAAATATCTTTTATCATTTTATCATTTTGATTTATTTATAAAATTATGAAATTAAGATTTCTTACAGGATAAAAATTTTATTATGGGAATATCAAAGTTATATTTAAAATTATTTGACATCTATATGACAAATGTTCGTTTTATTAATTTGTGTCAAATAATTAATTGTTTTATTAAATTTCCTTAATTTTATAAAAAACCAATATGACTAAATGAATTTGAATAAAATCTCTACAAAATTAATATTATTTCTGCTTTTTATCATTTCGATAAGCTGCTCAGCAAATAAACAAATTCAAAAAATTAAAATTGATAGTTTTTCTAATGACATAACAATTAATGAGGGGGATTCCGCACTCGTAAAATGGCAATTCAAAAACATAGATTGTGCTTATTTTGAGGGAATCCCACGTACTTTTAAAGCAGTAGATTCAGTTTATCTATCGCCAATGGATGATACAACATATAAATTAATCGCTGTCAATCCAATTGATACGCAGAAGTTGGATATACATATTTTTGTAAATCATCCTGTAAAAGAAATTCAAACAGGTGCTGAGATTATTCAAAAAAAATTCAATGAACCATCGCTTGAAGTATCTGATTATCTCAATGGTTTGCTTCCTTCGACCGTTCGTTATAATTTGAAAAATATTAAAATCATCCGAACAGATTTTGAAGACAACAAAATGACTCTAAGTCTTTTGCCAATGGATGAATTTGGCAATTTCATTACAAACTTGAATCTCGACAGCTTGAATTTGTCTATTGATGTAAATTCGTATGGTATGCGTATGTCATTTAATCAAAAATTTGTAGGGGAAAAGAGGCTAAGCGATACTGCAAATCCAATTTCTGTTCATATTTTGCTTGAAAATTCTTTAGCTGCTTATGAATTAGATAAAGTTAGCGAACAGATCCGCACTGCTCTTAGAAATTTTGATAATTTTGATAGAGTTTCTTTCGGTACTTTTAATCAAAATTTAGAGATGCATTTCGAAAATGAAGTACCGCGAAAAGCTTATGTAAATTTTTCAACTATTGATATAAAACCATCAGGTACCGCCGCATATTCTACAGCAATTATAAGTACATTAAAGAAAATTAGAGATACTAATGTGAATAAAAACGATATTATCATTTTGTTAGCATATAGTGAAGAAAATAGCTCTATTATTTCAACATTGGATGAAGCAATTAAAATTGCTTGCTCGATGCATATCCCCATTTACATTATTACATTATCAAATGATTATAAAAGTTACCAAATGAATACTATTGCCGATGCTACAGGTGGTCGCTTGTATTCACTTGAATCTAATGAATTTGATAAAATCAGCAAAGTTATTTCAGAAATTTATTTTGGACAAAAAGTATTTTATCAGTATAATTTGACGTTTTTAAATGAACTTAAATACTATCCCGAATTATTGATAAAATCCGCATTATATATAAATCAAAAATTTATAGATGACGCACGGAAATTTTATTTGCAAGTACCCGAAATTTATATTCCATACCAAATATTGACAATTTTTGATTATACATCTAATAAAGTTCCGCAATCTTATTATAAGAAATTAGGTGAGTTAGCAAATTTATTAAAAAATAATTCCAAGAGTATGATTGAAATATCTGCCTATTCTTATTTTGAAATTGATAGCGCAAAAGATTATGATTTATCTCTTGAACGGGCGCAGAATATTCGACAAATATTAATTGATTCAGGTGCTCAGCCCGAACAAATTCGATTGAAAGCAAGAGGGAACGAAAATCCTTTATATTATTTACCCATAAAAGAATGGCAATTGTCCTATAATCGTAGAGCAGAAGTGCGCTGGCTTGATCCAGAATTACTTCCTTATGAAATATTAGCACAAATTGTTGCATCTGAGTCTGATGCCCTTACAAAAGTAACGAATTGGGAGAAACTGGGTTTCCGTGCTTATTACCAGAGATATATAATCAATAATGAAATAAAATATCAAG